>DVLD01000153.1 GCA_018715725.1 Candidatus Aveggerthella excrementigallinarum
TTCTTCCACCTGCAGCACTGGGAGCGCATCTTCAACGGCTTCGGCCACATCACGAGCGGCATCACGCAGGAGCTGATCGCCATCGTGGTCTTCGTGGTGGTCGCCGTGGTGTACTTCGCCATGCTGCGCAAGAGCAGCGACGGCGGCACCGTGCCGCAGTGGCTGGCCGTGGTCGCGATCGCGATCTCGGTCGTGCTCGCGGTCGTGTCGGCGCACTCGTACATGATGGCCGCGCGCCCGGCGTGGGACACCGTCGTGTGGCCCCTGGCCATGCTGCTCGCCGGCGGCGCCGCTGGCGCCCTGACCGTGATGGCGATGCTCGCGGCCAAGGGAGGCGAGTCCAAGCTCGGCGGCCTCGTGTCCACCGTGCTGGCCGCCGCATCCGCCGTGGCGAGCGTCGCGATGGTGGCGGTGTGGCAGGCCTCCGCGGGCTCCTTCGCGGACGTGGGCTACCACTTCGACCCGACGACCCCGACCTCGCCGCTTTTGGACGTGGCCGCCGAGACCAACGTGCTCTCCGGCGAGCTCGCCCCGCTCGTGTGGCTCGGCATCGTGGTCGTGGGCGCGCTCGCCCCGGTCGCCTGCGCCGTGCTCGCCCAGAAGAAGGGCGGCAAGTCCTGGCTCGCCCTCGGCGCCGCCGGCGCCGCGTGCGCCGTCGTCGGCGCGGTCTGCCTGCGCGTCGTGTTCTACGAACTGGGACTTTCGGTCTTCATGTTCTACTAAGGGCAATCGCCGCGCCGTCCCGCCGGACGGCGCGGCGGGCCGTCCGGCGGCCTCCCGCCGCGCGCCGCCCGGGCCTTCGGGCCCCGGTCGGGCACCGCGGGAAACGTGAAAAAGTGCCTGACCCTTTTTCACATCCTTTTTCACATCCCGGTCGCCGCTCCCCTCCCTCCGGCGGCGGCCGGCTTCTCCACAACCGAAGAGCCCCTCGGCGGGCGTGGCTTGCTTTCCCCAGTTCCCCTTGCAAACAGCGAGCCATCCCGCCGAGGGGCTTTTCCGCATTCGTGCGGGACTGGCCGAGCCGAACAAGCCAGAGGGCGCCGTCCTTCGTGACGCCCTCGCGCATGTGGATTCGTCCTACGCCACTACTGCAACACTCAACGAAAATAATTGCCAAACCTGCAACTGATTTCCGGGTTTTCGACCAGAATTTCCGTCGAGTATCCCTTCCGGGGCGAGCGAGTGCGGAATCGTGTCCTCTTTCCAAATGCTTTCCAAGTAAAATGCCTGGTCAGGGAGTTCGCGCTATGTTCATCCGAGGCTGAGAACGGAAATAATTGGCGCATCTGCTGCAGTGGGCGGAGATTATTGCCAAAAACTTCGATTTGAGCTGCAGGGGTGAGTGGAAGCAGGCAGGCGCTCACTGCTCGACGCCGCGCAATCGCACGCTGCGCGAAAGAGGAAAGCCGTCCCTTGCGCGCAGCTGCTGTCCATGTTGATCGCGGCTCCGTTCCCGCTAGCGCTCCGTGCGCTGGATGAGGTCGATCATCTCTTGCGCGGAGTGGACGCCGAGCTTCTTGTAGATGTGCTGGCGGTGCGTGGAGACGGTGCTCTTCGACAGCACGAGCTCCTCCATGACGTAGGGCAAGTTGCGCCCCTTCGCGAACATGGTCATGATCTCGCCCTCGCGCTCGGTCAGGCCGTAGCGCTCGATGACCGCCTGGCATTTGTCCTGGAAGCGGCGCCGGCGCTCGATGGGCAGGATATTGAGCGCGCGGGAGAGCTTCGCCTCGGTGAACACGAAATTGCTCATGACGAACAGCAACAACACGCACGCGGCGGACGCGAAGAACACCGACTGGTGCGTCAGCCCAATGCCGGCCCACAGCCAGCGGCCCGCAAGCATGCCGAGCAGCGGGCCTGCCGCCCATGCCGCGCGGAACAGCGCGAACGAGCGCACGCACGAGCCCAAATACTGGTTGCACACGCCGCAGACGAGCGGCCACATCATCATGTTGAGGCACTGGAACGCCGCTGCGTTCACGGCAAGCGGGAAGGTGACGGTCACCTGCGGGAGCACGATCGGCAGCTGCAGCACCAGGGCAGCGAGCACCAGGAAGAACACGAACACGCGGTAGCACACCTCGGGAGCTCGCGCGCTGTTGGAGGACAGAATCGCCAGCGTCACGACGATGGCCGCCAGCGTGACCACGCTTGCCATGCCGCCCTGCGTGAGCGCGTACGTCGTCACGTCCTGCGCAGCGAACTGGCCGACCTGCACGTACACGGTGCGCGCCATTTCGTACACGAAGCCAGACAGCAGCATGCAGCACGAGAACGTGAGCACCAGATCGCGCAGCTGACGGCGGTCCTCTACGTCCGTGGGCGGGGTCTGCTCGGGAAGCGGCTCGATCGGCTGCTTTTTCTGAAGTTGCAGCAGGTTCGTTCCTTGCGTGAGCAGCACGCCGGCGATGGGTGCCATGCTGGCGCAGAACACCGTGGCCTCCAAAGGCCGGAAGAATAGGTACAGGAAGAACAGCAGCGTTGAGAGCGCGTAGCCAATCGACGTGATGGCGACCACGGTCTTGGTCTTCAACATACTAAAGAGGATGCCGAAATGCATCATGAACAGCGAGGTGAAGATGCCGGAAAGCACGCCGCCCGCTACGATGCAGGCCATCCCGGCGGCCGTGGTAGTGGTGCCGAAGAACATGAGGACGGTGCTCGCGGCCACGCCGATGGGGAAAGCGACGTTCACGGCGGTCGTGCCCGAAAGCGCGCGGAAGCGTTTCGGCAGCGCCGCGACGACAAGGTACGTCACGATCGAGACGATGATGGAAATGAGATAGGTAGTGTCCAGCACCGCCTCGGGGTCCGGCTGGTCATGAAAGATTCCCAGGCTTTGGAACGCCATCATGACCCACGAAAGGTTGCACCCCAGCGCCAGCCCCAGGCAGATCACGCCGGGTGAGAACATGCTCTCGACCGCATCGCGCGCCGGCATCTTGGCTGTTGGCTTGTGCACCTCATCGGCCATAACATCCCCCTTGTTTCTCCCCCGCGGCCATTATAGGCAGGGGTAGCGGGCACGGCGGCGTGAAGTTGTCCGATTCTCAAGGTGTCATCAAAACTCCTGGTCAAAGGCATCGTGCGAATCGCACGATATTGCAATATGACGCATCGCGCTCGATTTTCCGGCCCCTTTCCGGCGCGTACGGTGGGCTTGTTTGGAAATCCGAGAGGAGGATGCATGAGCAAGCTTTCTATGACGCGTCGCGCGTTCACGAAGCTGTCCGCCATCACGGCGGCGGCGGTCGCGACGGCGTCCACGGTGGGGACCACTGCGTTGGCTGAGTCGCCGAACGCAGCGAGCTCCACGACGGGGGAGACCAAGCGCGTGCGCTCGTGCTGCCGCGGCTGCGGCAAGATGGAGTGCGGCGTTTGGGTCATCGTTGAGAACGGTCGCGCCATCCGTACCGAGGGCGACGAGAGCGCCTTCCAGTCCATGGGCAACCACTGCAGCAAGGGCCAGGCGTCCTTGCAGGCGGCCTACCATCCCGACCGCCTGTACTACCCCATGAAGCGCACGAACGCGCGCGGCGAGGACGATCCGGGCTGGGTGCGCATTTCGTGGGACGAGGCCATGGCCACCATCGCGCAGAAGATGCAGGAGTGCATCGACCGCTACGGCGGCGAAACCGTCTTCGGCCTGTCCGGCACGAGCCGCATCTGGGGCATGATGGCGTACGGCGCTCTGGGCCAGCTGACTGGCTCGCCTAACATGTGCATCCCGTGGCAGGTCTGCAAAGGCCCGCGATTCTTCGCTACAGCCCTCAATTCCATGATGCAAGCGTCCTGGATGGAGACGGTCGGCCGCCCGAAGGTCTACACGTCCTGGGGTACCGGTCCTGAGTTGTCCAACTACGACGACTCGTGCCGTACGGTCGTCGACGTTGCCGAGAAGGCCGACACGCACATCATCGTCGACCCGCGCTTGACCAACCTGGGCAAGGAGGCCGACGTCTGGCTGCACCTGCGCCCCGGCACCGACGGCGCCATGATCATGGGTTGGCTGAACGTGCTCATCAACAACGAGCTCTACGACGACCTCTTCGCCAAGAAGTGGACGAACGGCCCCTTCCTCGTGTGCAACGACGTCGAGCCGAGCGGCTTCGAGGACTACCGCTTCACGCGCGGCACCTACGAGGTGAAGACGCGCCTGCTGAAGGAGTCCGACCTCAAGGAGGACGGCGACCCGCACAAGTTCATGGTGTGGGACAACCTGAACAACCGCATGACGTACTTCGACGCGGGCACGGGCCTGTGGGAAGGCGAAACGTGGACTCCGCCGACGGCCGGTCACGAGGGCATGCAGGAGCACCTGATTCCGGGCGTGTCCCAGGGCTGGGTGCCCGATCCGACGCCGTTCAACCCGGAGATCGACCCGGCGCTGTTCGGCGAGTTCGAGGTCACGCTCAAGGACGGCCGCACCTCCACGGTCAAGCCGGTCTGGGAGTACTTCGTCGAGCGCGTGAGCGAGTACACGCCCGAGAAGGTCGCCGAGATCACGGGCGTGCCGGCTGAGACCATCGAGCAGGCCGCGCTCACCCATATGACGAGGCTTGACCCGTCCACCGGCTACGGCAACGGCGGCATCCAGTACCAGCTGGCCATCGAGCACAGCTGCAACGCCATCGCCATGGTCCGTGCCATGGACACCTACATCGGTCTGACCGGCAACTGGGACGTTCCGGCCGGCCACCGTGGTGGCACGCAGGGCGACTTCGTGTTCAAGGCGGGCCTGGGCGCCGTGGCGCCGGGCATCCCGAACATCTCCGCCGAGCAGTTCAACAAGATGGTCGGCATCGACGACTACCCGCTGCTCGGCTGGTGGCAGGGCTGGGCTGACGACGCGTCCGTCTGGAAGGCCGTCGAGACCGGCGAGCCGTACCCGCTGAAGTTCGGCTGGTCCTCCACGGGCGACTTCATGTGCATGTCGAACTCCCTGCAGAAGTGGCAGGCGTTCCCGAACGTGGACTTCTTCGTGACGCAGGACCTGTGGAAGACCCCGACGGCCGGCATGTCCGACATCCTGCTGCCCGCGCAGCACTGGCTCGAGACGGACTGCCCGCGCCTGTCGCAGGGCCCGTCCGGTGGCGAGGGCGCCACGGTGCGCGCCATCGAGCCTCCGGCCGACACGCTGCACGACATCGAGATCACCACGCGCATCTTCCAGGAGATGGGCGTGCAGTGGGGCCCGGACGACAACAAGTGGCCGGACCGCATCGAAAACCTCGACATCATGCTCAACACCGGCCGCAACGGCGACCCCATCACGTGGGAAGAGTACAAGCAGGACTTCGAGGAGAACGGCTGGAAGGACTGCAAGGTCATCGCGCCGGACACCTGGGGCACCTATCGTCGTTACGAGACCGGCATGATGCCGCTCAAGGCCTTTGGCGACAAGAACGCGCTCGAGGAGTTCGCGAAGCCCGGCTTCGGCACCCCGACGCGCAAGATGGAAATCTGGAACACGCGCATCGAGACCTTCATGCCGGACGACGAAGAGGACTTCCTGCCCACCTACAAGGAGCCGCCGCTGAGCCCGATTGCCGACCCGGAGATGTGCGAGAAGTACCCCTACATCGCCACCACCGGCCGCCGCATCCCGACCTACTTCCACTCTGAGCACCGTCAGCTCCCGTGGTGCCGCGAGCTCTGGCCGGCGCCGCGCGTTGAGATCAACCCGGCTGACGCCGAGGAGCTGGGCATCGAGCAGGGCGACTGGGTGTGGATCGAGAACGACAACGGCAAGATCCGCCAGACGGCCGACCTGTACCACGGCATCGACAAGGGCGTGGTCAACCTGGAGCACCAGTGGTGGTTCCCCGAGTTCGACCAGGCCGACAAGGGCTTCGACCTGTGCGGCTGCAACTGCCTGGTCACCACGGGCAAGGGCTACCAGGACCGCATCTCCGGCACGAGCTACCTGCGCGCCTACCCGGTCAAGATCTACAAGGCCACGCCGGAGAACAGCCCGTTCGGCAACCCGGTGCCGTGCGACAAGAACGGCAACGAGATCATCCACGACGCGTCCGACCCGCGCCTGAAGGAATGGCTGCCGAACTACGAGATGCATGACGAGGAGGCGTAAGAGATGACGCATTACGCTATCGCGACCGACCTGAACCGCTGCGTGGGCTGCCTCGCCTGCTCCGTGGCATGCAAGGCCCTCAACGGCGTGCCGATCGGCAACTTCTGGAACAAGACGCTGCGCATCGGCCCGAACCCCAAGAGCGAAGGCGACGTCTTCCCGAACGTGGAGATGTACTTCCTGACCGTCCAGTGCCAGCACTGCAAGAACCCCGCCTGCGTGCAGGTGTGCCCGACCGAGGCGTCGCACGTCCTGGAGGACGGCACCGTGCAGATTGACAAGTCCAAGTGCATCGGCTGCCAGTTCTGCGCCATGGCCTGCCCCTACGGCGTCCGCTACCTCAACGAGGAGGAGCGCGTCGTGGAGAAGTGCACGCTCTGCGAGCAGCGCATCTCCCAGGGCGAGCTGCCGGCCTGCGTCGCCCAGTGCGGCGGCCGCGCCCGCTTCTTCGGCGACCTGGACGAGGGCGTGGACTCCTTCGAGGCTCCGTGGGTGGTCGACGTCACCGAGGGTGACCCGTCCTACGAGAAGGGCCAGAAGACGCGCATCACGCTGAAAGAGTGCGTGCAGGAGTACGCCGAGAGCGACATCCATCATCTGCCGAACGCCGGCAATGATCCTGCGTTCGTCTACGTCCTGCGCAACCGCACGTGGCAGGGCGGGGAATAGTCAGAGGCGCCTCTGCTTTGGACATCCGGCCGGAGGGCGACGCGATCGTTGCCCTCCGTATCCAAGAAAGGGTGCTGCGTAAGCGCATCGACGTGCGCGGCGCCCTGTCAAGAAAGGAGTGAGGCAATGGAACTCCAATGGCCTCTGATTCTGTTCACCACGCTCGTCGCGTGGTCCGCGGGCACCTTCGGCGCCCAGGCGGTCCTGGCCCTCAAGGGCGAGGGGCGCGAGGTCCAGGTCCCGGCCGTCGTGGCGTCGGTCGTGCTCCTGGCCCTCTCCGGCATCGCCGTCTTCTTCCACCTGCAGCACTGGGAGCGCATCTTCAACGGCTTCGGCCACATCACCTCCGGCATCACCCAGGAGCTGATCGCGATCGTCGTGTTCGTGGTCGTGGCGGTCGTCTACTTCGCCATGCTGCGCAAGAGCGAGGACGGCGGCACTGTGCCGAAGTGGCTGGCCGTCGTGGCCATCGCCATCTCGGCGGTGCTCGCCCTCGTGTGCGCGCACTCCTACATGATGGCCGCCCGCCCCGCGTGGGACACCGTCGTGTGGCCCTTGGTCGAGCTCGGCGAGGCCGCCGCGCTCGGCGCGCTCACCGTCATGGCGATGCTCGCCCTGAAGGGCGGCGAGTCCAAGCTCGGCGGCCTGGCGGCCGTCGCCGGCTCCGTCGCGAGCGCGGTCCTCTCCGTCGCCCTCGTGGCCGTGTGGCAGGCCTCCGCGGGCTCTTTCGCCGACGTCGGCTACCACTTCGACCCGACCACCCCGACCTCGCCGCTTTTGGACGTGGCCGCCGAGACGAACGTGCTCTCGGGAGAGCTCGCCCCCTTGGTGTGGCTTGGCGTGATCGTGGTCGGCGCCCTGGCCCCCGTGGCCTGCGCGGTCCTCGCCCATAAGAAGGGCGGCAAGTCCTGGCTCGCCCTCGGCGCCGCGGGCGTCGTGTGCGCGCTGATCGGCTGCGTCTGCCTCCGCGTGGCGTTCTACGAGCTGGGCCTGTCCGTGTTCATGTTCTACTAGGCCGCGATCAAGCGCTGTCCCCCCGGGCAATGTGAAAAAGGGACAGTCCCTTTTTCACCTCCTGGCCTGGTCCCGACGTTCCCGGCCGCCGCTCCCCTCCCTCCGGCGGCGGCCGGCCCCCTCCGCGGGCTCCGTGCGCGAAAACGCCCTGAATCCGTGACGCTTTTGGCGATAGGGACACGAATTCGGCCTCCGGCGAGGACACCCCGCTCGGTTTTCCTCGCGACGGCAGACTCCGACCTGGGGAAACGCGCAGCACGGTTCCTGCACGGCGCTCGGCAGGCGGCTTTCCTGCCGGAGTCCGTGTCCTTATCGAAAAAAGCGTCACGGATTCGGCCGGCTTCCGTGCACGGAGGGTCCGGTGTGTCCCTATCGCGAAAAGCGTCGCGATGTCGGCCGGCCTCCGCGCATGGGGCCTCCCACCCCCCTCCCAACAACAGAAGAGCCCCTCGGCGGGCGTGGTTCGCTTCCCCCTCAACCCCCTTGCAAACAGCGAACCAACCCGCCAAGGGGCTCTTTCACGTTCTCACGAGAGCCGACTGAACGGAGCAAGCCAGAGGGCTTGTTCGCTCTTGCAAACGGCGAGCCACATCCGCCAAGGGATTCTTATGCGCATGCGCGCTCTTATGCTTTCGGCTATCATGCGAACCTTGCGCATACAAGGAGGCATGCCATGGACATGAGCGAAGAGCAGAGCGAACAAGCGGCAAGTGAAGGGGCGCGGTCGCAGCGTCCGAGCGAGAAGGCGGCTACGCCATGCTCGACTGCGGTCGAGGAAGCCGACGCGCCGCGCGCTGTCGTGAGCGAAGAAGCCGCTGCCACGCAGCACTCAACTGCGGCAGCCGCGTCATGCGCCGCTGCGGGTGAAGGGGCGGCCGCGTCACGACTAGCTGCGGCGGCCGCGTCGCGCTCAGCCGCGGGTGAGGAAGCCGCCACGCCGCGCGTGGCCGCAAGCGAAGTATTCAAGAAGTTCGTCGGCTATTACAAGCCATATAAGTTCCTCTTCTTTTTCGACCTCGTGTGCGCGGTCGTGCTCGCGTGCATTGACCTGGCCTTTCCGCAGTTTCTGAACTTCTTCACGAAGGATTTCTTCCTTCGCCCGGCACCCGAGGTCTTGGGTGCGCTCGGGTGGATCCTTGCGGCATTCGCGGCGCTGTACCTGGCGCGCACCGGCTGCCAGTTCTTCATCACCAGCTGGGGCCACGTCATGGGCGCCTACATGGAGGCCGACATGCGTGCCGATTTGTTCGCCCAGTATCAACGCCTGAGCTTCAGCTACTACGACCGCCACAACACCGGCGTCATGATGTCGAAGCTGCTGACGGATTTGTTCGACATCTCGGAGCTCGCGCATCACGGTCCGGAGAACCTGTTCATCTGCACGCTGAAGATCGTCGGCTCGTTCGTGCTGCTCTCGTTCGTCAGCCTGCCGCTCGCGCTGGGCTTGGCGGCCGCCACGGCGCTCATGGCCGGGTACGCGGCGTGGCGCAACTACATCCGCCGTACCATCTTCCGTGAGAACCGCGAGCGCATGGCGGGCATCAACGCGCGCGTGCAGGACTCCCTCGGCGGCATCCGCGTGGTAAAGTCCTTCGGCAACGAAGCGGCCGAGCTACGCAAGTTCGCTGACGTGAATGGCCTGTTCACGGCCACGAAGAAAGAGTCGTACCGCTTCATGGGGTCGTTCCACGCGGCGAACTCGCTCTATCAGGGCGCGCTCTATACCATCACGGTGGTAGGCGGTGGCTACCTCGTGGCCACGGGTAGCATGCAAGCAGTGGACCTGGCGTTGTTTGCGCTCTACATCGGCATCTTCGTGGCGCCGGTCGAGCAGCTCGTGAACTTCGTCGAGACCTTTCAGAAAGGGTACGCCGGCTTCCGCCGCTTCTGCGAAGTGCTGGCGGAACGTCCTGACATCCAGGACCTGCCGGGCGCACAGCCGCTCGCGCCGGGGCCGGGGCATGTGCGCTTCGAAGGCGTGTGCTTTTCCTATGACGGCGAACACGAGGTGCTGCGCGGGCTTGACCTGGACGTTCCTGCCGGCAGCACGGTTGCTCTGGTGGGGCCGAGCGGCGGCGGCAAGACCACCACGTGCTCGCTCCTGCCGCGCTTCTACGACGTGGCCGCGGGCGCGGTGCTCGTGGACGGGACGGACGTGCGGCAGGCCACGGTCGCCTCGCTGCGCAGCGCCATCGGCATCGTGCAGCAGGACGTCTACCTGTTCAGCGGCACAATTCGCGACAACATCGCCTACGGCCGGCCTGACGCCACGCAGGAGGAGGTCGAAGCGGCAGCGCGCAAGGCGAACGTGCACGAGTTCGTGGAGGGCCTCGAGCATGGCTACGACACGCTGGTGGGCGAGCGCGGCGCGCGCC
>DVLD01000154.1 GCA_018715725.1 Candidatus Aveggerthella excrementigallinarum
AAGGAAAGCCCGCACTCCCCCAAACGCTGGGCAACCCCTCCTTCTTGTCTACGCAAAGGCCGCCGCTCTGAGGCGGCCTTTGCGTTCTGGCGTGCGAGGCGCGGTATAATACCGACGTTTGAACAAACCGCGCAGGCGGCGGAGGGCAGGCCGCGGTGGAAAGGCCGCGCCGGACGAGAAAGGCACATCATGGCTGACATTCATTTCGGCACGGACGGATGGCGCGCCATCATTGGTGAGGACTTCACGGAGGAAACGCTGGCGCGTACGGTGGACGCCGCCGCGCGCGTGTTCAAGGAAGACCGCGATGCCAATCCGCAGCTGGCGGGCAAGAACACCCTGATCGTCGGCCATGACTGCCGTCAGGACGCGCACCGCTACGCCGAGCTGGCCGCCGAAGTGGCCGCCGCGCACGGGTTCACGGTGAAGCTGACGCAGGACTACTGCCCCACGCCCTGCCTGTGCTGGTCTGTCGCGCAGGATGATGACGCGGTGGGCGGCATCATGCTCACGAGCAGCCACAACCCGGCCGAGTACCTGGGCGTGAAGCTGCGCATGGTGGACGGCGGCGCTTCGCCGGCCGAGTTCACCGACCGTGTGGAAGCCGCCCTGCTGCCTGAGGCGCCCGTCGCCCGCGGCGAATTCCAGACGGTGGACCTGGTCACCCCGTACCTGGCCGCGCTCAAGGAGCGCGTGGACGCGGAGGCCATCCGCGCTGCCGGCCTGCGCGTGGTGGTGGACCCGCTCTACGGCGCCGGCCGCCACTACCTGGCCGGCCTGCTGCGCGATTTGGGCGTGGAGGTCTGCGAGATCAACAACGACGAGGACCCCACCTTCGACGGCCTGCATCCCGAGCCCATCCAGCCGTGGGTCGACCGCTGCCTGGCGAAGGTGAAGGAGCTGGGCTACGACGCCGGCTTCATCAACGACGGCGACGCCGACCGCATCAGCGCGGTGGACGAGCACGGCAACTTCGTGAACCCGCACCGCATCATCACGCTGCTTGTGTCGCATTTGGCGGAGGACAAGGGACAGCACGGTCGCGTGGTCTCCACCATTACGGCGTCCGCCCTGCTCGCCCGCCAGTGCAAGCGCCTGGGCCTGGAGCTCACCAGCACCCCGGTCGGCTTCAAATGGATTTACGCCGAGATGGAGAAGGGCGATGTCATGATCGGCGGCGAGGAGTCCGGCGGCATCGGTATTCCCACGCACGTCATGGAGCGCGACGGCCTGCTCATGGCGCTGCTGCTGTGCGAGACCATGGCGCAGCGCGGCAAGAGCCTCGGCCAGCTGCTGGACGACATGTTCGCCCAGATCGGTCGCATGGAGTTCCGCCGCGACGGCCTGCGCATCACCGAGGAGCAGATGGCCCGCTTCCGTAACGAGATTGTGTCGAAGTACGAGGCGGAGCAGATTGCCGGCAAGCAGGTGCTGTCGACCGATCGTCGCGACGGCGTGAAGTTCTGCCTGGAAGGCGACGCCTGGGTCATGATGCGCCCCTCCGGCACTGAGCCGCTCGTGCGCATCTACGCCGAGGCCGAGACGATGGACGAGGTTGAGGCGCTGCTGGCCGCCGCTGCGAAGATCGTGCAGGGGTAAACGCCCGGCAGCGGGAGGCGTGCGGCGGCAGCCGCCGCATCGGCTGCAAGCGCGTCCGGCACCGCCCTGATTCGGCATCCCACACCTGCCACGCAGCAAGTGTTACGTTCAGCGAGATTCTTCACACGCGAGGCGCTTCGGCGCCTCGCGTTGTGCTATAACGAGGCAGAACAAGAGAAAGCGCTCGCCCGAGTGGGAGCAGGGCGCACACCGCCTGAACAGGGAAAGGAAGCCATTATGTGCACCAACGGCGTGAACACCGGCCAGTTCGAGGAAATGATGGACATGATCGACGACCACGTGAAGCTGGAGCGCCGTTGGGCCCACACGCTGGCCCACAAGGCGGGCGACGCCGGCTTCGCCACCACGTCCGAGAAGCTGCACGCCGTCCAGGCACTGCTCGATGACGTGCGCGCTGCCATCGACGACGCGAAGGAAGCCCTTGAAGAGGACGCCGAGAACGCCAAGAACGTGACCGTCAGCCTGGTCTAACGCACCTCGCGACCGAAGGAACACCATGCCTCAAGACCTCATGCGCTTCTCGGTGGCCATGCCGGAGGAGCTGCTCATGCGCTTCGACGAGCTCGTGGCGCGTCGCGGCTTGGCCAAGAACCGCAGCGAAGTGGTGCGCGACCTGGTGCGTGAGGCCCTGGTGGAAGACGAGTGCGCCACACCCGGACGGATCGTCATGGGCACGCTCACCATCGTTTACGACCACCATGCGGCTGACCTGCAGGACAAGCTGCACTCCATCCAGCACGACTTCTTCGAGAACATCGTCTCCACGCTGCACGTGCACCTCGACGCGCACAGCTGCCTGGAGGTCATCGTCCTGAAGGGCGAGACCGGCCTGGTGCAGGGCGTGGCGAACAAGATCCTGGGCACGAAGGGCGTGAAGACCGGCCGCTTAGTGCTCACCACCACCGGCGAGCATATCTAACGCCCGCGAACCTGACCGCAACCGCCCCAGCGCCGGGGCGCAGACATAACGGAGGCATCCATGAACGACGAGACTGTTCTTCTTGGCCATGGCAGTGGCGGCACCATGATGAAGCGCATCATCGATGACGTCTTCTTCGAAGCGTACGCTGGCGACGAGCTGCGCCGCGGTGACGATGCGGCCGTGCTGCCCACCCCGCCCGCGGCCGCGCGCCTGGCACTGTCCACCGACAGCTTCGTGGTGACCCCGCACTTCTTCCCGGGCGGCGACATCGGGCACTTGGCTGTGTGCGGCACCGTGAACGACGTGGCCACCGCCGGCGCCGTGCCGCAGTACCTGAGCTGCGGGTTCGTGCTGGAAGAGGGCTTCCCCATGGAGGATTTGCGCCGCATCTGCGCCAGCATGGCGGCATGCGCGAAGGAAGCGGGCGTGCGCATCGTCACGGGCGACACGAAGGTGGTCAACCGTGGGCATGGCGACGGCGTGTACATCAACACCACGGGCGTAGGCTTCGTGCCGGAAGGGCGCGAGCTCTCCGGCCGCCTGATGCAGCCGGGCGACAAGGTGATCCTCTCCGGCACACTGGGCGACCACGGCATCACCATCATGAGCTGCCGCGAGTCGCTGAGCTTCAAGGCGCAGATTGAAAGCGACGCCGCCCCGCTCAACCACCTGATCGCCGAGACGCTGGAGGCCGCGCCGCACGTGCGCGCCTTCCGCGACCCCACGCGCGGCGGCCTGGCCTCCACGCTGAACGAGTTTGCCAGCCAGGCAGGCGTGGACATCACGGTCGAAGAGGACGCCGTGCCCGTGAAGCCTGCCGTGCTGGGCGCGTGCGAGATGCTGGGCTACGACGTCTTTCAGGTGGCCAACGAGGGCAAGATGGTCTGTGTGGTCCCGGCCGACGAGGCCGAAGCGGCGCTCGCGGCCATGCGCGCGAACAAATACGGCGCCGACGCCGCCATCATCGGCGAGGTGACGGAGGCCAAGCCCGACCGCGGCCCGAAGGTCTTCCTTCGCACGGCGTTCGGCTCCACCCGCATCCTGGACATGCTCGTGGGCGAGCAGCTGCCGAGGATTTGCTAGGCGAAAAGCCTCCGCATGCAGCGATCGGGCGCCGCTCACTTCGGTTGAGCGGCGCCCGATTTCGTTTGAAACGCCGTGTGAGCGCTCCTGCATGAGCATATTTCCCCGGCAAGCGGCATATTTACAAAACAGCGCTTGCATCATGACCGGGTCATGGTATTTTGCGCTTATGCACCGCAGGACGGGTAAGGAGGACCCCTGCGAACGGGCTGGCAATCAGCCGCCCTCACCACAGCAAGACGAGGACAAGAAGGAGTTCATCATGTCTCATCCGGTTATCAACGAAGAAGAGTGCATCGGCTGCGGTATCTGCGTTGACGCGTGCCCGCAGGAGGTCCTGGAGGTCGCCGGCGGCACGGTGACCGTTGCGAACGAGGACTCCTGCATCGCTTGCGGCGACTGCGTCGAAGAGTGCCCGATGGGCGCCATCACCGAGGTCGTCGAGGACTAACAAGACTCACAGCACCAAACATTCGAAGGCCGGCTGAATTTCAGCCGGCCTTTTTGCGTCGAAGGTCGAGCAATGGGCGAACGTGAGTGACTACCTATATATAGGTAGTCACTCAAACGGAGGGAAGGAGTGGACGGGCAAGCAAGGAAAGAATGCAAGAAGGTTAGCGAGCTTCAGAACGGGCTTGTGTCAGAGAGGAACCAACCCTCTATATATAGTGTTTGAGAATGTGAACAAATAACGAATTCGGATTCATGGGATACAAAGAGCCAAATTTTCATTGAGATTCACTGCGCGATGCGTATACTAAACGATGGCATGAATATGCCGCGGTGTCTCTATACGCAAATGGAGGACTGCGGATGACATGTCGAGCATTGAGGTAAGGGGGCAAAGACCCCGAGGAATGGAAGAAAGGTGATTTTATGCTCAAATCGCAAAATTCATCCGGAGCAACGAAGGAGGTGGCTATGAACGTTACGACGCAAGGCATCGGGCATAAGGTTATGTCCGTGCTGATGGCTCTCGTGCTGGCGATCGGTCTCGCACCGCTGGTTCCGGCGGGAAACGCTTGGGCTGCTGACCCGCAGGATGACAATGATCCGGCCAACGCCTTGGCAGTCTGGCAGGGCCACAAGTTCAACTACAACGTTGAGCAGAACAAGGACAAGGAGTACGTCGTGACCTCCGGCGAGCAGTTCGCCGTGGAGTCCGTCATCGACCCGGCGACCCAGACGGCGCTGGACAGCGATGAGTACACCGTTGTCTACTTTAACGACTACGATAAGAATGATGAGCTGACCGGCGGCGAGCTCATTGTGAGCTCCGATAAGACCATTTCCGGCAAGGTCGGCTCCATGCCAAAAACGCCGGGCGACTACATGCTCGTCGTCCTTAAGACGGACTCTATTCCTTCCAACTACGCCCCGAAGGACGGCCAGTCTTGGAACGACTGGGCTGTGAAGTACATGCCGGCGGGCCAGACTCTGCTCTACAAGGCTCAGGCATTCACGGTCAACCCTGCCCTTGTTTCCGTCGACGAAGCTTATGCATTCGAGTACGACGCAACGAACCCGAGCAATCTGCTGGACACCGATTTCATGTACAAGGGCTACGAAACCGCGCAGCAGGTCGGCATCGCCCTTGACGGTGTTCATCTGCGCAACGACATCGATTACACCTACACCTGGACTGCATGGCCGGGCAAGGAAAAGGGTTATGCCGAGCCGACGTACGATGACGGCACGAACACCTTCGCGTTCACCGAGGCGGGCACCTACTCCGTCGAGATTTCTGGCTACACGAACGGCGGCTACACGGGCGACAAGGTTGTGACCTTCGAAGTCGCGCCGATTGACCTGACCAACGACGTCATCACCGCTAAGAAGTACTACACGTATGGGGAAGAAGCGGGTGTCCTTACGGACATGACGAGCTTCCTCGTGAACGGTGAAGAGATTACTGAGCCTCTCGCCAGCACGATTAAGGTCGACCCGTATCTCTTCGAGAACGGCGACAAGCACGAGCGTGATTTCACGACGATGGAGTATGTCGGCTCTTACACCTATGAGCTGTCCGACATTCACGAGAACGGCAATGTCATCGGTGGTCCTCGTCAGGTGACCGCTTACACGACCGAGCAGGCCGCCGTGTTCACCTACGACGACGAGCCTCTCGCCAGCATCGACGAGCACGTGTTCAATCTTGCTGAGGACGACGCTTTCGATACCGAACTGCTGAACGCCACTGCAACGATCGATGGCAAGGAGACCAACGTCCCGTTCACCAAGACCGTCACCAAGGACGGCGAGGAGGTCACGTCCTTCAACGAGCCGGGCAAGTACGTCCTCACCGTTGAGTCCCTCGACGCCGAAGGCTACGTCTACGGCGGCATCGAGACCGTCACCTTCTACGTGGTCCGCGACGTCCTGGAGAACCCTGTTGCCTACATGACGCTCGACGGCAAGTACGTCACCGACGACAACAACGAGTTCACCTACACCCAGTCCGCCATGACGCCGGTCGTCACCGTCAAGGACGGCGACAAGGTCCTGACCGCCGGCGAGGACTTCACGGTCGCCTACACCAAGGACGGCGAGCCGGTCGACGAGATCCTCAACGTCGGAAAATATCAGGCCGTCATCAGCCTGAACGGTTACATCGTCAACACCCCGGGCGCCGACGAGCTCACCATCGACTTCGAGGTGACCAAGGCCGTCATCGACCACGTCGAGGCCGTCACCGAATCCTACGGCGCCATCGCGCTGCCGTCCGACGGCTCCGCCGCCACCGTGTCCTTCGTCGGCTACACCACCGACAAGGCCTCCGGCATCGCCTACACGCTGGCTCCCGAGGACCTCTGGGTCGTCTACTTCAAGGGCGGCCAGGAGGTTGAGGCTGACGAGCTCACCGCCGCGGGCAATTACACCGCTGATGTCACCATCCTCGACACCTGTGCGAACCTTGAGGGCGGCCAGAAGGGCGTTGCTTTCATTCTGACCGACGCCGTCTCCTACGTCGACGTCTCCGTCGACGCCTGGTACGTCGACGAGGTCTACAAGGCCACGCAGAACCACTACGTCAAGGGCATGGGCAACAAGCTCTTCTTCCCCGAGGCCCAGATGACCCGCGCGCAGTTCGCCCAGGTCCTCTACAACATGGCCGGCGAGCCCGCTTGGGCCCCTGACACCTACCCGACCCAGTTCTCCGACGTGACCGCCGACGCCTGGTACGCCAAGGCCGTCTCCTGGGCCGTCGAGGCGGGCGTCGTGAA
>DVLD01000155.1 GCA_018715725.1 Candidatus Aveggerthella excrementigallinarum
AAGCGACCTGTCGCGCAAAAGAAAAGACCCTGGGGGCATCCTCCAGGGTCTCTTGCTCTCGTAAAGCCGCTATCGCGCGCAAACAAGGCTTTATCGCCATCCTGCGCGCATTCGAAGCCGCGCTTAGAACAGGCCGGAGATCTTGCCGGTCTCGTCGACGTCGATCTTGAACGCCGCCGGGCTCTTGCCCAGGCCGGGCATCGTCATGATGGAGCCCGTGAGCGCCACGACGAAGCCAGCGCCAGCGGACACCTTCACCTGGCGCACCGTGATGGTGAAGTCGCGGGGCGCGCCGAGCTTCGTCTGGTCGTCGGAGAAGGAGTACTGAGTCTTGGCCATGCACACCGGCATGCCGCCGAAGCCGAGGTCCTCGAGCTTTGCGAGCTCCTTCTTCGCCGCCGGCTCGAAGTTCACGCCGTCGGCATGGTAGACGCGCGTGGCGATGGCTTCGATCTTCTCGGCGAGCGAGAGGTCGTCGCCGTAGGCGAACTCGAACGTCTCGGCGCTGCGGCCCTGCTCGTCGCCCTCGGCGCACAGGCGCACGACCTCGTCGGCCAGCTCCAGGCCGCCTTCGCCGCCCTTCGCCCACACCTGGGACAGGGCAACGTTCACGCCGAGCTCCTTGCACTTGCGCTCCACGAGCTCGACCTCGGCCTTCGTGTCGGTCGGGAACTCATTGATGGCGACGACGCACGGCAGGTTGTAGACCTTCGTGATGTTCTCGACGTGCTGCAGCAGGTTCGGCAGGCCGGCCTCCAGGGCCTCGAGGTTCTCCTCGTTGAGCTCGGCCTTCGGCACGCCACCGTGGTTCTTGAGCGCGCGCACCGTGGCCACCACGACCACCGCGTCGGGCTTGAGGCCCGCCAGGCGGCATTTGATGTCCAGGAACTTCTCCGCGCCCAGGTCAGCGCCGAAGCCGGCCTCGGTGACGGCATAGTCGCCCAGGGCCATGGCCATGCGGGTGGCCATGATGGAGTTGCAGCCGTGCGCGATGTTGGCGAAGGGACCGCCGTGCACGAACGCCGGCGTGCCCTCGAGGGTCTGGACGAGGTTCGGCTTGAGCGCGTCCTTCAGCAGCGCCGTCATGGCGCCCTCAGCGTGCAGGTCGTGCGCGGTGACCGGCTTGTCGTCGAAGGTGTAGCCCACGACGATGCGGCCAAGGCGCTCCTTCAAATCCGTGATGGAGGTGGCCAGGCAGAAGATGGCCATGACCTCGGAAGCCACCGTGATGTCGAAGCCGTCCTCGCGCGGGACGCCGTTCACGCGGCCGCCCAGGCCGTCGACGATGAAGCGCAGCTGGCGGTCGTTCATGTCGACCACACGCTTCCAGGTAATCTTGCGCACGTCGATGCCCAGCTCGTTGCCGTTGTGGATATGGGCGTCCAGCAGCGCCGCGAGCAGGTTGTTCGCCGCGCCGATGGCATGGAAGTCTCCCGTGAAGTGCAGGTTGATGTCCTCCATAGGGACGACCTGCGCGTAGCCGCCGCCCGCAGCGCCGCCCTTGATGCCGAACACCGGGCCAAGAGACGGCTCGCGCAGCGCCACCATGACGTTCTTGCCGCGCTTGGCCAGCGCGTCGGCCAAGCCCACCGTCGTGGTGGTCTTGCCCTCGCCGGCGGGCGTCGGGTTGATGGCGGTCACCAGGATGAGCTTGCCGGGAGCGTGCTCCTCGTTGCGCAGCAGGTTGTAGTCGACCTTCGCCTTGTAGTTGCCGTAGCACTCCAGGTACTTCTCGTCGACCCCCGCCTTCTTGGCGATCTCGGTGATCTTCTCCGGGGTGGTCGCCTGGGCAATTTCAATGTCGGTCAACACGTCGGGCCCTCTTTCTCTTCGTCGCGAGATCTCGCGGATGTGCAGGGCCGTCCACGCGCGCCCCTTCTTGCCTGCTGCGGCCGGCACAGACCGGCTGAAGCCGCCTTTCATCATACGGTGCCGAAAAGCCCCCGGCAATGCGAGGTTCGGCGACCGCGCGAAGTATCACGGTTGTTCTACAACTGGCAGCTCGCTCGTGAGCCCTATTGCTCCAACGGCGGCAGCGCGGGCAATGCCACCAGAAAGCAGGCGCCGCCTTCAGGGCGATTGAACGCCACGACCGTACCGTCGTGCGCTTCGACGACCGACTTCACGATGGCCAACCCGAGGCCCGTGCCGCCCGTGCCGCGGGTGCGCGAGGAATCAGCGCGGTAAAAACGGTCGAAAAGGAGTTTCGGGTCGGTGTCGCCAAAGCCCGGGCCGTCGTCTTTCACCGCCATAAGGCTCTGGCCGTCAAGCCCGTACAGATCGATTTCGATATGGCCGCCCGCGTCCACGAAGCGGCTCGCGTTCTCCACCAGGTTCATGACCACCTGCTTCAGGCGGTCGACGTTGCCCAGCACGTCGGGCGCCTCGCCGGAGATGCGCACGTTCGCCTCGCGCTCGCGCAGCGTGGAGGCAAGCGCGTCCACGGCGTTTTGGGCAATGTCCTTCAGATTCACGCGAGCCAGCTCCAGCGGCGTCGTGTCCTCTTCGATATGCTGCAACGTGAGCAAGTCGTTCGACAGGCGCGTCAGACGCTCGGCCTCGTTGACGATGGTCTCGCAGAACTTCTCGTGCAGCTCGGGCGGCAGGTCGGGATCCTGCAGGATCTCAGCGTTGCCGCGGATGGCCGTCAGCGGCGTGCGCAGCTCGTGCGCCACGTCGCTGATGAACTTCGTCTGACGCTGCTGTTTGAGCACCAGGTCGCTACGCTGTGACTTCGCCGTGCCGCAAAGGTTTTGGAAGTCGGCCGCCAACAGGTCGGCCTCGTGCAGGCTGCCGGTCGGCGAGAAGTCAACGCTCGTGTTGCCCTGCTTGGCCGCCACGATCTTGCGGTGCAGATCGCGCAGCGGCTGCGAGAGGAAATGCCCAATGAGCAGCGCAATCCCGAACACGAAGATGGCAACGGGCGCCAACAGCAGAAACAGGCGCGCGTCCGCGCCGAACACGAGCATGGCGAAGAGCATGCACCCCGTGCATGCGAAAATGACCAGCAGCGTTGCCAGCAGGGCGAAGTATGTTGAAAGGTGCTTGATGGGGCCCTCCCGCTAGGCGCGGAAGCGGTAGCCGTAACCGCGCACCGTCTCCACCAGGCCCGGGTCGTACCCGGCGGCAGCGATCTTGTCGCGCAAGCGCTTGATGTGCGTGTCGACGGTCTTCGTCTCGGTCAGGTACTCCCAGCCCCACGCTTCGCGCAGCAAATCCTCGCGCGAAACAACCTTGCCCGCGTTCTTCATGAGGCTCACCAAAAGCTCGAACTCACGCGGCGTGAGGTCGATCTCCCCCTTGTCCCCCTTGGCGGTGTGAGCGTCCTCGTCCACGGTGATGCCGCTTGCGGAGATGGCATGATGGCCGGTGCGCAAGTCCGCCCCGCTGCCGCGGCGCAGCAGCGCGCGCACGCGCGCCAGCAGCTCGCGCACGCCGAACGGCTTTGCGAGATAGTCGTCGCCGCCGATCTCCAGGCCGACCACTTTGTCCAGCTCGGTATCGCGCGCGGAGAGGAACAGCACCGGCGCGGACGTCTTCGCCCGAATGCGGCGGCACAGCTCGTAGCCGTCCATGCCCGGCAGCATGATGTCCAGCACGAACAGGTCATACGCATGCTGGTTCATCAGCTCCAGCGCGTCTTCGCCATTCGACGCGACGTCGGCAGTGAAGCCTTCTTTTCGCATGGCGTAGCTGACGAATTCGGTGATGGACGGCTCGTCGTCCACGATGAGAATGCGGGCAGATTCTTCGGCCATGAGGCTCTCCTTGCTGTTCGAACCGAAGCGGTGCGGCCGCCCGGAAATCCGTGCGCGGCGGCACCGTCGCTGCCCTGTATCATAGCATGCGCAGAAAACGGCACGCGCCCTGTGCCGCGCCGCGCGGAAAGGATTGTCAGGGACATGTTACTTGCCATTGACGTGGGAAACACGCACACCGTGCTCGGCCTGTACGAGGGCGAGCACCTGGCGCACATGTGGCGCGTCGCCACGAACAAAGCGCACACGGCCGACGAGCTGCGCATCAAACTGCGCGGCTTGCTGCAGGCGGCGGACCTGCCGCACGACGCGGTGGGCGGCGCTGCCCTGGCGTCCGTGGTGCCCGCCCTCACGCTGCGCTGGCAAGAGGTGACGCGCGCCGAGTACGGCGTTGACGCGCTCGCGTGCACGGCCGCCACCGCGGGCGAGCTGTTCCCTACCGACTACACGAACCCGGCCGAAATCGGCGCCGACCGCGTGGCGGACGCCGTGGCGGCAAAGGCGCTCTACGGGGCGCCGGTCGTGGTGGTGGACTTCGGCACGGCAACGAACATCGAGGTCATCGACCGCGACGGGAAGTTCGCCGGCGGCATCATCGCGCCGGGCGTGGACACGAGCGCGAACGCGCTGTTCTCGCGCGCCTCGCGCCTGGCCGCCATCGACCTGGTGGACCCGCACACCGCCATCGGCGGCAGCACGGAGCAGGCCATCCAGGCGGGCATCGTCTACGGCGAGGCAGACCGCGTGGACGGCCTGGTGCGCCGCGTGTTCGCCCAGCTGGGCTACGAGGCCACCGTGGTGGCCACCGGCGGTCTCGCCCCAC
>DVLD01000156.1 GCA_018715725.1 Candidatus Aveggerthella excrementigallinarum
CGCCGGGCCGCCGCCGCGGCCGACCGCGCCGCCGCGGCCATGGAAGAGCGTGAGGTCGATGCCCTGGGCCTCCGCCCAGCGGGCGATGCGGTCCTGCGCCGCGTGTAAAGCGAGCGTGGCGGTGGTGGGGCCGGCGTCCTTCGAGGAGTCGGAATAGCCCAGCATGACCTCCATGCGCCGTCCGTTGGACGCGAGCAGCCGCTGCACGGCGGGAAGCTCCACCATCTCGTCCAGGATGGTCACGGCGTTCTCCAGGTCCTCGAGCTGCTCGAACAGCGGGATGACCTCGATGGTGGGCACGTCCCGCGGGTCGGCGAACGCAAGCTCGTTCAGCCGGTAGACGGTGGCGATGTCCTCGGCCGACTTCGTGAACGAGACGATGTAGCGGCGCGCCGCCGCCAGGCCGCTGCGCTTCTGGATGGCGCCCAGGGCGCGGAACGTGTTCAGCACCTCCTGCGTCATAGGGTCGAGCGGACCGTGCTCGCCCTGGCGACCGTGCGCCTCAACGTCGGCGAGCGCGCGCCGGTGCACGGTGGAGTGCTGGCGGAACTCCATCTCGACCAGATGGAAGCCGAAGGTCTCGACCTGCCACACGAGCGTCTGCAGCGGACCGTACGCAATACGCGGGGCGCCCGCCTGCGCGAGCGAGCGCTGCACGCAGCGCAGATCGCGCAGGAACTCGCCTGCGTCCCGGTACATGCAGTCGGCGTTGCGCAGCACGGTCTGGTCAAGGCGGCTCGCCATGACCGAGAGCACCGCGCGGTGCGGCTCGCGCTCCCAGAGGCCCGCCGGACGCGCCGTGAGGGCTTCGCTCATCTCCACCTGGCGGCTCCACAGGTTGCGCAGCTCGGCGGAGGGCGGCGTGGTGGTGGCGTCCTCCGTCAAGCTGCGGGCGATGCGGTGCGCCTCCCCCGCCAGCGTGCTCACCATATGGTCGGAAAAACGGCGCGCGATCTCGCGGCTGACGGCCGCCGTGACGTTCGGGTTGCCGTCGCGGTCGGAGCCCACCCAGCTGCCCGGGTGCACGAACGCGGGACAACGCGGCTCGACCGTGCCGCTCTTCTCGCCGAGCAGCCAGTCGTCGAAGCGACGGTACACCTGCGGGATGGCGTTGAAGAGCGTGTGGTCGAAGATGTCGATGATGTTGTCCGCCTCTTCCACCGGCGTGGGCTTGTGGTTCGCCACCAGGGCGGTGCGGAAGAGCGCGTCGACCTCCATGGTGAGCTTGCGGCCGTTCTCGGCGAGCTCCAGGCCGCCCAGGCCTTCGCGCTCGCTGTAGAGCGCCGAGATGCGGCGGATCTTCGCCTCGACGCTCTTGCGGCGCGCCTCCGTGGGGTGCGCCGTCAGCACCGGGCGGAATTCCAGCTTGTCGAGAATCTCCCCCGCGCGCTGCGAGCCGACCTCTTCCACAAGACGGTCGAACGTGCGCGCGAGCTCGTTCACGTCGTCGTGGCGCACGTCCTCGCCCACAGCGAGCTCGCGGCGGCGCAGCGACTCGACGCGATAATGCTCCTCGCACAGGTTCACCAGATGGAAGTACGTGGCGAGCGCGCGCGTGACGAGCTGCGCGTCCTCGGTGGTAAGCGATTCCACCAAGCGCACCGCCGCTTCGAATCCGTGCGGAACGTCGCGGGCGGCGGCGGCAACGTCAGCGCCTCCCGCCTCCACGCCGGCCCCCTCTCCTGCGGCCGCTCCGTCTCTTTCGTCCACGGCAATCGGGGCGGCTTCGCCGCTCGCTTCGACGGCGGCGACGACCAGGGCGTCGAACTGCGCGAGGATGCGCCCGTCGTACTCGCCGAGCACCTGGCGCAGCGAGCGCAGGAACAAGTCCATGCTCTCTTGCAGGATGGCGGGCACGCCCTCGTTCTCCGCGCCCTTCGTGCGATACGCCGTGACCGCCGCCACCGCGTCAGCCACCATGCGCGCGACAGGCTGCTCGCTTGCAGGTTTCTGGATGTCTTCTTTCGCCATGACAGCTCCTTTCCGGCGCTGCTCTGAATAGCAAAAGGCCGCCGACTTTCGTCGACGGCCTTTGAAAGTTCTGGCTCCCCGGGTAGGATTCGAACCTACAACCCTCCGGTTAACAGCCGGATGCTCTGCCGTTGAGCTACCGAGGAATCTCGTGCGCTGCTTCGTGGCGCAAGACGTAAGTTTACAGGAATTCGCCCCAAACGCAAGAACTATTTTGGAACGAATTTTATCACGGAGACCGCCCGGGGCAGGGTCAGCGCATCAGGCCCTTGCGGAGCGCCCGGAGGCGCTCGAGCCGCTCTTTCGTGCGCGCTGCGTCGACTCGCCATGAGCCCGCTTCGAGCTCGAGGCAGTCTCCGCGCCTCAATCCGGCGGGAAGCTCAGAGACCGGAACATCCCTGAACCCGCCGCCGTCTTCCTCGAGGACGGCTATCGAGCCTTCGATGCGGTCGACGATGAACCGTTCCATAGCGCGCCTACGCCGGAGGGTTGCAGACCTTGCAGGCACCGTAGCCCTGCTCAACTGCCTGCCATGCCGGCATCTCAATCAGGTTCTTGGAGCGCGACAGGGTCGGGCACCAATCGTAGTGGTACTTGCTTCCGGACTGCGTGACGACGACGGCGGCGTTCATGTCAGGGCCGGGGTCGGGCGTCGGCTCAGGCTCGGGCTCAGGCTCTGGTTCGGGAGCCGGGTCAGGACCCGGCTCGGGCTCGGGAGCCGGCTCCGGCACGTAGCCGCTCCTCGACCACCAGATGCCCCAGTTGTCGACGTAGGACGTCACGTTGCCGACCGCGCCGATGCGGAAGACCTCGACGCCGGCGCTACCCAGCAGGCCGAGCACGGACTCGTCTGGGTGGCCGTAGGGATTATCGGCGCCGTAGCTGATGACCGCGTAATCCGGGGTGGCCTTCGCCACGAGCGCGGCGGACGTGCCATCCGCGCTACCGTGATGGCTGACCTTCAGCACGTCAACGTGACCGGGAACGGACGCGGTCAAGTCGTCGGCCTCGGCGTCGCCGGTGAAGTAGTAGGACTTGCTCTCGTACTCCATGAGCAGCACGGCGGAGTCTTTGTTCGAGTCCCCGGAGATGACGGTGGGCTGGGTGAACTCGAAGTCCACGCCGGTGCCGTTGCCGATGTGCATGCTGCTCTCGACGGGGGTTATCTGCAGCCCCTTGCTCGCAGCGGCAAGGAGCACGTCCTCCCACGCCTGCGTACTCGCGTCAACCTCCGGCGCGAACGCCGAGCCGACTTCGAGCTGGTCGATGACCGCAACCATGCCGCCGATGTGGTCCGCGTCAGGGTGCGACATCACGAGGTAGTCCACCCGGTCGTAGCCGCGCCCCTTGATGTTGTCGACGACCCACTGCCCGTACTCTGGCATGCCGGCGTCGATGAGCATGGTCTGCCCGTTGGGCAGCTCGATGAACGTGCAGTCGCCCTGCCCAACGTCGATGAAATTCACTTTGAGAATCGGCGATGCCTTGCCGTCTCCGTTCGCGAACGTCAGCACCATCTTGGCGGCTTCCGCGCGCTTCGCCCCGTCCTGGGCGTTGAGCGTCGTGTTGGCACCGAAGATGCCCTGCTCGACACACCAGGAGACCTGCGTCGTCGCCCAGGCCGACACCGTCTTGTAGTCGCTGTAGCGAATGACGCGGTCAACGTCGCTCTCGAGCGTCCCACCCTCGCGCGACGCGTAGTTGCCAAGCATGACCGCCAGCTGCTCGCGCGTCACCGGGTCGTCCGGACCGAACGTGTTCGTGTCGCCGTAGCCCGAGATGACCCCGGAGGCGCGCGCCCACTCGATCGGCGCCCCGTACCACTGCGCGTAGTCGACGTCGGCGAAGTCGGGCGCGTCGGCCGGTGGATTGCCCGCGTAGTTCCACAGCATCGTGGCAACCTGCGCGCGGGTCACTCCCTCGTCGGGGCCGAAGCTCCCGTCGGGGTAGCCGGACATGATTCCTTGCTCGACCACGCGGTCGATGACCCCGCTGGTCTCCGCCCAGTGCCCCTGGGTGTCGCTGAAGTTGCTCGCCAGCGCGCTCGGCGCCAGCGTGAGCGCGAGCACGAACGCGGAGAGCGCCGCGGCGATCGCCGCAGGGATTGTTCTTCTCATGGACTGCTCGTTCATTC
>DVLD01000157.1 GCA_018715725.1 Candidatus Aveggerthella excrementigallinarum
CGCTTCGCGCCGAGCTCGCGCGCGCCGACGAGCGCCTTGCCGCTGCCCAGGAGGCGCTCGAGCGGGCGGAGGGTGCCCAGCGCGCCGCCCAGGCGGAGAGCCTTGCCGCCGGCCAGGCGTACGCCGAAGCGCGCGGCGTGGCGGAAGCGGCGGCAGCGGCCGTGAAGGGCGCGGAAGGAAAGCTCGCCAGCTTGCGCCGCGAGCTCGAGGACCTCGAGCGCCAGCGCGCCGAAGCGCAGGCGGCGCTCGAGAAGGCGCGCCCTACGGTCGAGGAGCTCGACGCGCGCCTGTCCGCGCTCAACGACGACCTCGAGGCCGCCATCGAGCGCACGCGCAAGCAGCAGCGCGAGCTCGACCCGCTGCAGGACGAGGCGAACCGCACCGGCGAAGAGCTTGGCGAGGCGAAGCTCGCCGTCGCCACGTTGAGTGAGCGCGCAACGTACGCCGAGCGCATCGCGACCGCTCGCAGGCAGGACATCGAAGCGGTGGAGGAGCGGGATGCCGCCGCGCGCGCAGGCCTTGCGACCTGGCGTCGCGTCGCGGTGCGCACCGAGCCGCTGCTTTCCGTCCTCGAGGACTTGGCGGAGAGCGCGCGCGGCTGGACGGCGCGCCTGGAGGAGCAGGCGCAGCGCGCGCAGGACGCCACGTCCGGGCTGCACGCGCAGGTGAGCGCCGCCCGCGAGACGGCGCGCGCCGCGCACGACGCCTACGACGCCGCGAGCGCCGAGCTTTCCGCCGCGCGCGTGGAGAAAGGGCGCCTTGAGGTGCAGGTGCAGGCGGCGGTCGACGCGGTGGTGAAGGATTGCGGCACGCCGCTCGAGACCGCGCTCGAGCTGCCTGCGCTCGAGTCGCGTCCAGAGGCGGAAGAGCGAGCGTTCAAGCTGCGACGCCGCATCGCCAACATGGGCGCCATCAACCCCGACGCGGCCGAAGAGTACGAGGCGCTCAAGGCGCGCTACGACTACCTGGCGGCACAGCTCGACGACCTCGAGGGCGCGCGCCGGGCGCTCGCGAAGATCGTCCGCGCCATCGACGCGCGCATGCGCGACGACTTCGCGCGCACCTACGAGCAGGTCGACCGGAACTTCCAGGAGATTTTCTCGCTGCTGTTCCCCGGCGGCTCGGCGAGCTTGTCGCTCGTGGACCCGGAGGACATGGAGAACACGGGCGTCGAGGTGAACGCGCAGCCGCGCGGCAAGCGCATCACGAAGATGATGCTCATGAGCGGCGGCGAGAAGTCGCTCACGGCGCTCGCGCTCTTGTTCGCGGTCTACCGCATCCGCTCGACGCCGTTCTACATCCTCGACGAGGTGGAGGCGGCGCTCGACGACACGAACCTGCGCCGTCTGGCGGCGTACCTCGACGCGCAGCGCGACGAGACGCAGCTCATCATGATCACGCACCAGCGCCGGACCATGGAGATGGCCGACGCGCTCTTCGGCGTGTCCATGCAGTCCGACGGCGTGACGAAGGTCATCTCGCAGAAGCTGTAAGGCGCCGCCGCATGCCGGGCGGGCGGTTTGGCGGCGCCGCCCGCCGTTCGCGATCGCGGCCGTTTCGGTATACTGGACGGTCGTGTGCAATTCGAGTTCTAAGGAGTCCGCATGGGCTTTTTCGACCGTATCAGCGAAGGCTTGCAGCGTTCGCGCGATAAGTTCAAGGAACAGATGAACGTCCTGCTGGACCGCGGTCCGGAGCTGGACGACGATTTCTGGGAGACGCTGGAGGAGACGCTCGTGCTCTCCGACGTGGGCGCTCCCGCGGCCGCCGATATCGTGGAGCGCTTGCAGGACCAAGCGCGCCGCCAAGCGCTGCCCGACGCCTACGCCGTGCTTGACCTGCTGAAGGAGCACATCGCCGAGACGTTCGCCCCGGGCGGGGAGGAGATTTTCGGCGGCGAGCCCGCCCTCGTGCTGTTCGTGGGCATCAACGGCACGGGCAAGACCACCACCGTGGGCAAGATCGCGAAGGCGTCCGTGGACGCCGGGCGCGCGGTCATCCTCGGATCGGCCGACACGTTCCGCGCCGCCGCCATCGAGCAGCTCGAAGTGTGGGCCGAGCGCGCGGGCGTCGAGATGGTCACGCGCGAGCGCGGCAGCGACCCGGCGAGCGTGTGCTACGACACCATCGAGCGCGCCGAGGCCATCGGCGCCGACCTTGTGCTCATCGACACGGCAGGCCGCCTACACACTTCCGCCGACCTCATGCGCGAGCTCGAGAAGGTCGTCTCGGTCGTCCGCAAGCGCTCGAGCCTGCCGGTCTACACCGTGCTCGTCATCGACGCGACGACCGGCCAGAACGGCCTGCAGCAGGCGCGCGAGTTCAACCGCGCCCTGGACCTTGACGCGCTCATCGTCACGAAGCTCGACGGCACCGCGAAGGGCGGCATCGCGCTCGCGGTCTCGCACGAGCTGGGCTTGCCCATCGTCAAGATCGGCGTGGGCGAGGGCATCGACGACCTGCGCGAATTCGACGCGCTGCAGTTCGCCGGCGCGCTCATCGGCGATTTCGACGAGCGCTACGACGAGGAGGAGGACGGCCTTGCCGCCGCGCCCGCGTCCGCCGCGGCTTTGGCGGCAGGGGAGCGCGCCGCCGAGCCCGAGCCGGATGCCGCGCCTGAAATCGAGCCGGAATCCGATTTCGGGTCTGGGCCTGAGCCGGAGCCTGAACCCGAGGAAGGGTCCGAGCTTGAACATGAGGAAGGGTCTGAGCCCGAGCCCGAGCTTGAACCTGAACCCGAACCTGAGGTGGAGCCGGAGAGCGAGCCCGAACCAGATTCGGAGCTTGGGATTGAGCCCGAGCGCGAACCCGAACCTGAACCCGAGTCCGAATTCGAACCTGAGCTGGAGCCGGAACCCGAACCCGAACTCGAACCGGAACCCGAACCCGAACTCGAACCGCAGCCGGAGCCGGAATCGAATCCCGAGCCCGCAGAGCCGCCGCGCAAGAAGCACTTCTGGGAACGCTGGTTCTAAGCCGCCGCTTTCGTCGCTGTGCGAAATTCGCGCGCTCCTGCCCGCATGCGCGGGGCGGGAGCGCGTTCGTCGTATAATGGGCGGTCAGACACGCCGCACGCCGCGCCGAGCGCGGCATTCGACATCATGCAAGGAGCACGTCCATGCTGGAGAACCTTTCCGACCGATTGCAGAACATCTTCTCGGGCTTGCGCGGCAAGGGCAAGCTGACCGAAGAGGACATCAACGTCGCCATGCGCGAGATCCGCATGGCGCTTTTGGAGGCTGACGTCAACTTCAAGGTCGTGAAGTCGTTCATCGCCCGCACGAAGGAGCGCTGCCTGGACGCGGAGGTCCTGGAGTCGCTCACGCCCGCTCAGAACGTCGTGAAGGTCGTGCTTGACGAGCTCACGGGCCTGCTCGGCCGCACGGACTCCAAGCTCGTGCTCACCTCGCGCATCCCGAACGTCATCATGCTCGTCGGCCTGCAGGGCTCGGGCAAGACGACCGCCGCGGCGAAGCTGGCGTACCGCCTGCGCGAGCAAGGCCACGCCCCGTTGCTCGTCGCCTGCGACGTCTACCGTCCCGCCGCCGCCGACCAGCTGCAGACGCTCGGCGACGAGATGGGCATCCGCGTCTACCGCGGTGAGGGCACAGACCCGGTGAAGATCGCTCAGGAGGGCGTGCGCGACGCCATCGACAACCTGCGCGACGTGGTCATCGTGGACACGGCCGGCCGCCTGCACGTCGACGAGGACATGATGGCGGAGGCCGAGAACATCAAAGCGGCCGTCAAGCCCGACCAGATCCTCATGGTGGTCGACGCCATGACCGGCCAGGACGTCGTGAACGTGGCGGCCGCCTTCGCCGAGCGCGTCGACTTCGACGGCGTCATCATGTCGAAGATGGACGGCGACGCCCGCGGCGGCGGCGCGCTTTCCATCAAGGAGGTCACGGGCAAGCCCATCAAGTTCATCTCCGCGGGCGAGAAGCCGGATTCCTTGGAGGAGTTCCATCCTGACCGCATGGCCAAGCGCATCCTCGGCATGGGCGACATGATCTCGCTCATCGAGAGCGCCGTGAAGGTGCAGCAGGAAGAGATCGAGGCCGAGCAAGCGGAGCGCATGGCGCGCGCCGAGCTCAACCTGAACGACTTCATTGCCATGAACAAGCAGATCCGCAAGATGGGCGGCGTGAGCAAGCTCATCTCCGCGCTGCCGGGCGGCGACAAGGCCATGGCGAGCGGCCAGGTTGACATGAAGGCGCTCGACCGCATGGAGGTCATCATCAACTCCATGACGAAGGCGGAGCGTGAAAAGCCCGACCTGCTCAACGGGTCGCGCCGCGCGCGCATCGCCCAGGGCGCGGGCGTGAGCGTTTCCGAGGTGAACCAGCTCGTCAAGAAGTTCAACGAGACGCGCAAGATGATGAAGAAGATGATGCCCGCCATGGAGCAGCAGCTCGGTGCCGGGAAAAAAGGCAAGAAGGGCAAGAAGGGCAAACGCCGCCGCGGCTTTGGGCTGCCGGGCATGGGCGGTATGAGCATGTCCGACCTGAAGAAGATCCAGGACATGATGGGGCAGTAAGGACATGATGGGGCGGCGGCCCGGCAGGGCTCCTGCCCAGCGGGCGAACTGGCCCGGGAGGAAAAGGCGAGGCTCCTGCGCGGCGTGGCGCGCAGGAGCCTCGTTTCGTACGGGCGGGCGCGCGTGGTGCGCAGGGCGCATTCCGCCCTGGCCAGGACGCCGGGCCTCTGCGAAAGGCGCGCTCTATGCGCGCGGGGCGCATCGTTCGGCGGGCTGCCTGCGGCGCGCGGATGAAACGCGACCTTGCGTTATGGCCGCACTTTGGCTACCATAACTCCGTTATTGCTCTTTTCTCAGGACTTCATCCTGTTTTCTCTCTTTCCTGTATGCAAGCAAAGGCGTGCTGGCCTTTGCTGTATTACCTGCCAATCCTGCCTAAAGGAGGACCAGTGAAATTCTTTCTGGACACGGCCGACCTCGCCGAGATCGAAGAGGCGGCTAGCTGGGGCGCGCTTGCGGGCGTGACCACGAACCCCTCGCTGTACGCCCGCATCGGCGGCAAGCTCGAGGACTTCCATGCGCACATCAAGCGCATCTGCGACATCGTGGACGGCCCCGTCTCCGCCGAGAGCGTCGCCATGACGCGCGACGAGATCATCCGCGACGGCCTGGAGCTGGCCGAGATCGCGCCGAACGTCGTCGTGAAGATCCCGACCATGGTCGAGGGCCTGGCGGCCACGCGCGCGCTCGCCGACCAGGGCGTTTCCGTCAACATGACGCTGTGCTTCTCGGTGCCGCAGGCCATCCTGGCCGCCCGCGCCGGCGCCCGTTACGTGAGCCCGTTCATCGGCCGCTTCGACGACATCTCCGAGGATGGCCTGGAGCAGGTGGGCAATATCGTCCAGGCGCTCAACAACTATGATTTCTCGAGCAGCACGGTGAACGGAGAGCAGATCGAGGTCATCGCGGCGTCGGTGCGCAGCGCCAACCACGTGACCCAGGCGGCGCTCATGGGCGCTGACATCGCCACCGTCCCGTTCGGCGTGCTCAAGAAGATGGTGCAGCATCCGCTGACCGACCGCGGTCTTGAGTCGTTCATGAAGGACTGGGAGAAGGTCCAGAACGCATGAGCGAAGCCCAGACCCCGAACGTGACCACCACGGCGTCCGCCGACGTCGTGTCCGTGATGCCCTCCACGCCGCGCCGTCGACCCGTCGTCGCCGAGCCTGCGGCGGCCGAGGGCGCGGATGCCCCGAAGAAGTCGCCGCGCCGTCGTGCGCGCGCGTCGGCGGATGCCGCGTCTCCCGACACGCCGCCGAAGGACGCCGTTCCGTCGTCCGACGAGCCGGCGCCCGAAAAGCCGAAGCGCCGTCGCGGCCGTCCTACGAAGGCCGAGACGGAAGCGCGCAAGGCTGCCGAGGCCGCCGCTGCCGCCGCCTCGGGCGCGCCGTCGGAGGCGGCGGCCTCCCAGCCGGCTTCCGAGCCGGCGTCCGAAAGGCCCAAGCGCCGTCGCGGCCGCCCCACGAAGGCCGAAGTGGAAGCCCGCAAGGCTGCCGAGGCGGAAGCGGCGCGCGCGAGCGAGGAGCACGCCAAGCAGGGGGAAGAGGGCGCGCATGAGGGCGATGCCCCTTCCGAGCAGCGCGCCGGCTCCGAAGAGGGCCGCAAGCGCCGTCAGCGCCCCGAGCGCACCCCGCGCGACCGCAAGGGCGCCAAAGGCCAGCACGACCGTCAAGACCGCCGCGACCGCGCCGGCCATGACGGCCAGCGCCGCCAGCGCCGTCAGCACCAGGGCGGCGGCAACCGCGAGGTCCGCCCGAGCGTCACGCGCGAGGAGCTCGCGGCGCTCAAGGTGGCGGAACTGCGCGAGAAGGCGGCCGAGCTCGAGCTGGATGTCGCCGGCCTCAAGAAGGCGGAGCTCGTCGAGGCGGTATTCGCCGCCAGCATGCAGGCTGAAGGCTTCATCGAGGTCGAAGGCATCCTCGACACCATGCCCGACGGCTATGGCTTCCTGCGCACGCAAGGCTACCTGCCGAGCGAGCACGACGCGTACGTGAGCGCTGCCATGATTCGCCGCAACGGGCTGCGCAAGGGCGATTGCCTGCGCGGCCAGCTGCGCCCGAAGCGCGACAACGAGAAGTTCGCCGCCGTCCAGACGCTGCTCACGGTCAATGGCACGCCGCTCGAGGAGCTGGGCCATCGCCCGCGCTTCGCCGACCTCACGCCGGTCTACCCTGATGAGCGCCTGCTTATGGAGCACGGTAAGAGCACCGTCACGGCCCGCGTCATCGACCTGACCGCCCCGATCGGCAAAGGCCAGCGCGGCCTGATCGTCTCACCGCCGAAGGCCGGCAAGACCACCATCCTCAAGGACATCGCCGCCGCCATCACGGCGAACAACCCGGAAGTGCACCTGATGTGCCTGCTCGTCGACGAGCGTCCCGAAGAGGTCACCGACATGCAGCGCTCCATCAAGGGCGAGGTCATCTCCTCCACGTTCGACATGCCGTGCGAGAACCACATCGCCGTCGCGGAGATGGTCGTCGAGCGCGCCAAGCGCTTGGTGGAGTGCGGCGAGGACGTCGTCATCCTGCTCGACAGCATCACGCGCTTGGCGCGCGCGTACAACCTGGCGCAACCCGCCAGCGGCCGCATCCTCTCCGGTGGCGTGGACTCCACGGCGCTCTATCCGCCGAAGCGCTTCCTGGGAGCCGCGCGCAATATCGAGCACGGCGGCAGCCTCACCATCCTCGCATCCGCGCTCATCGACACGGGGTCGAAGATGGACGAGGTCATCTTCGAGGAGTTCAAGGGCACGGGCAACATGGAGCTGCGCCTCGACCGCAACCTGGCCGACCGCCGCATTTTCCCGGCCATCGACCCCATCCAGTCGGGCACGCGCAAAGAGGACCTGCTGCTCGACCCGCAGGAGGCGCCGCTCATCTGGGCGGTCCGCCGCATCCTGTCGAACATGAACAACACCGAGCGCGCTATGGACACGCTCATCAAGTCGATCAAGCAGACCGAGACCAACCAGGAATTCCTGCTGCGCACCGCCAAGAAGGCGCAGGCCGGCCACCGTGGCGAAGACGGCTTCGCGCTGTAGGCGCCCTGCTGGAGTTTCGAAGCGAAAGGGCGAATGCCCGGTTCGCGCGCACTGCAAGACCGTATAATAAGGGGCCGCGCCCGCATGAGGGGTGCGGCCCCTTCGCATGAAGGGGATCTACAGACGGAAAGGAGGCGCCGTGCGGCAGGACAATTGGCAACAGAACGCATGGCAGCAGCCGCAACAGTCGCAGCAACCGCAGCAGCAGCCGCAACCGCAATCGCCGCAGCAGCAACCGCAGCAACCGCCGCAGCAGGTACAGCCGACGCAGCACGCCGGCTACTCCAGCGTGGCGTACGCCGTGCCGCAGCAGCAGCCGCGCCGCGGGTGGATCGTCGCGCTCGTCGCGGTGATCTTGCTGTTCATCGCGCTCATGTTCGGCATGTTCTCGTGCTCGAACGCCTTCAGCGGCGTCACCTCGCTTGGCACGTCGCTGGAAGGCTCGTCGCCGGTCGCCACGACCGGCCCCACCGTGGCGGTCATCAACCTGTCCGGCACCATTCAGTACGACGGGTCGGCGTGCTCGCCTGAGGGGCTGAAGGCCCTCCTTGACGAGGCGGAGGCGGACGCCGACATCAAGGCGGTCGTCCTGCGCGTGGACTCCGGCGGCGGCACGGCGACCGCCGGCGAGGAGATGGCGACCTACGTGCGCGATTTCTCGAAGCCGGTCGTGGTGTCGAGCGCGTCCATGAACGCCAGCGCCGCCTACGAGATCTCGTCCCAGGCGGATTGGATCTTCACCGCGAAGAGCACGGCCATTGGCTCGATCGGCACCGCCATGCAGGTGACGGATTTGTCCGGCCTGTACGAGAAGCTCGGCATCGACATCGAGAACATCACGTCCGCCGAAGGCAAGGACTCGAGCTACGGCACGCGCGCGCTCACCGACGAGGAGCGCGCGAGCTACCAGCGCATGGTCGACCAGATCAACGAGACCTTCCTTGAGACCGTGGCAGAGGGCCGCGGCATGGACGTCGAGGAGGTCCGCGCGCTGGCCACCGGCATGACGTTCACGGGCATCGACGCGGTGGAGAACGGCCTTGCCGACGAGCTGGGCACCCTGGAGGACGCGTGCGCGAAGGCCGCCGCGCTGGGCGACGCGGGCGATGCGTACGACGTCGTCACGCTCGAGGACGAGTCGTCGGCCCTTGACGACCTTTTGAGTTGGGAGAACTCGTCCGAGGAATCGGACGTCTTGGAAGCATTGAAGGAGCTTGATACGGATGGCAGCATCGTCAAATAACCCCGTCGCCTGGCCCGAGCGGGCTATCGTCACCGCAGGCATGCCCTACGGCAACAAGCCACTGCACTTCGGCCACGTGGGCGGCGTCTTCGTGCCCGCCGACTGCTTCGCGCGCTTCCTGCGCGACCGCATCGGCGCGGAGAACGTGCGCTTCATCAGCGGCACCGACTGCTTCGGCTCGCCCATCAACGAAGGCTACCGCAAGCTCGTGGAGGCGGGGGAGTTCGAGGGCGACATCGCCGACTACGTCCAGCGCAACCATGACCTGCAGAAGGCCACGCTCGACGCCTACGACATCTCGCTCGACATCTACGAGGGCAGCGGGCTCGGCTACTGCGGCGAGGTGCACCAGCTCATCAGCGAGGTCATCATCCAGCGCCTCTACGAGAGCGGCCATTTGCAGCGCCGCGCGACCCTGCAATTCTACGACCCCGAGGCGGGCACGTTCCTGAACGGCCGCCAGGTGGTGGGCCGCTGCCCGGTCCAGGGCTGCAAGAGCGAGCACGCCTACGCCGACGAGTGCGATCTTGGCCACCAGTACGCGCCCGAGGACCTTATCGCGCCGAAGTCCTCGCTGACGGGCACGACGCCCGAGATGCGCCCGGTCGAGAACTGGTACTTCGACCTGCCGGCGTTCTCCGAGTTCCTGCGCGCCTACGCCGACGAGCTTGCCGCCGACCCGGACGTGCGCCCCATCGTCTCGAACACGATCAAGGAATTCCTCGTCCCGCCGGTCATCTACATCAAGAACGAGGCGTACGAGGACTACCGCGCCATCGCTGGCGACCTGCCGCGCCACAGCTTCCGCGAGGCCGAGAAGGGCAAGGCGAGCTTCGAGGTGGAGTTCAAGACCATCGAAGACCGCGATTTCGCGCGCGAGGTGCTCTCGAAGGCGGGCATTCGCTTCCGCACCGGCAAGGCGCTCGTGCCCTTCCGCATCTCCGGCAACATCGAGTGGGGCGTGAAGGTGCCCGAGATCGAGGGGCTTTCCGGCCTCACGGTGTGGTGCTGGCCTGAGAGCCTATGGGCGCCCATGTCGTTCACCATGGCGGTCAACGACAAGATGGGCCTGCCGCGTGGCAGCTGGCGCGATTTCTGGTGCTCCGAGGACGCTCAGGTCTACCAGTTCATCGGCCAGGACAACCTGTACTTCTACGGCGTGGCCCAGACCGCCATCATCGAGGCGCTCTCGGGCACGGACATCTTGAAGCCGGAGCAGACCGACACGCCGCTGCGCCAGACGAGGCTCGTGGCGAACCATCACATCCTGTTCCACGACAAGAAGGCCTCCTCGTCGGGCTCCGTGAAGCCGCCGACGGCGGACGAGCTGCTGGACCACTACACCGCCGAACAGCTGCGCGCGCACTTCCTGGCGCTCGGCCTCGACCAGAAGTCCGTCGGCTTCAAGCCGAAGCCGTACGACCCTGACGAGTCCAAGCGCGACGACCCGCGCGTGGCCGATCCGGTGCTCAAGGAGGGCGCGCTGCTCACCAACGTGTACAACCGCCTGGCGCGCAGCTGCTTCTACGAGGCGCAGAAGAACTTCGACCGCCTTATGCCCATCGGCCCGGTCTCGGCGGGCGTGCGCGAGCGCGCGCTGGCCGTCATGTCCGACTACGAGCAGACCATGCATCGCGTCGAGCTGCACACCGTCATGTCGATCATGGACGAGTTCATCCGCTGGGCGAACAAGTACTGGAGCGAGGGCATCCGCGCGGTGGAGAAGGAGTACGAGGGCGACGAAGCGGGCGCGCGCGAGGCGCGCCGCCAGGTGCTGCTCGACAGCTTCTACCTGCTGCGCATCGTGACGCTGCTCATGCACCCGGTGGTGCCGACGGGCGCCGAGCGCGTGTGCGATTACCTCAATTTCGACTTCGGCGACTTCTTCAGCTGGAACTACGACTTCGACAGCATGGAAGAGCTGTGCGGCGCCGCCGAGCTCGAGCAGGGCGGCCACCTTGTCCGCGAGCTGCCGCCGCGCTTCGACTTCTTCTCGAAGCATCCGTCGCAGTTCAAGTAAGCGCCGTCCCTCCACAAAAAACTCCCGCACGACGCCGGAGCGCTGTGGTATAGTGCAAAGGCTTGTGTTATGCCTTGGTCGGAAACCAAGGCACTATCTGAAGGAGATAGCAACCATGAAAAAAGGCATCCATCCGGAGTACGTTGACTGCACCGTGCGCTGCACGTGCGGCAACACGTTCCAGACCCGCTCCACGAAGCCGGAGCTGCGCATTGACATCTGCAATGCCTGCCATCCGTTCTTCACGGGCACCCAGAAGCTGATCGACACCGGCGGACGCGTCCAGCGCTTCGCCGACAAGTTCGGCGCCGCCCGCGAGACCGTCGCTGCCCGCGAGGCCGCCAAGAAGGCCGCTGCCAAGGAAGCCGCCGCCGCCAAGGAAGCCGCTCGCAAGGCCGAGCGCGAGGCGAAGGCCGCTGCCAAGGCCGAGCGCGCCGCCCAGTTCGCCGCCAAGGCCGAGGTTGAGGCCGCGAAGGCCGCCGAGGAAGCCGCTGCCGCTGAGGCTGAGGCTCCGGCCGAGGAGGCCGTCGAGGCTGAGGCCGTCGAGGCCACCGAGGCTCCGGCCGAGGAGACTGCTGCGGAGTAACTCCGCATGCCGCCGCCAACGGCGGGACGGGCGCTGCCTGTCGAACGTTGGCAACACCGCAATTTCGGTGAAACACGCGCATTGTCGAAAGCCCGGCCCGCACAGCCGGGCTTTCGCACGTTCTGAGGCCCGTTCGGCTCGCGCCGCCACCAAGCGCTGCCCGCTCAACCGGGCAACCGCCCAGGCAGGCTCGTCCAGGTAGCCGTCCACCTCGGCAGCCGCTCGCTCAGGCGGAGCAGCCCGCCTCGGCAGATGCCCACCCAGGCAGCCGTCCGCTCGGGAGAGCGGCCCGCACCGCCCGACGCCGCCGTGCGGCGCGCCGTCGCGCCGTGCGCTGTGGTATCCTGCCGGAATGCGCGCCGTCCGAAGGGGCGCGGCGCGAGACGGCACGACGAGAGGGGGAGCGACCATGAGAACGTGCGCGCTGGTGGGCGCCGTCGACTTCAACGCCGAGGACTTCCTGCGCCGCAGCTTCGACTACGTGATCGCCGTCGACGGCGGGTTCGCGCACCTCGAGGCCATCGGCGTGAAGCCCGACGTGGTCATGGGCGATTTCGACTCCCTCGGCTACACCCCTCACTTCCCGCGCATCGCGCGCTTCCCGAAGGAGAAGGACAAAAGCGACATGGAGCTCGCGCTGGAGCGAGCGCTCGCGCGCCATGCCGACGAAGTCTACGTCTACGGCGGGCTTTCTGCCCGTCTCGACCACACGGTCGCGAACCTGCAGCTCTTCGCGAAGTTCTCCGAGAAAGGGCCTTACATCACCGGCATCGGCGACGATTTCGCCGTGCGCGTGCTGACCGGCCCTGACGTCTTCGAGCTGCCGTGCGGGGTCGAAGCGGGCACCGTCTCCGTCTTCGCCGCCAACGACCGGGTCAAGGGCGTCATCGAGTCCGGCATGAAGTACTCCTTAGACGACGTGGAGCTCACGAACCGCACGTCGCTCGGGCTTTCGAATGAGCTCCAGGGCGAGGTGGCCCGCGTGGGCGCGGAAGAGGGCACGCTCTACATCTTCTACCCGCTGGGCTGACGCCGCCGCGCTCACGCCCTCCTTCCGCGCTTCGATGCCGTTCGTTTCGCGAAACGACGGGCCTGCCCGCAGGAGGGGGAATATAATGGGCGACATGTTTTGCAGGGGAGCTTGCGTGCGCAGGGCGAGCTTCGCGCGATGCGCCGTGGGGCGGCAGCGCGAGGGCGACGCCAGGGCGCCGGGCAGGCTGAGAGGAGGCGCCGAAACGCCTCGACCCTTGGAACCTGCAGCGGGTAATGCCAACGAAGGGAGTTTCTCATGACGCAGATTGACGCCGCGCGCGCCGGCATCGTCACCCCCCAGATGAAAGCGGTCGCCGAGAAGGAGGGCCGCTCGGAAGAGTTCATCCGCGCCGGGGTCGCCGCCGGGCGCATCGCCATTCCGGCGAACGTGCATCACGCCTCGCTCTCGCCCGAGGGCGTGGGCGAAGGCTTGCGCACGAAGGTGAACGTGAACCTGGGCATCTCGGGCGACCTCATGGACGAGGAAGAGGAATGGCGCAAGGTGGACGTGGCGCTTGAGCTGGGCGCCGAGGCCATCATGGACCTGTCGAACCACGGCAAGACCCAGCAGTTCCGCCGCGCGCTCGTGGAGCGGTCGCCCGCCATGATCGGCACCGTGCCCATGTACGACGCCATCGGCTACCTGGAGAAGGCGCTCATCGACATCACGGCGGAGGACTTCCTTGACGTCATCCGGGCGCACGCCGAAGACGGCGTCGACTTCGTGACCGTGCACGCGGGCATGAACCGCCGCGTCATCGAGTCGTTCAAGGAGACCGGCCGCCTGACGAACATCGTGTCGCGCGGCGGGTCGCTCATCTTCGCGTGGATGGAGGCCACGGGCAACGAGAACCCGTTCTACGAGCACTACGACCGCGTGCTGGAGATCCTGCACGAGCACGACGTGACCATCTCCATCGGCGACGCCATGCGCCCGGGCTCGGGCTACGACGCCAGCGACGCGTCCCAGATCGCCGAGCTCATCGAGATCGGCAAGCTCACGAAGCGCGCGTGGGACGCGGGCGTGCAGGTCATGGTGGAGGGCCCCGGCCATATGGCCCTCGACGAGATCGCGGCGAACATGAAGCTGGAGAAGCGCCTGTGCCACAACGCGCCGTTCTACGTGCTCGGCCCGCTCGTGACCGACATCGCTCCCGGCTACGACCACATCACGGCGGCCATCGGCGGCGCCGTCGCCGCCGCTTCGGGCGCCGATTTCCTCTGCTACGTCACGCCGGCGGAGCACCTGCGCCTGCCCGACGTCGACGACGTGCGCGAAGGGCTCGTGGCGGTGAAGATCGCCGCGCACGCTGCCGACATCGCCAAGGGCATCCCGGGGGTGCGGGACGTGGACAACCGCATGAGCGACGCGCGTCGCCGCGTGGCGTGGGAGGAGATGTTCGACCTCGCCCTTGACCCGGTGAAGCCGCGCCGTTATTTCGAGAGCGCCCCGCCGTCCAACGAGGGCACGTGCACCATGTGCGGCAAGATGTGCGCCATGCGCACGGTGAACACTATCATGGACGGCCTGGTCATCGATCTGGACAACGAGTAAGGCGAGGCGGCGGCAGGCGTCCCGAAAGGAGCCATGGCGCGCGACCCTGCCCGCGTGATGCCGGGCGGGCGGTGCCGGCCGCCGCGTTCGTTCGCGCAGGGTGGAGAGGAGCGAAGGCATGCGGGCAGTGCTCAGCATCGCAGGGTCCGACTCGAGCGGCGGGGCGGGCATCCAGGCGGACATCAAGACCATCACCGCGCACCGGCTGTTCGCGGAGACCGTCATCACGGCGCTCACGGCGCAGAACACGCTCGGCGTGACGGGCGTGCTCGAGGCGACGCCGGAATTCGTGCGCCTTCAGATCGACACCGTCTTCGACGACATCCGCCCCGACGCGGTCAAGGTGGGCATGGTCTCCTCTGCGGCGATCATCCGCGCCATCGCCGAGGGCCTGCGCGCGCACGAGGTCGGGCGCGTGGTGGTCGACCCGGTCATGGTGTCCACGTCGGGGTCGCGCCTGCTGGCCGACGACGCGCTCGACGCGCTCAAGCGCGAGCTTCTGCCGCTGGCGAGCGTCGTCACGCCCAACATTCCCGAAGCGGAGATTCTTGCCGACGGGCGCATTGAGGGCGAGGCGGACATGGCCGACGCGGCGCGCGCTATCGCCGCGGCGTGCGGCAGCGCGGTCCTGGTGAAGGGTGGCCACGGCACCGCCGACGCGAACGACCTGCTCGTGACGCCTGACGGCTCCGAGCTGTGGCTGCGCGGCGAGCGCATCGACACGAAGAACACGCACGGCACCGGCTGCACGCTCTCGTCCGCCATCGCGTGCGGGCTCGCGCAGGGGCTTCCCGTGGAGGAGGCGGTGCGCCGCGCCAAGCGGTACGTCACCGGCGCGATCGCGCACGATGTGCACCTCGGGCGCGGGAACGGCCCGCTCAATCACATGTGGGAGTACGGCGCGTAAGGAGCCCCCAGCGCCTTCGAGGGCGCCGAATGAAGACGGCCCCCGACGATGTTCGATCGTCGGGGGCCGTCGCGTCTTCGCGTCAGCGCCGTGGCCGGCACGGCGCGCGGCTAGGCTTCGCGCTCGTAGACGCAGGTGCCGCGCACGTAGGTGGCCTGCACGCGCACCTGGTCAATCTCGTCCGCGGGCACGGAGAAGATGTCGCGGTCGAGCACGGCGAAGCTCGCCTTCGCGCCCGGCTTCAGGACGCCCAGGCCCTCGAAGCCCGCCATGCGGGCCGCCTCGCGGGTGTAGAGCGTCACCGCGGTCTCCACGTCGACGGCCTCGTCCTCGCCGAAGTCCGTGCCTTCGTACGCATGGCGCGTGACGGCGCCCTTGATGCACGGGAACGGGTCGGACGGCACGGCCCACGAGGTCGCCGGGGCGTCGGTGGAGAAGCACAGGCGCACGCCCGCGTTGAGCAGCGAGCGGTACGCGTAGCAGCGGCGGGTGCGGTCATGGCCAAGGTTGGCCAGGTAGGCCTCTATCTCGGCGTAAGGGAAGATGGGCTGGCTTGCGATGCCGATGCCCTTTTCGACCACGCGCTCCACGCTGCGCTCAGAAGGCAGCGTCACGTGCTCGAAGCGCAGGTACGGCGCGTCGCCGTCGGTCCAGGGCTCCTCGTCCTCCACGAAATCGAGCATGCGCTCGATCGCGCGGCCGCCCATGGCGTGCAGCGAGAGTTGGCAGTGGTGCTCCTTGCAGAACGCGATGGCCGTCGTGGTCTCCTTGTCGCTGCAGACGGGCAGTCCGCAGGCGTCGGCGTCGTCGCGCGGCGTGCCGTCAGGCTTCAGGAACGGCTCGTCCATCCAGGCCGTCTGGCCGGAGATGCTGCCGTCGCCGATGAGCTTGAGGCCGCACACGAACGCCTGGTTGCCGCGGTCCATGTCGGCGGGCGTGATGTCGAAGCCCGGCTTGTCCATCCAGTGGTCCCACATGTAGTAGACGCCCACTTCCTGCTCGAAGCCGAGCTCGATGGCGCGCTTGATGATGGGCAGGTTGTCGGTGTCGTCCAGGGCGCCCATGTCGGTCACCGCAACGATGCCCTGGGAGGACAGCAGCCGTCCCAGCTCGACGAGCTGCTGGGCGGTCTCCTCGGTGCTCGTCTCGGGCATGACGGCCGTCACCAGGTTGCGGGCGTTCTCGCGCAGCACGCCGGTGGGCTCACCGTTCTCGTCGCGCTCGATCACGCCGCCGTCCGGGTCGGGCGTGTCGCGCGTGATGCCCGCGAGCTCGAGCGCCTTGCTGTTCACGCAGCGCACGTGCGCGCAGGCGCGCAGGACGCACACCGGCGCGTCGGAGCACCCGCGGTCAAGGTCCCACCGGGTGGGCGAGCGGTGCTCGGCGAACTTCGCCTCGTCGTAGCCCCAGCCTTCAATCCAGTCGCGCTCGGGGTCGAAGCCGTCGGCCGCGCGACGCTCCGCCACGGCCGCCACGAGCTCTTCGATGGAGTGGACGGCGGGCGGCAGCGCGGCGATCTGCGTGTTCATCTCTGCCAGCATGACGGGGTGCATGTGGGCGTCCACGAAGCCCGGGACCACGCGCGCGCCGTGCGCGTCAAGGCGCGGCAGGTCGCAGGCCGGCGCGTCCGCCTCGGCCCCGATCCAGGAAATGCGGCCGTCTTCGACGATGAAGGCGTCCGCGTGCGGGTTCTCTTCGTCCGCGGTGAACACGTTCGCGTTCACGACGAACAAGCTGCCGTCAGGTGTCATGTGCTGTGCTCCTCTCCAGACCGCCGGAAGGGCGTCCTGTGGGCACTCCGGCGCTGCTGTCGCGGCTTTTTGGCCATTGTTGCACGAACCGAACTTCCCGGCAACGCGCGCCTGCCGGGGGAGAGCGCCGCGCGCCGCCGCCAGCCCTCCCGTTCGGCGAGCGGGCGCGGACGGGCCTTCCTGCCTTTTCTCGCGCGCGGTTACCGCGCTCGAGCGCGCGCGATTTTGTGCGATTTGGCAAAAAACTGGCACGTTCAAAGAAATAATCGGTACATTTTTCGCCATTTTTTTGTAAAAGGGGCGCATACTGATGCTTTCAGAGTGATATCGAAGAGAACTGGACGCCGGCGTAAGGGGGCTGGCGTTCCGAAAGGGGAGACTTTGAAAGAGCTCGTGCAGGAGGCGCGCGATCTGCAAGACGTCGTCGTGGCAGACCGCAGACGCCTGCATCAAATTCCGGAAGTGGGCATGGACCTGCCGGAGACGGCCGCGTACGTGGCAGGCCGCCTCGACGAGATGGGCATCCCGTGGCGCCCGTGCGGCGTCATGCGCGAGGACTTGACGCAGAAGTACGTGGACATGGGCTTTCCGCGCATGGAGCGCTCGACGGGCATCGTGGCCACCATCGGCTCGGGAGGGCCGTGCATCTTGCTGCGCGCCGACTACGACGCGCTGCCCATCGTCGAGGAGAACGACCTGCCGTTCCGCTCGCAGCGTCCGTGCAGCCACCTGTGCGGCCACGACACCCATGCCGCCATGCTGCTCTCCGCGGCCCAGATTCTCAAGCGCCATGAGTCCGAGCTCGCGGGCACGGTGAAGCTCATGTTCCAGCCGGGCGAGGAGCTCGGGTATGGCGCGCGCACCATGATCGAGGACGGTCTGCTCGAGGACCCGCACGTCGACGCCGCCTTCGCGCTCCACATCATGTCGACGGAGCCGAAGGGCATGGTCGTGTACACGCCAGGCGTCACGAGCTCGTCGCTCGACACGTTCGCCCTGCACATCCAGGGTCGCGGCGGCCATACGTCCGCGCCCCATCAGTGCATCGACCCGCTCATGGTGGCGAATCAGGTCTACGAGGCGATCAACCTGTTCATGACGCGCGAGATCGCCCCGGGCACGCCCACCACGCTCTCCTGCGGCGTCATGAAGGCCGGCAACGCCTCCAACGTGCTGCCGGACACCGCCGAGATGCACTTCGGGCTGCGCAGCCGCGATGTCGTGGCGCGCTCGCACGTGCTTGAGCGCATCCCTGAGATCATCGACCATTACGTGAAGGCGTGGCGCGCCGACTACCGCTTGAGCGTCTTCAATTGCCCGATCGCCTTCAACAACGAGGAGCTGCTCGTGAGCCTCATGCCCGCCTTCGAGGCGGTCGCCGGGGTGAGCGGCGTGAAGCAAGGCGTGCCCATGCAGGGCACGGAGGACTTCGGCCACGTGAGCGAGGAAGTGCCGAGCGCCTACGTGCTGCTCGGCGCGGGCGGTCCCAGCATGGCGCCGCACCACAACCCGCGCATGGTCGTCGACGAGGACGTCCTGTGGATGGGGGCCGCGCTCTACGCGTGCAGCGCCGTCCGCTGGCTCAACCTGCACGCCCGCTAGCGGGACCTGCGAAAGAAGGGGAGGACAATCATGAACGCGAGGGCTAAACGGCCGTTCTTCGGATGGTGGGTCGTCGCTGCAGGCTTCTTCATCATGGCCACGTGCTATACCGCCATGGTGAACGGCATGTCGCTGTTCCAGCCGCACATCGTCTCCGACCTCGGCATCACGGTGGGAGACTACAACACCGCCAACTCGCTGTCGACGCTCGTGTCCATCGTGGGCGCGCTCGTCATCGGCGGCGTGGTCGACAAGTTCCCCGGCCGCGTGCTCGGCGGGTTCTCCGTCGTCGTCACGGCGCTCGTGCTCGTCGGGTTCTCGCAGGTGAGCGAGCTGTGGCAGCTCATGCTGTTCTTCGCGATCGACGGCTTGGTCGTCATCGCGGGCACGCGCCTGCTCATCTCCATCGTCGTCACGAACTGGTTCGTGAAGAAGCGCGGCCTGGCCGTGGCGCTGGCGCTGTCGGGCTCCGGTTTCGGCGGCGCGGTGCTCTCGCCGATCATCAGCGGACTCATCGTCTCGACGGGCTGGCGCACCGCCTTCATGGTGCTCGCCGCGATCTGCTTCATCCTGGCGTTCCCCATCACGGTCGCCACGTTCTACAGCCGTCCTGCGGCGAGGGGCATGGAGCCGTACGGCGTGGGCGCCACCGCCGGCGCGAAGGACTCTTCCGGCGGGGCGGCGAAGGTCAACGAGACCGCCGACGTCGACGTGCCGTGGAAGGTCGTGCGCAAGCACTACTCCTTCTTCCTCGTCGTGGCGGGCTTCTTCGTCATGGGCATCCTGAACGGCGCCGCCATCCCGAATGCCATCACCAACATCACGGCCGTCACGATGGACGGGCAGACGGTGGTCACCGGCGGGCACGACGCCGCGTTCGCGAGCGTCTTCTTCTCGTTCAACATGGTGGTGGTCATCATCGCGAAGATTGGCACGGGTGCGGTCTACGACCGCTTCGGCGTGCGCGCCGGCGTCATCATGGGCAGCGCCTGCTGCATCGCCGGTCTGATCTGCATGTGCTTCCCGACCACCGACATCGCCCCGATGGGCTCGGCGTTCTTCTTCGGCATCGGCACGTGCATGGGCACGGTCGCCCCGCCGCTCGTGACGGCGAAGCTCTTCGGCGCCGGCGAGATCGGCAAGGTCACCGGCTGGCTCACGAGCTTGCAGATGCTCGGCTACGCCATCGGCACGATCGTCTCCGGCCGCGTGTTCGACGCGTGCCTCTCGTTCGTGCCCATGTGGGTCGCGTGCGCGGTGGGCGGTGCCGCCATGCTCGCGCTGCTGCTGGCTTCCGAGCCGGCGGCGAAGCGCCTCGCCGAGCAGGTGAAGGCCGGCCAGGCGTAACGGGCGCCGTCCCCGTCGGCGGCGCGCGGCCGCGCGCCGCGGCGCGGTCGACGTGAGAGCGCGGTCATCGCACGGCCCGGGCGCGGGAATCCCGCGCCCGGGCCGTCGTGCGCCTTGGGGCGCTTCGCCCGCGGGCTAGAGGGGCAGCCGCAGCTGCTCGCCCACGGGCGCCTCGTCGTCAAGCAGCCGCTGGTAGAGCGCGGAAGTCCGCTGCGAGGGGTCGATGCCGAGCGACTCGTTCAGGTAGCGGCGGCACTGGAAGAACGTCTCCATGGCGCTGGACCGCTGGCCGGCTGCCGTCTGCGCGCGCATGAGCGCATCGTAGGCGTCCTCGCGCCCCTCGTCATACCGCAGCGCCGTGCGCGCGGCGCGCAGTGCCAAGACGCACTCGCTCGCGTCGTGCGCGTGCGCCGAGGTGGCCAGCAGCGCGTCGACAAGGCGCGCCTTGAGCTCGATGCGGTACGCGACGATGCTCGGGTGCTCGCGCTCGCTCGGCAGGAGGTCTCCGGCGTAGAGTTCGTCAAGGCGCGAGTACAGGGCGGGGAGAAGCGCCGAGTCGGGCGTGGAGAACTGCAGCTTGTCGCACAGCGACAGGAACTCGTCCACGTCGGTGGTGACGAGCGAGGCCTCCATGCGGCAGCTGTTCTGCAGCCGCACGAGGTAGGGGCAATCCTTCGGCGCCACCTCGAGCGCCCGCTTGAGCAGCGACCAGGTGCTGTAGAAGTTGTTCCGCGCGCGCGACGCGGTGGAGGACGGCCAGAGCGTGTCGACGAGGTGGTCGATGCCCACTTCTCGGCCGCGGGCCATGGCGAGCAGCGCGGCGAGCGTCTGCACTTTCTGGCGCCTGAACTGCGCAGGGTCGATCAAGCGCGATCCCACGTGCGCTTCCAGGCCGCCGAGGAACTTCAGCCGCAGCTGCGGGACGGCCGGTGGCGCGGCGCGCGCCGCGCCGGCGGGCTCGCGAGGGCGGCACGACCGTTCGTTGGCGCGCGCCGCGCGCTGCGCTGCCAGGTCTTTCTCGAGCTCGCGCAGGCGGTCGAGAAAGGACGAGCTCGCGCCCGATTTCAGAAGGGTCGAGACAGGAAGCGAGCTTTTATCCACGAGGCGCAGCGTGCACGCGTCGGGTCGGCCCGTGCGCGACGCCCGCACGATGGCACGGGCGGCGAGCGTTCGGAGGTCGTGCATGGCGCGCTTCGCGTCCTTCGAAAGCCCGCCCGCCCTGCGCAAGCGCGCAGCGGCGTCGAAGGCGATGGACAGCAGCGTGCTCGCGAGGGACCCGTCGGCGGGCCCCTCCACGTCCTGGGCCGCCTCGGCTTGCTCCTTGGCCGTCATGAGGGCTTTGAGCGTTCCGTCCTCGGACGCGGCGAACGCGAGCGCGGCCCACCGGTCGCACGTGCGGTGGACGTCCTCCTCCGACGCGCGCCCGTCGCGCCAGAGCGCCACCGTCTGCCGGCACGAGCGCTCCGCGTCCGCAAGGCCGCTTGCCGCGTCGACCGCTCCGCAGTGCGCGAAGCGGACCACGAGCGGGAGCGCCTGCGCGCGGTCGTCGGGGAAATGCGCGAGCAGAACGCTCGCGGAGAGGCGTGCGTCGTCGCTCGCCTCGAAGTCCTCCATGACGGAGCGGGCCTCCCGGCGCGCTTGCTCCTCCTCGCCGAGCGCGTGCAGGCGCCAGGCGCTCTCGGCGCGCACGGAATCGCGCGGCCGCGCGCGGACGCGGGAGATGGACTCTGCCAGCTGCTGGGCGGGCAGCAGGCACCCGTCGAACGACAGCTTGCGCTGCCGTCGTTCCAGCCACGATTCGCGCATGGGGCACGCGCACAGCGCGCGGACGACGTCGCAGGCATGCGCGTCGCGCTCCTGCCCCATGAGGAGGTCCGCCATCCGCGTCGCCCACTCGTCCACCGTGGTGCCCCGCACGGCCCGTACCGCGCGGTCCATGCGGGGGCGCACCGCGTCAAGGACCGTCGTCTCGAGGACGTCCTCGACCGCGAACGTGCCCGCGTCGTGGTCGAGGTGCAGATACGGGTGCTGCTCGCTCAGGATGGCGAGCACGCCGTCTATCTCGCGGCCCTGCAACCGCGCTATGTCGGAGAGGTTGCCGCGCCCGAGCACGAGCATGGTCAGGTGCGCGAACTGAATCTCCGAGGGGAGCTCCTCGTCCAGGACGTGGGCGAGAAACGTCCTCCGCTCCTCAGGCGGCGCCCACGCCAATCCGGGAATGCGCGAGCGGGGGAGGCGGTCGTACGACAGGACGGGGGCCTCTTCGGCGCACTCGTCTTCGTCGAGCAACAGGTCTTTCACGCCGAGCTTCATGACCGGCACCTCAAGCGAGCCGGTGTTGTCGCGCGACGGCAAGGCGGTGACCACCGCCTCCCACCCGCGGGAAAGCGTGATCTCAAGCGCGGCGGAAAGGCGCTCGCTCCGTTCGAGCTCAAGGTGCGGCAGGTCGTCGAGCACGAGCAGGCTGGGGCGCGGGGAGGCCGCGAGCAGGTAGTCGGCAAGGTTGCCCTGATCGAGGTCGCGCAGAAAGCGGGGGTCGCTCGCGGGGACCCAGAAGACGTGCTGCAGGCGGAAGATGTCCTCGGCGTACCCGAACGCGGCGCAGCTTTTGCCATAGCGCGGCGGCGCCGTAAGGTAGCGGACCGCCCCGCGATCCTGCATCATTTTGGCCATGAGGCGGTAGCGCGGGAAGCAGCGGGCAGGGTGCACGCTGGGAGGCCTGCGGCCTTCGCACGCGCATGAGCGGATGAACGTGTCCATGACGTTCCAAGCCCTTTCCACCGCGGCAGGCGCGCCTATTGTAGCAAAGCAAAAACAACTCCCATCAGGCAAAAAAGTAAAATTCTAGTAATTCCTTAGGAATATGAGTATTTTTGATTTCCTTGTCCCGATGGTATGCTTCCCCTGCCCGCGCGCTGCGTCGACGGCGTGCCGCAGTGCCCGCTCCGCCGTGCGCGATGGCGCCGGCACAGGCAGCATCGCGCCGCGGGCGAACGGGCGCGGCGCCCGCGGCGCGGCGTCGATTCCGGCGGATGGCAGGAGGACCGCATGCCCGACATCGAAATCCACGCATGGGCCGCGTTCGTGCTCGATGCGCTCGAGGACGCGGGCTACGAGGCGTGGTGCGTCGGCGGCTTCGTGCGCGATGCGCTGCTCGGGCGCCCGGCGGCGGACGTCGACGTCGCCACCTCGGCCCGGTGGACGGAGGTGCGCGATTTGTTCGCCGCGCGCGGCTGCGCGGTGATCGAGACGGGCGCGAAGCACGGCACCGTCACCGTCAGGTCGGCAGGCCACAACGTGGAGGTGACGACGTACCGCTCCGACGGCTCTTACCGCGACGGCCGCCATCCGGACGCCGTGTCGTTCGTGAGCACCATCGAAGAGGACCTGGCGCGCCGTGACTTCACGATGAACGCGCTTGCGTACCACCCGCAGCGAGGGCTGCTCGACCCGTACGGCGGCGCGCGGGACATCGCGGCGGGCTCCGTCCGCGCGGTGGGCGACCCTGACGCCCGCTTGCGCGAGGACGCGCTGCGCGTGCTGCGCGCCGTCCGATTCGTCTCGCAGCTGGGCTTTTCGGTGGAGCCGGCGACCGAGGCGGCTTTGCGCCGCCAAGCGGGCGGCATGCGCGCGCTCTCGGGCGAGCGCGTTTCTCACGAGCTGGACGGCATCCTGTTCGGTGCGTGCCCGCATCGCGCGCTGACGGACTACGCCGACGTGCTCGCGGCGGTCCTGCCGGAGCTGGAGCCTCTGCGCGGCTTCGACCAGCACAGCCCTTACCATTGCTACGACGTTCTCGAGCACACGGCGTGGGCGGTCGAGCGCACGAAGCGCGACGCGCTCGTGCGCTGGGCGGCGCTGCTGCACGACCTCGGCAAGCCGTCGTGCTTCACGATCGACGAGGCGGGGGCGGGGCACTTCTACGGGCATCCCCAGCGCAGCGTCGAGCTTGCGCGCGGCGTGCTGCGCCGATTGCACAAGAGCGCCCGGTTCTCGGCCGACGTGCTCGCGCTGGTGGGGGCGCACGACGTCGACGTCGTCCCCACGCCGCGCGCGGTGAAGCGCCTGCTCCGTCGGCTTGACGGCCGTCCCGAGCTCGTGCGCGCGTTCTGCGAGCTCAGGCGCGGCGACGCGCGCGCCCAGTCGGAGCGCGCGCGCTGGAAGGTCGAGCAGGCCGACGACGTGGAGCGCACGCTCGATGCGCTGCTCGCCGAAGGGGCCGCGTTCTGCATGCGCGACCTTTCGATCGGCGGGCGCGACGTCATGGCGCTCGGCGTGCCGCCGGGCCCGCTGGTCGGCGCCGCGCTC
>DVLD01000158.1 GCA_018715725.1 Candidatus Aveggerthella excrementigallinarum
ATCGCCGATATTGACCCACAGGCGCCCTAGCACCCACACTGCGAGGAACGAATGCGGGGTTTCAGGGAACGAATGTGCCCGTTCGCCTGAGCGCGCCCTTCGCATGGGTCAATATCGGCGATTTTGTGCCATTTGAAGGTGTCGTCGCATGCCGAGAAGGGACGCCGCCCCGTGACGAAGGAGCGCTCCTCCTCGTGGTGGAAGGAGGCACCAACTCGCAACGGGAGGACGCCGCCTTGAAATGGGGGGGCGCCACGCACGACAGAGGAGCAACGCCTCGAAATGAGAGGCGCCACACGCGACGGAAGGACGCACCGACCCGCGACGGAGAGATGCCAGCTCGAAACGGAGGATGTCGCCGCATAATGGAAAATGAAAGGAAGCAGCGCGAGGCGAAGGCGAAAGCGCGCCGCCGCAATGACGAAAGGAACGTCATGCCACCACATACCACGGACGCCGCGCATATCGCGCCACGCGCGCGCATTGAGGATCTCCCCACCAACGAGCGCACGCCCAAGCTGGGCGAAAAGCTCGCCGCGGTGTGGGAGCGCTCCGTTCGCGCCACGCACCATTTCCTGACCGAAGACGACATCATGGGCATGCGCCCGTTCGTGGGCGAGGCCGTGCGCGGCATCGGGCAGCTTGCCGTCGCGTTCGGGGAGGACGGGCAGCCGCTCGGGTTCGCGGGCGTCGAAGCGGGCAAGCTCGAGACGCTCTTCATCGACAGTGCCGCGCGCGGCAAGGGCGTCGGCCGGGGTCTGCTCGCGCACGCGGTGGAGGCCTTCGACGCGCACCGACTTGACGTGAACGAGCAGAACCCGCAGGCCGTGGGCTTCTACGAGCACGAAGGCTGGCGCGCGGTCTACCGCTCGTCGCGCGACGACGCCGGGCGCCCCTTCCCCTACATCCGCATGCAGCGCGAGAGCGGCATCCGCGCCGAAATGGCGTCGGGCGACTGGTACGAGTCCGCCGACCCGGCCCTTGCGGCGGACCGCCTGCGCGGGCGTCGCCTCATGCGCGCCTATGACGACGCGTACTACGCGAACGAAGGCGGGGCGGACATCCTGCACAGCGCGCTCGGCGCGTTCGGGTTCGGGTCGGACCTCACAGCCGGCGCGCGCGTGGACTACGGGTACAACGTGTTCGTGGGCGACCGCTGCTTCTTCAACTACGACTGCACGTTCTTGGACGGGGCGCACATCGTCTTCGGCGACGACGTCATGGTGGGGCCGCGGTGCTCGTTCGTCACGCCCATTCACCCGCTGCATCCCGACGACCGCGTCATGACCCTCGACGAGCGCGACCAGGTGGCGCACGTGACCGAGCGCAACGCCGCCATTCACGTGGGAAGTCGCGCGTGGCTTGCCGCGAACGTCACCGTGGTGGGCGGCGTGACCATTGGCGAGGGCGCCGTCATTGGCGCGGGTAGCGTAGTGACGCGCGACATCCCGGCGAACACCTTCGCCTGCGGTGTCCCCTGCCGCCCTGTGCGCCCCATCACGGACGCGGATCGGATTGGGCTAGACGCGAGGTAGGCTCGAAGCGCAAGACGCGCGCTGAGATGGCGAAGATCGCGACCGTCCTCATGCGAGACGTTCTATAGGACAAAGGGAGCGTGAGCAGTCGCGCTCCCCTTCTATTCCACCGCTTCGAGCGTCTGGGTGATGATCTTGGCGAACTCGGCGCGGGTAGCGTTCGCGCGGGGCGCGAGCAGAAGAGCGCCGTCGGGCTGCAGGCGGCCGGACAGGATGCCGTGCTCGGTCGCCCATGCCATGGTGGACGTCGCCCACGAGCTCACCGCCTGCCAATCGGCGGCGAACTGCAGGGACACCGGGTCGCCCGCGGCGGCGACGCCGGCCATATATTCGGTATAGCGCGCCATGACCGCCGACACCTCCTCGCGCGTGATGGCGTCATCGGGTCGCACAAGGCCGTCGCTGCCCTGCGCCAGGCCCGCGCCTGCCGCCCAGTTGATGGCGGCGGTGTACCACTGGTAACTCGCGTTGTCCCGGAAGCCCGACGCGTCGGCCGCGGGCGGCTCGTCGATGGAGCCGGCGCCCGAGGCGCGGTACATGATCGCGAACACCTCAGCGCGCGTGATGGAGTCGTCCGGACGGAAGAGGCCGGCGTACCCCTGCATAAGGCCCGCGCCCACCACCGTGTCAATGTAGGCGACGGGCGTCTGGTACCACGCACTCTGGTCGATGTCGGCGAAGCGCAGCGAGGGGTGCTCGCTCGCCTCTTCGAGCACGGCGCCCACCGCCGCCTCCGCGTTCACAAGGCCCCAGCCGAAATACTCGTCCCGGCCTGCCGCCCCGCGATCGTCCGCCGTCTGGTAGAGCAGCTCCACCGCGTGCGTAGCCGAAAGCGCGGGGTTCGCCGCGAACATGAGCGAAAGCGCCGCCGAGACGATGGGCGCCGAGAACGACGTGCCCCGGCACGTGCCGTAGGACGACACGCCCTGGGCCGTCGTGGCCATGACCTGTTCGCCCGGCGCGGCGATGTCCTTGTGCTCGTTGTGGTCCGAGAAGGACGCCGGCTGCTGTAGCGAGGCGTCAACAGACGTGACGGAGACGACCTCGTCCCAGTCGGCGGGCCAGCTGAACGAGGCGGTGTGCTCGTTGCCGCCCGCTGCCACCACCGCCATGTCGCGCTCTTCCACGGCAGTCTTCACGAGCGTGTAGAACGCGCGGTCCATGACGCTGCTTTGGCCGGTCCCGTAGCCGCCGAAGCTCATATTGAGCACGCGCAGGTTGAGCTCGGGGTGCTCGTCGTCGAGCTGGAAGAGGTAGTTCATGGCACGGTAGAGCACGGCCGTGGTGGTGGAGAGACCGGAGCCCGAGAGCACCGTGACGGGCACGATGTTCGCGCCGTAACTGGCGCCCGCGATGCCCGTGGCGTTATCGCACGCAGCCGAGATGATGCCGGCGACCTCGGTGCCGTGGTTCGAGGCGGCTGCCGTGCCAAGCGGCACCTGGTTCACGGCGTCCCAGCCGTGCTCGACATCGAGCGTGGCCGCAAGTTCCTCGTGGACAAGGCTCACGGCGGAGTCCAGCACGGCGACCGACACGGTGCCGTTCGCGCGGGCGCCGTCCCAGGCATCGTCAAAGCCCGTAGCGGCAAGGTAGCTTTGACTTGACCAGAGCGGGTCGTTCACGACCGTGGCGCGGGCGCCGGCGGAGGCGGGCACTTCGACCGCCGTGACGCCGTGCGAATCCGCACCGTTCGTCGCAGCGTCGTGCGAGTCCACATCGTTCGCGGCATTTTCGGGCGTCCCTTCGCCCGCACCCTCCTGCGCGCTCTCGGGCGCCTCTTCGCCCGCGCCGCCTTCGGGCGCGGCGTACACGAAGTTCGGCTGCACGTACGCCACGGCGTCGTCCTGCGAAAGGCGCTCGGCAAGCGCGGCGGTGTCGGCGGCATCGGACCCTTCGGCGGTCACGAGCAGCGCCTCGTCTGCCAGCTGCTCCACCTGGACGTCGACGGACGCGTCGCGCGCGGTAGCGCCAGCGTCGGCACCGTCCTCCAGCACCACAATGAGCTCGCCTTCGACAGCGGCTCCCTCGGCCACGGCGGTGGCAACCCCCTCGGCCGCCTGCTGCGCGGCAGCCTGCGCCGCCTGGGCGTCCTCAATCGCCTCCGCCACGCCCGCCATGGGCACAAGCGCACTGGCAAGCGCCACCGCGCACACGCACGCCACGAACCGTTTCGCATTACTCACCATGACGACGCCCTTTCCTTCGCTCCCTCAAACAGCAACGCCCATGCCAGCCTGGACAGCCGACATGGGCGTTTCGCTCACGATGCGCACGAATCGAAAAATCCCTATTAACCAACCGCATCGACCGTGCGGACGATAATCGCAGCCATCTCGGCGCGGCTCGCATTGCCGCTCGGCTTCACGAGCAGGGAGCCATCAGCCTCGGCGCTGCCGGTGATGATGTCCGCCTGGATAGCCCATGCCACGTGCCCGACAGCCCAGCTGCTCACCTCATCAGCATCGTCCATGCCGGCAAGCTCCGAAGCAGGAGCGGTCGAATGCACGCCACGAACTTTCTCGGCATACCGAGCAATCAGCGTTGCAAGTTCTTCACGCGTGACAAGGTCATCTGGTGAAACCGCATCGCCGTTACCCTCTGCAACACCGACGTTGTAAGCCCAATTAATAGCGCCCGTGTAATATTGACCTGGGAGGTTATCGTCAAACGGTGTGTCATTTACTCCGTTACCATAAGCCCCATCAGCGCCAGCCGCTCGACACAAAATCGTGAGCACCTGACCGCGAGTGATCCGGCTATCAGGCTGGAACAGGTTGTCACCCGCTCCCTCCATGAGCCCGGAAAGGACTGCCTGCTCCACCCAAGGCGCATACCATTGTGCGTTAGCCCCGAAATCGACGTCGCTAAACCAGACGCCATTTTGCGACACATCATAATCATGCCCGGTCACATACGGAAGCGGATCAATGCGCTCGCCCCAGTAGAACTCGTCAGGCGTGGCATTGACGCGAATTTCGAAGTGCAGGTGGTCGCCGAACGAGTTACCCGTATTGCCTACCAGGCCCAACTGCTGACCAAGGTAGACACGATCGCCCTTGTTCACGTCGCGGCGCGACATGTGGGCGTAGTAGCTCTCCGTGCCGTCCTCGTGATAGACGACGACGCAGTTGCCGTAGCCGTCCAGCTCCTGCGGGTTCGTGGCCTCCGTGGCCACGACGATGCCGCCGCGCGCCGCCACGATGGGCGTGCCCTCGGCGGCCCAGATGTCGATGGCACCATGGCCAGACCAGAAATCCTGCGAGATGTGGTCCTCGCCAATGCCCGGCAGCGGCCAGCGCCAGAAGTCGTCGAGCGAGCGAGCGGAAGCGGACGAGCCGCCCTCTGCCAACGCCAGCTCCTCTTCGCTCAGCAGGTCATCGATGGACTGGGCAAACGCCAAGCCAGCAGACGCAACGAAGCAGCCGGCGGCCAGGGCGGCAGCCAGCACGCAGCGCAGCGCACGGGACGTGAAGCCCTCTTTCACCTGAGTATGCATCATGGGGTATCCTCCTTTTCTAGCAAGTTGCGCATTCCGCGCCAGAAGCAGCGCCCCCAACTCGCCAGAATCGTGGCCGTTCGATTCGAGTCGTTCGAGCGTTTCGTAGCCTTGTGCTCGAGAACAATCGTCTCTCGCACAGCTTGCACAAACTCGTACATTATAATACTTCGGTTGCACCAATCGGACACGAGGAACCATGTACTACCGAATCGCACTCATCACGCGTCCACGTCACGCCAGCAATGATCCTGTCTGGGGCACGTACGTTTCCCTGGTCACCGCAGGCCACGCCGTCGAGCTAATCAATCTCGACGTGTATCCCGATGCCCTGCTGCCCGACGGAACAGTCAACGCCTCGTTGCTGCAGCCATTCTTTGATGCATTCCGTCCCGATCTCGTCACCACCGAGGCCGAAAGCCCGGAAGCCATTCTCGAAGCATGCGAGCAATCGGGCGCGAGCGGCATGAGCGTTCCCGCGAAACGATTCGTCGCCCTTGGTTACATCGGCGAAGAAAATTTCGGAGACGAACTGGTCTTTTCCCTCATATGCCAGCATGTGCGCGATACCTACCCCGAAGGCTACGTCTCGCTTGTGGGACACAACCCGCGCAGGACCCTGGCAGAACATGGCATCGTGTCCGTCGACGTGACCGACAAGTTCGCGATCGACCTCATGTTCAACGGTGCCGCCGCCTTCGTGATGATGGCAGGCATCCTATTCGACCTGTTCTTCGACACCACTGCAGGCCGCATCGACTACATGCTGGAGCCGGAATGGGAGATTCCCGGCCAGGTAGCGTGCGTGCAGCTTGCCTGGATGCACGGCGTCCCAACCGTGTACATGGGAATCGGCGCCGGCCCACTTTCCAACCCTGACGCATGCGCGTTTCTGCGCCTGGCCGGACAACTGGGCGCTGTGTTCTGCTCGCGCGATCACGAGACAGCACGCCTGCTGCTGAACGCCGGCGTGCCCGACGAGGCCATCGTCCGCACCGCGGACATCGCCCTCACTTTGGCAAGCGAGCGCGAACGCTACGTCGCAAGCGACGAGAGCGACGTGCTGCTCGTGACGCTTCGCGACTTCCCGTCGGTCGACGAATCGTTCGCTGAGCGGACCGCCCGTGCGATCGACGCCCTGGCGGGCAGCCACGACGTCCGCCCCGTGTTCCTGGACTTAGCCCCCGAAGACGGCGAACTCCACGCGCGCGTGCGCGAGCTGCTCTCGCCTCAGATGCGAGAGCGCGCGGAGCAACAGCGCGTGCGCGCCATTCCCGAGGCGCTGCGCACAATTGGCATGGCACGCGCTGTGCTCGCAACGCGCTTGCACGGCTCCATCGTCGCAAACGCATTCGGCATCCCCAGCGTCGGATTCGACTACAACGAAAAAGTCCGCGCGTACTACGAGGTCATGGGCATGGAACGCCTTCTCCTGCCCATGGACGCGCCTGCCGACGACATCGAGCGCGCGCTGCGCTGCTGCCTTGACGAGCACGACGCGCTTACGGCACAGATCAATGCGCGGCTCGCCGGCGCAGAGGCAGACGCGCACGCCGGGCATGCCGACGACGCCGCAAGCGACAACGACCTCACAGGCCGCAGCCTTCTCAACTTCGAAGTGCTCGACAAAACGGTGGCGCAGCACCCGAATGCCCCGCGCGCGCTGCGACTGTACGAAAAGACCGTCGCCCCTTCACGCAAGCGCGCCGAAGCCCTCGAGCAGGAACTTGTCGCCGTTCGCGAAGAACGGGACCACCTTGCCAGCGAGCTGCACGAGCTGAAAGCCTCCACGTCATGGCGGGTTGGCAATGCCCTGACCGCTCCCGCGCGTTTCGTCAAAGACCGCCTGTCCGGGCAGTAAACTCATCGTGCACCGTTCGAGTCTAGCCCGATCACGCGAAAGGAACACCGTGCGCACAGTCAACGAACACGACGGCCTTCTGCACATTGCGCAATCTTTCGCCGCCGAGTATGACGGCCTTCGAAACTCGCGCGCAATCAGCTGGTATCTCAAGGTTCGCAACACGCTCTCGAACAGCCCGTACGAGCCGCTCACGCTGGAAAGCGATTTTCCGCACAACAAGGTATGGATGCGCTTGAAAGCCGCGGAGAACCCGCTCAACCGGGAGTTCGTCGAACACCGCGCAGAGTATCAAGCGCGCTTGGCAAAATCGAACGGCTCGAGCTTCTTCGCCAGCACCGCCCGTCCGCGCGTGGGCATCATCACCGACGAGTTCATGTTCGACTACTATGAGGATGCGCTGGACCTCACGTACCTCTACCCCGACACGTACCAACAAGCCATCGACAAGGGCGACCTGGATTTCGTGCTGTACGTGACCTGCTGGATCGGCCGTTACGAAAGCGATAAGCCGTACTACGGGAACGACCCGGAGGGACACGAGCGTATCGCCCGCGTGCTGCAGCATGCAAAGGACGCCGGCCTCCCCGTGGTCTTCCAGTCCATTGAGGACCCGCCCAGCTACCACGAGTACCTGGATTTGGCGCGCATGGCAGACGTCGTGTTCACCAGCTGCGAGGAGAAGATCCCTGACTACGTGCGCGACCTGGGGCACAATCGCGTGTTCGCCAGCCTGTTCGGCGTTAACCCGCTCCTCAACAACCCTGTGGGCATCGGCCTGCGCGCGCGGCTGCATTCCGCCTGCCTTCGTAGCACGGTGCTCTTCGCCGGTACGTGGTACAACGTCCACCAGCAACGTTGCAAGGACACGAGCACTGTCTTCGACGCTATCCTGCAAGCGGGCAAGAACCTGGCCATCGCCGACCGCCGCTGGCCCGTGGACTGGGGCGATAACTTCCCCGAGAAGTACTGGCACTACCTCATGCCCGCCATGGGGCACAAAGACCTCCAGGAAGCGACGAAGCTGTTCGATTTCGCCGTCAATATGAATACGGTAAAGGACTCCCGCACGATGTGCGCCATGCGCACCTATGAGCTGCAAGCCGCGGGCGTGATTGGACTTGCCAACGACGCGCTGGCGCTTAAAACGCAGTATCCCGAGCTCGTACGCATCACCTCCGCAGAGGACGCCGAACGGTACTTCGACGAGCTGACGAGGCCGTCGATGCTTGAGCAGCAGTTCGCAGGCATCAGGCGCGTGATGTCGCACGCCACGGTCTACCAGCGGCTCAACGCAATGTTCGACCAGATGGGATTCGATTTCCGCTTCTCGCCGCGACGCGTTGTCATCATCGTGGCGGAAGACGACACCGACGCGCAGAACGCCGCGCGCCGCCAGTCCGTCTTCGACATCGCCGCGCGGGACGCTTTCCCGCTCAGCACGTTCGGCATCGTGCCATTCGGCAGCCCTGAGATCGAGCAGTACGACTTTGCGCTCGTGCTCGCCGGCGGCGATTGGCCGAGCACGCTCGCCGAGGACCTGCTCAATGCGTTCTTGTACACGGACTGCGACTACGCCACCGCCACGGACGCGTTCGATTCGCAGCGCTTCGAGTACCGCGAAGGGCCGGCTGCGTGCGCTGGAACCATGTTCAACCTAGCGCGCGTGCCCTGGGACTCCATCGCCCGCGCGTATGCCGAAGGCGGCGAGATTGGCCAGCTGGGTTTCCTTATCCCGTTCTTTCGCAATAAGCACGACTAGGTTAAAGAGGCAAAATGGATCACATTCGCTCTAGCATCATCATCCCAGTCTACAACTGTGAACGGTATCTGACGCAGTGCCTTGAATCGGCAGCTGGGCAATCGGAACGCGCCATCGAGATTATCTGCGTGGACAACCAGTCAACGGACGGTTCGCGCAAGATTCTCGAACAATTTGCCACCCGGGACGATCGCGTCGTCGTTTTGGACGAACACCGGCAAGGCGTGGCGTTTGCGCGCAATACTGGCATTGAGGCCGCTCGCGGCGAGTATTTGTTCTTTCTCGATTCTGACGATTTCGTCGAACCAGATATGGTAGAACGCGCCACGACAAAAGCACAGGCGACGCGCGCGAGCATGACCATTTTTTCCTTTGACGAGTATTACACCGAGGACAACGCTTACGTTCCGCGCGAACGTTGCGAAGAAGAAGCTCTGTACCATCGCGCGTTCACCCTGGAAGACCTCGAGGGTGTTTCCACCGACCTCACGACGCCAAACGCTACGCGCATCGCTTTTGACGCATCATGGGTTCGCCAGGAAAAACTGCGCTTTCCGACCGTCATCAAGACAGCCGAAGACCTTGTCTTCGTAAACAGGTCTTTGTTTCGAGCCCGCGCCATCGCGCTCATGCCCGATTGCTTTTACCATTACCGCCGCGATGTTGAGTGCAGCATCACGCGTAAAAGCCGAGAAGGCGACAGCCTTGTAGCGCTCAACCTCATCAAGGAAGAGCTGGAGGAGCAGCGTTCACAGAATCCTTTGCTCGAGCGTCATTTCGTCAACATCGTGGTCGATACACTGGAGTATCAGATGGGCAGCTGTGCAACCCTGGAGGAATACGAAGAGCTGTATCACGCATGGACAACCGTTTGGCGGCCTTATGCGCTGGAATACTCGAGCATGATTGCGAGCAGATACGATCACTTCATGACCAAGACGGCAGACCCCAATCCTATGGCGTATTTGTTCGAACGGTTTAGCGCGGTTCGAGATAACCTCGAGCGACTGCATGCCAGCCAACGGAGTCTCCGTTGCGCTCTCGACACCGCGCTTCATGAACGCGACATTGCCGAGCAAGAGCGAAACGAGCTCTCGTCATCAACGTCGTTTCGCATCGGGCATGCGCTGGTTTCGCCAGTTGCTCGCATACTTGGACGTGACTAGCGCATATGGCACGAAGCGTTCGCGATTCACATGAAGAGAGGGGCGGGATTGTCTGCTACGCCAATCGGCGACTTCTTGCATGCGCGGGTGCCGTTGCGCTCGTTTTTGCATGCTCCATTGTCGTTGGCTCCAGTTTCGCCGAAACGCTCTCGTTTGATAAGGCGTTCGGTAGCCTTCCTCAAACGGGCTTAAGCTTTCTCGGCATTGCGATTTTGTCCTCCGTTTTCACGGCACTTCTTGCCATTGCCTACCATGCAATCGACAAGCAGGCTCGTGCACTATGCGCACACCATTCGTGCTCGACCGCTTTTCGACAGCAAGAAGGACACCTTCTCGAACGATGCAGCACGCATGCGGGCCAGGATACGCTCTCCGTCCATCTTCGAAAGCGCTTTTTTATCTACGCAGGCTTACTTGCTTTGGTGTGGGCGCCAACCATCGTCGTTCATGCCCCTGGGACCATCACATACGATAACTTCGTTCAAATGCTCGTGGATGATGGACTGACCCCGTACTATTCCGCTCATAACCCTCCTTTCGACACCTGGATGTACGGCTTATTCTGGGATCTTGGCGACGCGCTTGGCAATCGCCCTCTCGGGCTTGCCCTTCACACCATCTTGCAGGTTGCCCTCGTCATCTCGGGAATTGCCGCCTCGTTTTGCTGGCTCAGACTCGTACGCGTGCCGCGCAGCGTGCGTATCGCTTTGTTCGCCCTTGCCTGCACGCTGCCGCTCTTTCCACTTTCGGCGGAATGCATGACGAAGGATTATTCCTTCGCCGCGGTCTTCTTGCCATGGTCGCTTGCCGTATGCGAATACGTCCGCACGAACGGTCGGCTCTTCGAGAGCAGACGAGCGGTGGCTCTGTTCTTCGCCCTCACGATGCTTCTCATGATGACGAAGAAAACCGGCGTGTACATCGCCGTACCCGTGGCCATCTTGTCGGCTGTCGTCATGAGGAAAGCATCCCTGCGATTGCTACTCTCGACGCTGGCGGCGGCGCTCCTGTATCTTGTCGCGTTCGAGATGCTGTTCTTCTCCTTCGCCGGCATCGTAAACGGAAGCAGCCGGGAAATGTTATCTATCCCCATGCAGCAGACAGCACGGTGCGCGCTTGAGCACCCAGGAGACGTGACGGAGGCGGAAAACGCCGCCATCACCACTGTGTTTGGCAACGATTGGCAGGCCGTCCTGCCTGAAGCGTACAACCCGACCATATCTGACCCTGTAAAAGCGCTCTATTATCCGTACGCCAGCACAAGCGACACGCTGTCGTACCTTGCAGCATGGGCGTCCCAAGGAGTGCGCCATCCCGCAACCTACCTTGAGTCTTTTTTCGCTAACACGTACGAATGCGCATACCCGTTCGTCCTTATGGACCAGGAGATGGACATCCCAGCCGAATGGAGCACTCCCGAGTTCGCTGCGAGCTTGCTCTCGTACACGCGCGACGACGTCAATGCGGACGCCGTGTTCGATAGTATCGGGGGCGTGCACAGCGCGTCTGCGCTGGAGGAAGCGCGCATTGCGTACAACAACGGTTACGAAGCCATTGCCTCGCTGCCTATCGTCAACGTGTTGACCTCAAAAGCGCTGTATGCGCTGTGGATCCCACTGTTTGCCGTTGGGTGCTTGGTCTATCGCCGGCAACCTGCCGGCTTGCTCATGGTCAGTCCCGCCCTCCTGTGCCTGTGCGCACTTTTAGCGGGTCCGGTCTCTCAATCGCGCTACATCACACCCGAGCTATACGCGTGTTTCCTTGTCATCGGCGCATGCTGGGTAACATCGAACCACGCGAGCGTCAGCCGCAAAACGAGGGCCGGCGGCCCGCAAACCCCTCAGAACCAACCTTGCACTTCGTAAGCGCAAAACGGGAAAACGCCACCATGAACGGAGCCGCGTACACAAACGGCATCACATAGCGGCTTGCTTCCGCTCCCCAGGTCACAGGTCCGAGCAGCAAACTACCGAACAACGCCACAACGGGCACGAACGCCAGGAACAACTGGCGTCGTTGACGTGGATGGAGCATCGCCACGACAAAGAAAGCAGGGACGATCACGCCCCATGTGCGCAGTTTGAGCAACTGGCCGACAACGGGCACCTCAATCGCCTCGTAGTACCAGTCAGAAATCATCCCTGAGATTAGCGTTCTTTCCGAACCTTTTCAAACAGGGAATCAGGAACATACCCGTTGTTCTCGATGTGGCTGCCACTGGAGAAAATGGGCTCGTACGGCGCGCCGGCGAACAAAGGGGAATCCAAGGCAGCCCAGGCGTCGAAGTACGACCCGGGGTAGCGAACGCCCAGCTCGATCCATGTGGCAAGAAACGTCCGGTAGGCATCGTCCGGCTTGCCTTTCGCCACCTTCTTCGCGTCGTCGACCGTCCAAGGGCTGTAACGCTCGGCGAGCGTATCGCATTCGAGCAAGCCGTCGATGGCAGCTCGGTCCTTTTCCGACAGCTCTTCTCCATGCTCCACATACACAAGGGCAACCTGCTGTATGGGCACGGACAGCATCTCCTGCTTGCCGCCCGGGATGCCGCCGAGGGAAACGACCAGTGACGGCACTAGGCACCATGAGAGCAACCCTGCCAGCACGAGCGGAGCCCCAAGCCGGACCATGTTCCGCCACGGCCGGCCGCACACGAACAGCGCGCACAGCACCGTCGCGGCGACAACGTACACGCCGAACTTCTTCGTCAGCGCCATGAGCGCGCACAAGAACAAACCCTCCGACGAATCGAAGCGAGGACAGCACGGCGCCACGCGTGCGCGCAAGCTCGGCAACACACAAGACGAAGAGCACGAACACCCACGAGAAAAAGGAGTCTTTCGACAGGCTGCAGACAGCGAGCGGAATCAGCGGGAACAGGCCGGACCACAGCGCGAGGGCGAATGCCAGACCGCGCGGCACGCGCCATCGAGATACCGCTACCACCAACGCCGCCGAGAACGCGAGCGCGGTAGCGCACGTTTGCAGAAGGACAAGTATCAGAACGCCAAGACGCGCGTGCGAAAACAGCACTTCGCACGCGTAGATCACGCTCCCGTACACGAACGTGACGAACGCAGGATGGTGGTCGGACAGCTGATACGACTCACCCCATTCCATGAGCGAGAAGAACTGCGCGATTTGGCCCGTCGTGTCATAGTTCATATTGCCAGGAGCCATCGCGACCAAGTACGGCGCCCACAACACGCCTATGACCAACGCCACTGCGACCAAAGACCGAAGCGGGTGAGCGGAGTCAAACAAGGCGGCAAGGCATCGCGACACGACCGAGCTCCGCGCGCCGGCATCGCTTTGCCGTTCGCCAGCGGACAAGCCGTCCGATTGGCCCGTCGCCTCTTGCCGAGTCAATCGACACGACAAGGCAACGCGAGCGGCAATGAACACCGCGAGCAAGAAGCACCAGACGGAGACCAGCGTAAGGACGAACCTCACGCCAAGCACCAGCTCCACATCGGCGCGATACGACCAGGCGATGGAAATGCACGCTGCCAGAACGAAGGTTGCGACCGCATCGAGCGCAAAGTGTTTGAAGCCACCGTGAACGCCGACGCTCGAGCTGCCTCCCGGGCAAACGTCAGCCACGGCCGCCCCACTCCAGGATGATCCGCGCGATGCGCTCGGATGCGTGACCGTCGCCGAAGGGGTTCTCCTGGCAGACCATGCCCTGGTAGAACTCCTCGTCGTCGAGCAGCCGCAGGGCGAGATCGCGAATGCGCGCTTCCTCCACGCCGGCGACCACGGCCGCGCCGCACGCCACCACCTCGGGGCGCTCGGTCTCGGTGCGCAGCACCAGCACCGGCTTGCCCAGCGAGGGCGCCTCTTCCTGCAGTCCGCCCGAGTCCGTCATGATGAAACTGCTGCGGGCCATGGCGTTGTGCATGTCCATCACGTCAAGCGGCTCCACCAGGTGCACGCGCTCCACGCCGCCCAGGATGGAGTGCACCGTATCATGCACCACCGGGTTCAAGTGCACAGGGAAGACTACCTGCACGTTCGGACGCTCCTCCGCCACGCGCTTCACGGCGCGGCAGATGTTCTCGATGCCGGTGCCCCAGTTCTCCCGTCGGTGCGCCGTGAGCAGGATGACCGGGCCCGCTGCGAAGTCGACTTCACGAAGCGCCTGGTCATGGAATGTGTAATCCTCTCGCACCGTCGTAGCGAAAGCATCGAGCACGGTGTTGCCCGTGATATGAACCGTGCCCTCCACGTGTTCCTGCGCGATGTTCTCCGCGTTCGCACGCGTGGGACAGAACAAAAGCTCAGAGAGGCGGTCTGTGATCTGACGGTTTACCTCCTCCGGGAACGGCGAGTAGCGATCGTACGTGCGCAAGCCAGCCTCCACGTGGCCCACGGGAATCTTCTGGTAGAACGCGGCGAGCGCCGCGCACATGGACGTGGTGGTGTCACCGTGAACGAGCACCAGGTCGGGCTGCGCCTGCGCCAACACGCCTTCGAACCCTTCGAGCACACGGGCGGAAATCTGCGTGAGCGTTTGCGAACGCGACATGATGTCCAGGTCGAAGTCCGGCGCGACAGAGAACGCCTCGAGCACCTGGTCGAGCATCTGGCGGTGCTGCGCCGTGACGCACACCATGCTCTCAATCCCGGGAGTGCGGTCCAGCACTTTCACCAGCGGGCACATTTTGATGGCCTCGGGCCGTGTGCCAAAAAACGCTGAGCACTTTCATGCGCCGAACCGCCTTTCTTTCACCATGGTTTCGCCGTGCGTCCGTTCAGTATAGCGAAAGAGGCGGCACGTCGTGGTTTCGCCTGCTCGCACGGCATAGACGGACCCATAGACGCCCGCCTCCTGGCAACTGGACGTTAGGAGGAACCATGCACGTCGGAGGAACCGGAACCATCGAGAAGCGCGGACCGAACACCTGGCGAATCAGGCTCGCTGTCGGACGCGACCCCATCACGGGAAAGTACCGCCAGAAATCGCGCACCATTCACGGCACGAAAGCCGATGCACTCCGTGCGCGGGAAGAGCTGCGTTGGGAGTTGGAACATGGCGCCGTCAACACACGAGACGCCCTGACGTTCGGCCAATTCGCTCGACAGTTCCAGCAAGATCGCGCTATCAGCGGCAAATTCCGTCCCGCCACCTTGACCGGCGACCGCATGCACATCCGGCGGCTGTGCCGTTATCTGGAGGACGTCCCGTTGACCGCGCTGGACGCCGTGCGCATCATCGCGCTACAGCGGCGTATGGCAGAAGACGGCTTTTCGCAAAGCATGCTGCATGGCACGCTGAGCAAGCTGCGACAGGTCCTCAAACGTGCCTACCGGCTGGGCTACATCTCCGCGAATCCATGCGACCAGCTGGATATCCCGTGCGAGCCCGAACGGCGCATGGCTTCTTTGGACGAGCAAGGAGCACGGCGACTACAGGCCGCATTATCCCTGGCAGACAACATGACACGACGCGACCGAGCGCTCGGCGCCGATCGGGTGTTGCTAGAACGCTCGCGCATCATGGCATGCCGGCTGGCGCTCTCTACCGGCATGCGGCGTGGCGAGGTGCTGGGACTCACCTGGGAGAACGCGAACGCTGAGCGCGGCGTGCTGCGCGTGGTACAGCAGTTTACCTCGGAAGGCGACGTGCTACCACCGAAGTCGCGCCATGGCACGCGCACCATCAGCTTGGACGAGCGCATGCGCGACCAGCTGGCGGAGTGGATGCGCGACCAGCGGACGCTGCTAGAGCTGCTCGGCCGCACGCAGGATGCGCGCACTCCCGTGTGCTGCAATTCGTACGGCGCGTTCCAGAACGCCGGCAACTTCAGCGAATGGTGGGCGACGTTCCGCGCGGCCAACGGCTTCCCCGGCCTGCGCTTCCACGACCTGCGGCACACGCAGGCAACGCTGCTCATTGGCAATGGCGTGGACATCAAGACCGTGCAGAGCCGCCTGGGCCATTCGCGCGCGGCCACCACGCTGGACATTTACGCTTGCGCCCTGCCCGAAAACGACCGCAAGGCAGCGAACTTATTTGGCGCGCTCATGGAAGACGCGCCCCTCTCAACCCTTAGTGAGTAACGCGGACATGCTTTGCAGGCGACCTAGCAAACGCAAGGTCGCCTGCGGCCATTCGCCTCTTACTCAGTCCTTATTCAGTCTTGACATCCCACCAGAATATATCGGCGCATTTTCTGGACTGAATGCCCGCGAGCAGGCCATGGAGCTTCGGGGGTTCGGAACGAAGACTGCGCATGCGTTTCATGCCAAACAAGCTGTTTCCGCCTCCGATTCTGAATGGCAAGACGGATGCTTTCATTTGCATTTGACCAAACAAGAAATCCGTATTACGTCATTTTCTTCCCGCCGTCTAAAACCAACGCGCAAAACTCCAGATAAGCGCTTTCGTCTTATAGCCCCGGCGGGAAACGCTTGGGCTGCAACGAGCGACGCGGAGTTCGGCGCCGCGAATTATGAGGTTACCGCCGACGCTGTCGACGGTACGTATCAGCTGACCTACACGGGCGACGCTGTCTCTATGGCGTTCGCCAGCATCACTGCGCAGGGCACGACTAAGGCCTATGATCGCAGCGAGTACGTCGTCCGCTACTTTAACGACACCAACAACAACGGTGTCTTTGACGGTGGCGACAAGGCCTTCGGCGACGGTCAGACCGCTCCGTCCGCTGTCGACGGCTACTTCATGGTCGCGATGACGAACAACGCGTTCCAGGGCGCGCGTGACAACGGCCTTCAGATTGGCGGTGCTTGCGAGTGGCTTGCTCAGCAGGCTGCCAACAAGAACGGCGTGATTTCTGTTTACTTCGAAATCGTTGCTCGCTCTCTCGAGGGCGCGCAGGTCGTTGACGGTACGACGGGCGCTTTCGAGTTCGTTTACGACTCCAAGGCCCAGGATGTCGACTTCGCCATCGACGGCGATGTTCTGACCATTGATGACGACTACACCGTGACCGTCCTTCAGGAGGGCGTTGGCTATGTCGACATCAACAAGATCGTGAACGCCGGTAACTACACCGCCACCATCCACGGCGCTGGCGCTTATGCTGGTGAGGAGAAGACCATCGAGTTCGTGGTCTCCCCGCTGGACCTCTCCGCAGCCGATTACTTCACTGCCGACTATGCTGCTGAGGGCGCCATTGCCCAGCAGACCTCCGAGCTGACGTTCGTCAACGGTACCGAGGTCACCGTCTCTGATCTTAAGGACGCTGGCGCCATCAAGCTCGACCAGGTCGCCTACCAGAACGACAACAACATGACCTTCGGCAAGGACGAGACCGGCTTCGTGAGCTTCCAGGGCAACCGTAATGACCCCATCAAGGGCGGCTACACGTTCAACGTTGAGCCCATTGCGGGTAATGCGAATGTCGTCGCCGGCAACAATGGCACCTACACGATTAACGTCGTCGACACTGTTGTGACCGACTTCCGCTACGGCACCGTGGCAAGCCCCTCTAACGACGGCACGATCGCCGGCCTTCCGCAGGCGTTCGACCTCAGCCGCGGCGAGGCGTACAACGGTTCTGCCATCATCGCCTTCGACGGCAACACGATGCTGCAGCAGGGCGCGGCCGCTGGCCAGATCACGGTTGACCCGCAGACCGCTACCGAGCCCGGCGCCTACCTCGTCGAAGCCCGCGTCAACGTCCCGACGAACTACTCGATCGGCGGCGCCGTCCGCCAGGGCTTTGACGTGATTGGCGGCATCATTAACCCGGCGTCCGTCAACGTGCTTGTCTCGTTCCATGGCGTGAACTTTGACATCACCGCTCCGAACGCTACCTACACGGAGCAGTACACGGGCGAGGCCGTGACCCCGGCCATCACCGTGAGCTGCGAGGGCAAGACCCTCCTCGCTGGCGACGACTACGTCGTCGAGTTCACCAACGCGCAGGGCGAGGCTGTCAAGTCTATGGTCGACGCCGGCAAGTACACCGTCGAGATCAAGCTCGCCAACGGCTACATGTTCGACAACGGTGGCACGACCATCGCCAAGTTTGGCGTGAACATCACCCCGCGCACCCTGTACTTCCTCGACGTCGAAGAGCCTGTCGTCGACGCCGATGGCAACGACGGTATCCTTTACACCGGCTCCGCGGTCACCCCGACGGTCACCGGTTGGTTCTGGGGCAACGATGGTCTTCCGCGCGAGATCACGCTCGATTCGTCCTGGTACGAGCTCCACGGCCTGTCCTACAAGTCCGGCGAGTTCTTCTCCCCCGTCGACGCCGCCGTCGAGGCAGGCCAGTACATGGTGAACGTCGTCCCGACCGGTGCGACCGCCAACTACACGTGGAACTCCGACGTCTACACGGTGAAGTTCGACATCATCAAGACTGCGCAGTTCCATGACGTCGCCTCCGACGCCTGGTACGCCGACGAGGTTGCGCAGGCCGCGGTTCAGGGCTACGTCCGCGGCATGGGCAACAACCTGTTCTTCCCTGACGCGGACATGACCCGCGCGCAGTTCGCTCAGGTCCTCTACAACATGGCCGGCGAGCCCGCTTGGGCCCCTGACACCTACCCGACCCAGTTCTCCGACGTGACCGCCGACGCCTGGTACGCCAAGGCCGTCTCCTGGGCCGTCGAGGCGGGCGTCGTGAA
>DVLD01000159.1 GCA_018715725.1 Candidatus Aveggerthella excrementigallinarum
CGCTCGTTTATCTCATCGACCTCTGCGAGCGCGGCCTCTATCTCGTCGGTCGACTCGTCCTCGAGCTGCTCGGCCGTCTTCGAAGCCGTCTCCAGGTCGGCGCGCACGCGCGCCATCTCGGCCTCCTTCGCCGCGAGCTGCTCGCGCAACCGCGCCACGTCTGCCATGAGCGAGTTGTTTTGCCGAGCCAGCTCGCCAGCGCGCTCGCGCAGCCGCTGGTTCTCTCCGTTCTTCGCAAGGATGGCCTGTTGCTGTTGGACGAGCTCGGCTGCGCTCACTGGCTCGGACGGCGCGTCCGGGTACTCCGGCAGCTCGTCCGCCGCGCCCTGCTTCTGGCGCTGCATCTGGCCAACGGCCAGCCGCTGGTCGCAAAGTCGCTTTATCTCCGCGTCAATGCGCGCCAGGTCGTCGCCGACGCCGACGATCTTCAGCAGCGTCTCCGCCTTCTTGGAGGACGACGCCTCCATGAATCGCGGCAGGTCGAGCGCCAGCTGCTCCACGAACGCGTTGAGCAGCGTCTGTCCGGCCTTCGCGCCGGTCGGGTCGGTCACCTTCAGGGCGCCGTTCTTCCCCTTGCGCTCTACAACGATGCCGTTCGAAAGCTCGACGTGGAGCGACGGAGGGTTGACCGAGCCGGCGCGCTGAGGGTTGCTCGGCCGCATCTTCTCGCCGCCCAGCGCCCACGCGATGGCGTCGAGCACGCTCGTCTTCCCCTGGTCGTTGCGGCCGCCGACGACGGTCAGGCCGTCCTGCCTGGGCTCGAGAGCCACGGCCTTGACGCGCTTGACGTTCTCGAGCTCGAGGCTGCTGATCTTCACAGCCATGCGCGCATCACCCCTTCCATGAGGACGGCGATGAGGCCGATGGCCGCGCACAGCGCGGCTAGCGTCATCGCCTCGTCGCGTGTAAGATGCTTGAACGGAGTTCCTTTGAGCTCCGACGTGAATTGAGCGGCTGTCTCTTGGCGGGGATGCCGCTCTTTCTGTCTCGTCATGCTTCCTCCTTCGTCGTCTTGGCAGGCTGAAGGCCGAACGCCTCGCGAGCCCGCACGTACCATTCGCGTCCTAGCTGCTTGGCAGGCAGCTCGCCGTCCTTGCACCTGCGGCGGACGGTGACCGCCTTCGTTCCGTCCCTGAGCATCAGAGCGAACTGCTTCGCTGACACGACCTCGGGCACGCTCAGCACGCCGACGTCGCATTTCGCGCGCGCTTCGTTCAGGTCTTTGACCGGCACGAGCACGTACTGCTCGCCGCCGATCTCGATAGGTTTCATCAGCGCTCCTTTCTTTCGTTGTTTCCTGTTCGCCCATTTCGACAGGTGGGCGAATGCCTCGCGTATTGCCGCCGCTGGCGTGCGAAGGTGGCTCGGGGCCACGACGAGGCCATCGCCTCACGCCGCGTGGTTTCAAGGTGCCTGGCGCCCTTCGCCGCCTTGCAGGCGGCCCTCCGTGCGCCTCGGAGGCTTGCTTCCCGCCCCCCAGGACGGCGAAGTCGAAATAGTGCAGGGCGGTGAAGGAAAGACAGAAAGGAAGCCGCCGTCGCTTCGCCGCCTTGGGGAGCGGGCTTGCCCTGGCCTATGCCGGGGACTTCTCGTCGGTCTCGCCGAGCAGGTAGCCGACGGTCACGCCGTAGTGTCCGGCGATGGCCTGCAGGGTCGAGACCGTGGGGTTGCTCTCAGTTCCAAGCTCGTACTTCGAGAGCATCGTCTCTGTGATGCCGATTGCGTACGAGGCCTCGCGCTGGGTCTCCCCTTTCTCTTTCCTGAGGTCGCGCAGACGCTCTTTGTCCATGTTCACCTCCTTTACGCTTGGCCAATTTTCTTGGGCGGTGGTCACATTAGTACAATATTTCTGGGCAGTCAACACTAAAAGTCAAATTTTATGGGCAAATTTCTTGAATTGCGTTCTTGGAGATGCAAATATATTGGCCATCAGAAAGAGAAAGACAGGATGGTTGGCCATGAACGCATTCGCAGACAACGTTCAGAAGATAAGAACGAAGCGCGCTTTGTCGCAAAGGGCTCTAGCTGAGAAGTTGAAAGTGTCGAAAAGCACTGTAGGAAACTGGGAGACTAGCGTCTCGATGCCAGACTTCGAAGGGCTTGGAAATGTTGCCCGAGTGCTAGGAGTGACGGTCTCCGACCTATTCAAGGAAGACCTTGATGTCGATGCGCTGGTTCCGTACGTAGAGGTTCCCGTGTTCGGAGAAATCGCCGCTGGAGACCCAATAGAAATGGACGAGTGCGATTTCGCGTTTCCAGCTCCGTACCAAATGGCGAAAATGCACCCGAACGCCTTCTTCTTGAAAATCGAAGGCGAGTCGATGAACCGAAAGCTTCCTAACGGATGCTATGCGCTTGTAGACCCCGACTTGAAAGACCCAATCGTCAACAATTGCGTTTACGCGGTATGCGTGAACGGGTACAGCGCCACAGCAAAGCGCGTCCGATCGCTTGCGAACGGAATCGAGCTCATGCCTGACAGCGACGACCCGACGTACAAGCCGAAGCTGTTCGACTACGGCGAGTCGAACACCGAGACGGTCACGGTCATAGGAAAAGTCGTCTGGTACACAGTCCCGTTCGACTTCGAGATCTAGCTAAGGAAGGAAAGACTGATGGGGTTCATGGACAAGCTGAAAAAGACAGCAGAGGACGCGCAGGCGGCTGCGAGCCAGGCGGTCGACAACAAGCTCGCCGAGCGCGAGCAAGCTCAAATTGCGAAAGCCGAGCAGAAAGAGATCCAGGCACAGCGCGCTGCAGACGAGAAGCGGGAGCAAGATGCCCTAAAGGCCGTTTTTCGTGCCACCAACGACATGGGCGACGTTACGGTCGACAGCGAGAACAGGCTGCTCAAGATTAGACGGTGCACCGACCAGGTGAAAAAAGAAAGCGGAGCCCTGATGAAAACCGGCAAGGCGATAGCCGCCGTGTACACGCTCGGTGCGTCGGTCGCCGTCGAGGCCGCGGTGAAGCACGCGACGAGGCCCGACGACAAGATATTCCGCTGGGAGAACGTGCGCAGCTTCGAGCTGATGGAGGACGACTCGCAGGTTGTCGGCGGCGGCGTCGGCATGGCGCTCGTCGGAGGAGCGTTTTTCGGCGGCGCCGGAGCTGTCGCCGGTTCGATCGTAGGCGGGAAGAAGACTAAGAAGACATGCGATAGCCTTGTGCTGAAGATCAACCTCAACGACTTCGACCATCCGTGCGTCATCGTCACGTACGTCAGCAAGACCACCAAGAAGACCAGCAACGACTACAAGAAGGCGTTCAGCGCGGCACAGCAGACCGTGTCGTGCCTTGAGATGATCGTCGAGCAGGTTGGCAAGGAAGAGGCCGCGAACGCCCCTGCCCCAGAGCCGGCAAGGATGGTCGTCGAGCACGTGAATGCGACCCCGGCCGTCGACGACCCGGTCGAGAAGGTGAAGAAGCTCAAGGAGCTGCTCGACATGGGCGTCCTCACGCAGGAAGAGTTCGACGCTAAGAAGAAGGAGCTTCTCGGCCTGTAATCAAACGCGAGAAAAGAAGAGACCCCGCGCATGCGTTTGGAAGACGGCGCGGGGTCTGCGTACAACCCTAGCGTGACAACTGAGGGCAGGTGAATAATACCATGGCAGCACGCGCTCGCGGCAGCGGCAGCATCGTCGCGCTCGACCGCAAGAGGGACGGCACCAAGCTCCCGAATTCGAAATGCACCCACTGGCGGCTGAAAGTGTCGACCGGGGTGGTCGGCCATCGAGACGACGGGAGCCGCAAGTACGGCCAGGTGACAAGGCGCTTCACCGGGACGTACCGTCAAGCAGAGGACGCGCTCGCCAAGCTCCGTGCCGAGGTCAACTCCGGCCGCACGACGAAACGGTCATCGTGGCTCCTCGGAGAGTGGCTCGACCACTTCCATAACGTGAGGAAGTCGACCGGAGCCATCAAGGAGAGCACGGCAGAGGCCAACGAGTGCCAAATCAAGCGCCTTAAGCAAGCTTTCGGAGGCATAAAGCTCTCGGACGTTGACTCGTCGGCAGTCGACTCCGCGGTCGCTGCGATGATGAGCGGGGATGCGACCGGGCGGAAGGTTTCCGCGAACACGATCAAGCACTGCACGCTTCCCTACCTCATGGCAGCGTTGAAGAAGGCCGCGAAAGACGGGCTTTTCGACATGAGCCGCGTCGAGGACGTCGACAAGGTCAAAGCGACGGCGACCACGAAGCGGTCGATGACCGAGGAAGAGGTGCTCGGCTTGAGCAAGGCGCTCTCGCCAAGCAACGGGCGCGAAGCCATCGTCCATACCGTCTTGTGGTGCGGACTTCGGCTGTCAGAGGCCCTCGGCCTTAAGTGGAGCGACGTCAGGCACGACGGCCTGCACGTCGTCAAGCAGCAGGGTGTGGAGGGAGAAAGGTCGAGCACGAAGACGGAGTCAGGAGTCAGAATCGTACCCCTCCCCGAGCACGCGAGGGCTTTCCTCGAGGAATGGATGGGATGCCAGAAGGCGGCGTTCGACGGCGTTGTCGAGTGGAGCGAGGACGTTCGCATCGTGTCCATCGACGGGAGCGTGCCGACGCAGAGGGCGCTTGGCGCATGGTGGGAAAAGCGCCGGAAGAGGCTCGGGTACGACTACTCCTTCCACGAGCTGAGGCACACGTACGCGACGATGCTGGCCGCCTCTGGCATCGGCCCGGCAGTAATCAGGGACCTCATGGGGCACGAGAAGGCGGACCTCGCCATCGAGGTCTACACGCACGTGAACACCACTCATCGGGCGAGCGCCGTCCGCGGCATGACCGAGTACGTAAAGGGATTCTCGAAAGGATGATTTGTACCACTTTTGTACCACTTATGAGCGCTCGCTCATATTATGCAGTTTTCGCTTATTGCGAACTGGGGTTATACAGAATCATCCGGAAATATGCAGCATAGGTTTGATTCCGATACAATCAGACCTATTCTAGAGTTCAATGGAAAAGAAGCAAGAAGCGGGCCGCGCCCCGTATACTTGTCACAAGAAATACCGACGATCTTCGAAAGGCGCACGCCATGACCAGCACCGCACCTGAGACCCCCTCGCTCGAATCCTGCCCCCGCACCAGCCCTGAAGGCGGCCAGTACGCGCCGCTCTCCAAGGCGGGCCTTGCGCGCATCGAGGCGTGCCGCGCCGACGCGCGCGCTTGGAACGCCTGGCGCGCGGCGACGGAATCCGGAGCGGCGGGCGAGCCTGAGCACGGGACGGACGCCGCTTCCCCCGCACCGCGCGCCGTGCCCGCGCCGGGCGCCGCCACGCGCAACGCCGACTACGTGGACGAGTACTTCGCCATCATGGACGGTCTGGACGGCGACATCGCCGGCCGCCGCGCCGCGCGCAGCTACATGCTCGGCTCCACGGGCATCGTGCACCACCTAGTGGTGGCGTCCTCCTACGTGCCGCGCTTCTACGACCGCCGCACGTACGACACCATGAAGTACACGGTGGAGACCACCCACCGCATCCTGTGCAAGGTCATCCAGCATTACCTGGACGACCCGGACTACCGCACCATCTTCTCCTACGACGAGCGCCTGGCGGAGCTCATCCTCCTGCCGCGCGGCTACGACGCGCTGCTGCCCTTCGCGCGCTTCGACGTGTTCCTGGACGAGAACGACCTCACGCTCGGCTTCTGCGAGTTCAACGGCGACGGCTCGTCGGGCATGAACGAGAACCGCGAGATCACAAACAGCCTGCGCAACGTGCCCGCCCTGCGCGCGTTCGCGCAGCGCCACCAGGTGCAGGAGTGCGAGCTTTTCGAAGCGTGGGTCGAGGAGTTCGGTCGCATCTACCGCACGTTCGTCAACCGCGTGGAGCACCCGCGCTTCGCGGTGTGCGACTACCTGCACAACGGCGTCGTCGATGAGTTCCACCTGTTCGCCAAGCTCTTCGAGAAGCACGGCACGCCTTGCACCGTGTGCGACGTGCGCGACCTGCGCTTCGACGGCGAGGTCCTGCGCGATGCCGAAGGCCAGCGCGTCGACGCCATCTGGCGCCGAGCCGTCACCAACGACGTGCTGGAGTACTGGAACGAGTCGCAGGACCTCATCGAAGCCGTGCGCGCGCAGAAGGTGGCGCTCATCGGGAGCTTCGCCGGCCACATCGTGCACGACAAGCAGATCTTCGAGGCGCTCTACCACCCGAAGACGCGCGCGTTCCTGACCCAGGAGGAGATTGACTTCGTGGAGCGCACGGTGCCGCAGACGCGCTTCTTGGACGAGCGCGACGTGGATTTGGCGGACATCCGCGCGAGCAAGGACGCCTGGATCGTGAAGCCCACTGACGCCTACGGCGCGGCGGACGTCTTCGCCGGCTGCGCGTGCTCGCAGGAGGAATGGGACGGCATCATCGACCGCTTCGCCAACGGCGCGGCAGGCGCGCCCTTCCTGGTGCAGCGCTACATCACGCCGTTCCGCACGCTCATCCTGCCGCCCGACCTGGACATTGCCGACCAAGCCGATGACGAAGTCCCGCGCGAAGGGGCGCTCTACAACAACCTGGAAGGCCTGTACTGCTACAACGGCCGCTTCCAGGGCGTGTTCAGCCGCATGGGGCCTTACGCCACCATCTCGAAGCCCATGGCGGGCATCACCTGCGCCACGCTGTGGGTCGACTGCGACCTGGACGCGTAGGAGCCGCCCGTGACGACCCGCGCGAACGCCCACCCCGCCGCCGCGGCCGGCGCCGCCAGCCCGGTGGGCACCGGCGCCGTTGCCCTGCTCGGCGCGGTGGCGCTGGCCGTCGTGCTGGTGCTCTCGGGCCTCATGGCGTGCGTGCTGCCCTCGTCCACGTGGCTGCTCTCGAGCGCCTTCTCCGACGACGCCACGTCGCCCTACGAGCGCGCCCAGCTGGTCGATGGCGCGCTTGCTGGGCGCGCTTACACCGTGGCGGAGCACGACCGCGAGGCGCTGGAGGAAAGCCTTGACGACCTGCTGTGGAATCTGGGCTGGGACGCATCGTACGTGGACGAAGAGGGCAAGACCCGCGGCCTCATCACCCTCCCGCGCGAAGACCGCGGCGAGGCGTACACCCTGACCGACGAGGCCATCTCCCACCTAGACGACGTGTGGAACGTGCTGCAGCCGGTCTACGCGGCGTACACCGCAGCAGCCATCGTCGTCGGCACCTGCGCCCTTGCGCTCGCACGCCGCGTGCGCTGGAGCACGGCGCGGCGCGCCCTGGTGACGATGCTCACCGCACCGGCGGTCGTCGTGCTGGCGGCGTTCGCAGCGTTCGCGTGCTGGGCGGCTGTGGATTTCTCCGGCCTGTTCGAGACGTTTCATTCGCTCTTCTTCGCAGCAGGCAGCTGGACATTCAGCTACGAGTCGCTGCTCATCTGCATGTACCCAATAGCATTCTGGGTGGGTATGGCCGCCATCTGGCTCGTCGTCACGGCGGCGGGGTGCGCCGGCTGCATCGTCACCGCGCGAAAACTGGCGCGTTCGTAGATAGCGCTATCTGTTCATCACTCAAGGACAAGCGCTGATCACCGCTGACGTTGAGCCTGCGGCTCTCGCGAACATCGAGCGTAGGCGCTCCCCTGTCCTTGCCCGCATGCGGTATGATGACAAGTTGCACGACCTCACACGACGAATCATCGAAGGAGCATCATGGCTGACACCGTTCGCGTCCGCTTCGCGCCCTCGCCCACCGGCGAGCTGCATATCGGCGGCGCCCGCACCGCCATCTACAACTGGGCGTTCGCCCGCGCCATGGGCGGCACGTTCATCCTGCGCATCGAGGATACGGACCCCGAGCGCTCCACCGAAGAGAACAAGCAGGTCATCCTGCGCGCCATGCGCTGGCTGGGCCTGGATTGGGACGAAGGCCCCGAAGTGGGCGGTGAGTTCGGCCCCTACCTGCAGACGCAGCGCTTCGACACCTACGCCGCCGCGCTCGAAGAACTGAAGGCGCGCGGCGCGGTGTACCCCTGCTTCTGCACGAAGGAGGAGCTCGACGCCAAGCGCGCTGCCGCCGAGGCCACCGAGGGCGGCTACTCCGGCTACGACCGCACGTGCCGCGCGCTCTCGCCTGAAGAGGCGCAGGCGCGCATCGACGCGGGCGAGCCGCATGTCTGGCGCCTCAAGGTGCCGGAAGACCACGGCCCCATCGAGTTCGACGACGCCGTCTACGGCCACATGAGCTTCCCGGCCGACGTCATGGATGACATGATCCTCGTGCGCACCGACGGCACGCCCACGTACAACTTCGCCGTGGTGTGCGACGACGCGAACATGCGGATCACCCATGTCATCCGCGGTGACGACCACCTGTCCAACACGCCGCGCCAGATCCTCATCTACGAGGCGCTCGGCCGCCCGGTGCCCACGTTCGCGCACCTGTCCATGATCCTCGGCTCCGACGGGCGCAAGCTCTCGAAGCGCCGCAACGCCACTTCGGTGGAGGAATACCGCGACCGCGGCTACCTTTCCGACGCGCTCGTGAACTTCCTGGCGCTGCTCGGCTGGAGCCTTGACGGCGAGACCACCATCATCAGCCGCGAGGTGCTGTGCAGCCAGTTCAGCCTCGACCGCATCACGAAGAAGGACGCCGTCTTCGACGAGACGAAGCTCGACTGGATGAACGGCCAGTACATCAAGGAGATGGGCGCTGACGCCTGGGTGCAGGCCTCCCGCCCGTGGCTGGTGCAGGCCGGTGCCACCGAGGCCGACATCGACGCGCGCCCCGAATGGTACGCGAAGCTTTACCCGCTCGTGGCCGAGCGCCTGGCGCGCTTGGACGAGGCGGCGGACAAGCTCGCCTACCTGTTCTGGGGCGGCCGCGTGGAGCTTGACGAAAAGAGCGTGGCGAAGATCCTCACGAAGGACGGCGCCCGCGCCGACGAGGTGCTGCGCGCCGTGCGCGGCATCCTGGCCGACGAGAGCGTCCCGTGGGAGTGCGAGCCGCTGCAGGAGCGCGTGCGCGCGCTTACCGAGGAGCTCGACATGAAGGCGAAAGGCGTGTTCCAGCCGGTCCGCGTGGCCGTCTGCGGCAACATGGTGAGCCCGCCGCTGTTCGAGTCCGTCGAGCTGCTGCCGCGCGAAGACGTGCTCGCGCGCATCGACCAGACCCTCTCCGAGGTCTTCGGTGCCTAGCGGCGCGCCCGACATGCCCGACCACCTGACCGACGCGCTTCCCGAGAAGGCCTGCACGCATCCTGCCGTGAAAACGGCAGGAGCGCCTGCAGGCCTTCCTGCGCGCGAGAGCGCCGCGCTCACGCGGCACCCCGAGCGCGCGGGCCTGCGCTTCACCGTCGTACCCCGCTGGTGCGTCCGCGCGCAGGGTGCGGACTGCGCGCGCTGCGTCGAGGCGTGCCCGCACGGCGCGATCGCGCTCACGGGGGCAACGCCTGAAATCGACCCCGCCGCCTGCACGGACTGCGGGCTGTGCCAGGGCGTCTGCGACGCGTTCTCGTCCACCGAGCGCACGGTGCAGGACGCGGCAGCCCGCGTGCTGCGCGCCGCCGCGCGCGGGGACGCCGTCTACGTGGCCTGCGAGGACACGGTGCCACAGGAGGCCAAACCCGCCGCGAACACCGTCGCGCTTCCCTGCCTGGCGGCCGGGTGCGCCGAGTTCTGGGCGCTTGCCCTCACGGCGGAGACGCCCGTCGTGGCAGTATGCGACCTGTCCCAGTGCGCCGCGTGCGAGAAGGCGGGCGAAGAAGCGCTCGATATGTTCTCGCACGCTATCGAGCAGGCGCAGGCATGGACCGGCCGCTCGGTCGGGTTCGCGGAGGAAGCGCCCCTCGAGCGCACGCTTGTGGAGGACTACGCGCGCAACGGCGAGTTCGACCGCCGTAGCATCTTCCGCAAGCTCGCTGTGGACGCCACTGAGGCGGCCAACGGCACCCGCCGCGCGAAGACCTCGACAGTGCTGCAGGACTTCCAAGAGCGCCAGGAGCGCCTGCGCGCCACGGCGCGCCTGTCCGACCCCGAGAACGGCAAGTTCGACGGCTTTGGCGCCGCCGGGTTCACGCCGCGCTTCGTCTCGCCGCGCGAGCGCATGCTCGAGCAGGCGTGCGAACGCCTCCCCTGCATCGCCGAGCGCATGGTTGCCAATCGCCCCTGATTCCCATCTCGTCGGCGCCTCCCCCGCATCGCCGAGCGCATGGACCGGCACGCCTGACGTCGACAGGGAGGGAATCCACGCGCCTGCCACGGCGCTTCGTCATCCCTCCGCTGCCGGCCATTCTCCCCTACGCCTCGGGCAGGGCAAGCGAGCGCAGCTCGATATCCCGCTCGGACAGGCGCATGAGGATCGTCGCCAACTGGGCGCGCGTCACCTCTCCCGCCGGGTCAAGCAGGCCGGAGTCCGCGTAACCTTGCAGGACGCCTTCGCCCACCGCCCAGACCACGGCATCGTGCGCCCACGCGCTCACCGCGCCGCCGTCCGGGAACGCGGACAGGTCGCCCGCGCCCGCCGGCGCGCCCGCCAGGCGCCAGAGCATGGTGGCCAGCTGCTCGCGCGTGAGCGCGTCGTCGGGACCGTAAGCCCCGCTGCCGTCTTCGTAGCCCTTCACCAGGCCCTCTCCTGCAGCCCAGGCAACCGCGTCGTCGTACCACGCACCAGGCTCGCAGTCCGCGAACGGGGCGTCGCCCGTCACGGCAGGCCGCTGCGCCAGGTTGTAGAGCACCTGCGCCATCTGGGCGCGCGTCGTGTCGTCGTCAGGCCCGAACACGGCCGACTGGTCGCCGTAGCCGGTCATGACCTGGGTGCGCACCGCCCAGTCGACGCCTTCGTGGTACCACAGGGATCGGTCGACGTCGGCGTAATCCTCCGTGGGGCACGGCTGGCCGCTCGCCTGCTCCAACGCCAGGTACGGCAGACGGTAGAGCGCGCCGTCCCTCGCCTCGCCGTCAGTCGTCGCGTCGAAGGCGTTCGCGTACACTTCGCCGTCAAACTCTGCAAGCGAGGCGATCGCCGTGCCGGACGAGTACGCGGACGTGCTGTAAGAGCCCAAGCTGGTCCAGGTCAAATTCGAGAAGTCGACGAACGCCACATCGCCCGACCCGGCGCCCGTGCCGATCGAGACGACCACGCCGCTGCCGTACCGTGCCGTTGACGACAGCGAAAGCCCGATGGCGTCGTCGTCCACCGGCGCCGCGCCGCCGAGGGCGCCCTCGTCGGTCCACGCGCCCGCGTCCGCGTCGTACGCAAGCGCGTGAAGCGTGGTCTTGTTGGCGCTCACATCGCTCATCACGCCCGCGAGCGCTCGCAACGTGCCGTCGGACGGCACAAGCTTCATCACCGTGATGTCACTCGCATCGCCAGCAGTGACCCTGCCGACAGGAAGGAGCTCGTCCGAACCGGCGTCCGCTTCATACAGATGGGTGCGCAGCTGCTGCGCGCCGGTGACGTCGGACGCGAAGAACGACACCGTGGCGAACACGCGCCCGTCATCCATCACCGCCACATCGCATGCGCCCGCCAGCGTTCCGCCCGGCAGATAGCCGCCGCCCAGCTGCTCGACCTCCTTGAAGGGAGTCCAGGCATCCTGCGCGACGTCGTAGACCGCGGCAAGCACGCTCAGGCCATTCAGGCCCGTCTCTTCCATACGCCCCTGCAGGACCACCGCGAAGAGCTTCCCGTCGCGCACGCC
>DVLD01000160.1 GCA_018715725.1 Candidatus Aveggerthella excrementigallinarum
CCATGGTCTACATCGACCTCACCGGCAAAACGAACCTCAATCCTGCCGAAATGGCGCGCTACAGCGAAAAAAACGGCTACGTCGACGGGGACATGACCAGCTGGACGCTCATGACCGAAGGCGCTGCACGGCTCGGCCTTTCATCCGAGGAACTGCCCGCTGACGAGGACGCGGTCCGCTCGGCGCTCTCGCGCGGAAAGCCCGTCATCTGCTCGGTCGGCCCTGGAGATTTCACCACATCCGGTCATTTCATCGTGCTTGCCGGCCTCGATGACGCGGGTCGGGCGATCGTCCACGACCCCAACAGCGCAGAACGCTCGGAAAAGCCATGGGAGATCGGGCGCGTGCTCTCGCAATGTCGCAACCTCTGGGCGTTCACGACACCTGATGGCGCCTGAACGACGCAGCGGCGGCAGGCACCGCCGCAATCGCCAGAAGGACGTAGACGGCAGCGACCATCCCAACGAGGTCGACCACGAGAGGCCCGACGGGATACGACTCGAGCGCCGAGAACAGCATGGTGAAGTTGGAGAAATTGAGCGGGAACAGCGCGAGCGCTCGCTCGAGGATTCCGACGCCCGCCGAAGGCAGCAGCCCCGTAAGGAGGACGAGGACAGCGTCGACCACGAACACGGAGAGCGTCGAGCGGGTCCGCGAAGAGAGCGCAAGGGTAAGGCACGCGAACCCGACGCACGCCGCGTACATCAGCCCTATCGAAACGAGCGCCGCTTGCCCCGCCGTAAGCGGATAGGGCGACGAGAGCGAGATGTTCTGGACGGACAACCAGAACCCGTCGGCACCGTAGAACGCCAAGGACACGCCCGCGATGATCGCCGCGCAGAGCGAGAAGTAGGCGGTGGCGTACGCGAGCGCCGCCAGGATCTTCGCCGCAACCAGGCGAGTGCGCCCGTGCTTGGTGGCAAGCACCACCGCGTCGGAGCCCGATTGATACTCGAACGAGAATGTCGGGGCAAGGGTGACGCACACCGCGAGAATCGCAAACACCAGGAACGCGAAGCAGTTGATGATGTTCTCCCAACCGCCGGTGTAGCCGTACTCCATCGGCTCGGGCACGGACCCCTGCTTCGCCGTCCAGTATTCCCGCTCCGCCTCAGAATATTCCCACCTGCCACCTTGGCCGTCGTCGAGCGCATTCTGCGTCATCTGCGCGACCGCGCCGTACCAGTCCGCTGCCATCTCGGGCGTCACGCGAGCGGCGGTCTGCACGGGCTCCTGGCCGTCCACGTGCCACGGTTCAAGGAGCGTCTTCCAGTACGGATCGTTGAGCTCGGCGGCGTTTTCCCGCCCATACGTTTCTAGCACCAGGCTGAATGCCGCCGCGTCGGTCATCTCGAGCACCGCGTCGGGGTCTATGTCGGCGAAGGCAGCGTCCTGGTAGGCGGCGATGTCGGCCGCCGCTCGCTCGGGCGTCACCGCGCCGGCGTGCGCTTCGCGCTCCGCCTTGACGCAGGCGATGGCATCGGCGCCTGAAAGCACCTCGTCAAGCGCGGACACGGTTCTCGCCTGGACGACGTTCAAAGCCATCACGCCCGCGAGCAGCAGGACCACGCCCAGGTTCATCGCGATGGCAATGCGGCGGGAAAGCATCTTCTTGAGCTCGAACCAAACAAGGCTACGCATGGCGAGCCCCCTTCCTTGCGGCACGCGACGAGACCCCCGGCGAAGGGAATGGCGCTTCGTCGCGGAACGCGTACAGGTAGAAATCCTCCAAGGTCGGAGCGGCGGGCACGGATCGAGGAACTTCGGGGCCGTCCGACACGTACCGCACGATCGAGCTGCCGTCGCTCTGGTGGCGAACGTTCGCCACGGCAAGGCGCGCGACAAGCTTCTCAACCTCAGAGGCGGAAACCTCCGCCTCCCACACCGTGCCCCGCGCCGCTTCGATTAGCTCGGCAGGCGTTCCCTTCATCGCAAGGGCGCCCGCTTTCATGACGAGGATGTCGTCGGCGATGCTCTCCACGTCGGAGACGATATGCGTGGAGAGCAGCACCACCTTGTCCTGGGCAAAGCTCGCAACAAGGTTGCGGAAGCGCACGCGCTCCTTCGGGTCGAGGCCCGCCGTCGGCTCGTCGAGCACGAGCACCGCCGGGTCGTTGAGCACCGCCTGCGCAATGCCGAGGCGCTGCTTCATGCCGCCGGAGAACGTGCGGATGCGGCGGCGCTCCTCTCCTGCGAGCCCCACGGCGGAAAGCAGCTCGAGAGAGCGCTCGCGCGCAGCATGGCGCCCAATGCCTTTGAGCGCCGCGAGGTACTCCATGAAGTCGAGCGCCGTGAACTCCGGGTAGTAGCCGAAATCCTGCGGCAGGTAGCCCAGAAGCGCCCGGTAGCCCCCTCCCATGCGCTCGATAGGCACGCCGTCGAAGCGCACTTCGCCCGAGGTGGGACGCAGCACGCCGCACGCCATGCGCATGAGCGTCGTCTTGCCGGCGCCGTTCGCGCCCAAAAGGCCATGCACGCCCGGACCGAGCTGCGCGCTCACGCAGTCCACGGCGGCCTTCACCCCGTAGGCCTTCGTGAGCCTGTCAAACGTCAGTTCCATCAGACCGCTCCTCTCGGTTGAAGTTCGCTCAGAGGGCGCCGGCGCGCGCCGCGCTCCACGAGGCGGCGCCGCCTTCGGCGCAAAGCCGCAGCCAGCCGACCGCCTCCCGCGCAAGCCAGATCGCGCCCGCCGTCGAGGCGGCCGCCCACATCCCGAGGGTGCCCGCCTCGTACGCTCCGGGCAGGGCGGCCCTCAACAAAAGGCACAGCGCGCACACGCCCGCAGACCACGCAACCGCCGCGGCGGCCGCATCGGCAGCCGCGACCCTTCGGGCGAGCATGAGCCCACCGGCTGCCGAGATAAGGTACGGCGCGAGGGCGTACGCCAACGCCGCGCCGACGGGAATGACGGCCAAGCTCGCCGCGCAGGCGAAAGCGAGCGCAAGGAGGGCTGCCCCTCCCAGAACCGCCAGCCGCGCGCATGCCACGGCGACGGCGTTGTGCGGGCACGACGCCTCGAGCTCTTGCATGCGGCATGACCGCGCGCGAACAACGCCAGTCAGGCAGGCGGCGACAAGGACGGGGCCCGACGAGACCAAGGCTGCCTCCACCTCGCGCGCCGACGCCCCCGCAAGCGCGAGCACAAGCGACAGCACGACCACGACGGCAGGCACCGCCCAGAAAGCACGCGGAGAGAATTTGATCGCCGCCCGCACGAAGTCTCCCTTCCGGGAGGCGCGCCCCGCCGCCTGTGCCGCTTCCGCAGCGGCCAGCGCGGCCACGACCTCGGCGCGACCCGGAGGCTCTTCCGCCAGGCGTCGCTCACGGCGGTAATGCCGACGCAGAACGTCCTCCACCTGCCGTTTCTCCACGATTCTCATCGCACCCCTCCTTCGCCCGAATCCGTCAGCTCCGCTTTGAGGGCTTCAAGCGCGGCCGAGATTCTCCGGCCCGCCGCGAACCTGCTCACACCGAGCACGCGGGCGACCTCGTTGACGCGCAGGCCCTGGTCGTAGCGCAGCTCGAGAACCTCCCGCTGCGCGGGGGAAAGCGACTGGAGCGCCTCGCGAACCCCGCCATCGCGCGGCTCGTCCGCAGCGGCGTTCTCGTCAAGCTGCTCCCAGACCCTCCCGCGCCTGCGGTAGGCGTCCGCGCAGACGCCGCGGGCTATGGTGAGCAGGAATGCGAGCGGCTTGCCCCGATCGCGGTAGGCAGGAAGGCTCCTTACAAACCGCAGGAACGTCTCCTGCGTCGCATCGAAGGCGTCATCGCGGCTGGGCGTATGGCGCCGGCAGTACGCCAGCACGTCGTCGTAGTGCTTCTCGACGACGCGCCGCGCGCCCTCCTCGTCCAGGCCTTTCCCGATGATGCTCAAGCACGCCTCCTTCCGTCCTCACCCCTTATAACGCGCGGGAAGCGCGAGATGAGCGCGCTCCCCTAGAAAAAGTTCCCGCGTTCCTTGAGGCCGCGCAGTCGCACCGCCGCCACGCGAGGCGGGGCGCCGCCGTTCGCGGACATGGTGGCGACCCTCGCCAAACGCGGCGTTCGCAAGGCCGATTCGGACCTTGCGACGACGCTGCGCACCACGGTCGTGCGGCAACCTTACGTGCAAAGGCAAAGCGACACCGACGCGAAACAGACGCGTGACATGATGGGAAAAAGCGAGCAGCACGCTAAGGAGGGACCGCCTATGTGCGGCATCTGCGGGTTCACCGGCGCAACGGAAAGCATCTGCGACGAGCGCATTCTCGAGGAAATGTGCGCCGTTATGGCGCACCGTGGCCCGGACGGCGAAGGACGCTACCTCGACGACGGCATTGCGCTCGGGCATCGGCGACTTGCGCTCATCGACCTTGAGGGCGGCTTCCAGCCGATGGTGCGCGCGACGGGAGAGCATAGCTCCCGCGTGACGTCCCCGGCGCGCGATGCGAACGGAACCCCGCGCGAAAGCGAGGAGGGCATGGCCGCGAAGGGCGATTTCGCCATTGTGTTCAACGGCGAGATTTACAACTACCGAGAGCTGCGTGCCGAGCTTTCCGCAGACGGCTGGGCGTTCGAGACGAACTCCGACACCGAGGTGCTGCTTACCGGCTACCTCGCCTGGGGAGAGGGCGTGCTCGACCGCCTGCGGGGCATGTTCGCGTTCGCCATCTGGAATCGCGCCGAACACGAGCTCTTCTGCGCACGCGACCCCTTCGGTATCAAGCCGTTCTATTACACGGTCGTGCAGAGCGCGCGCGGACCGCAGGTCGTCTTCGCCTCCGAGATCAAATGCATCCTCGAACACCCCGCCTACAGCCGCGAGCTTAACGAGGAGGCGCTCGAGCAGTACCTCATGTTCCAGTTCTCCGCGCTGCCGGAGACGTTCTTCAAGGGCGTCTTCAAGCTCGCCCCCGCCCACTGCATGAACGTGCACGCAGATGGGTCCATCGAGGAACGCCGCTATTGGCGCCCCTCCTACCGCTTCGACGAAAGCCGGCCGCTCGCCGACACGGCAGACGCCATCGACGCCGCGGTGCGCGACTCGGTGCATTACCACAACGTCGCCGACGTGGAGGTCGGGTCGTTTCTCTCGAGCGGCATCGACTCGAGCTATCTCGCGGCGTGCCTCGCGCGGGAGAACCCCGCCATCCGCACGTTCACCGTCGGGTTTGCCGAGTACGAAGGCGAGAGCGACGAGGTGTCATGGGCGCGCGAGCTCGCCGATTCGCTCGGCATCGCGAACGCAAGCATGCACATCTCCGAAGAGGAGTACTGGGGCGTGCTGTCGAAGGTGCAGTGGCACATGGACGAGCCCTCCGCCGACCCGAGCGCCGTGGCGCTTTACTTCGTCGACATGATCGCCGCGCGCGAGGTGAAGGCGGTGCTCTCCGGAGAGGGCGCCGACGAGCTGTTCGGCGGCTACCGCATCTACCAGACGCCGCTCGCGAACGCGAAGGTGGGCTGGGCGCCAAAAGGCCTGCTTCGCGATGCAGCGCACGTGATGCGCCACGCAGGCGTGCGCGGCGCGAACTATCTCGAACGGGCAAGCGAGCGCATCGAGGACTGGTACTACACCAACGCCAACGGCGTTGCGTTCACGTACGAGGAGGCGAAGCGGCTGCTCAAGCGCATGCCGACAGCCCGCACGCCGCAGGAGATCGTCGCGGGCGCGTACGCTGAGGCACGCGACCTGGGCCTCGACGACACAGGCTGCATGCAGCACGTCGATCTCGCGTTCTGGCTCGCGGGCGACATCCTGCTCAAGACAGACAAGATGGCGATGGCTCACTCACTCGAAAGCCGCGTGCCATTCCTCGACCGACACGTCTTCGAAATCGCCGCCACGGTGGCAACCCCGCAGAAGGTGAGCGGCCATCAGACGAAGATCGCCCTGCGCGAGGCGTCGGAGCGCGCGATCCCGCACGATTGGGCGCAGAAGGAGAAGCTCGGGTTCCCTGTCCCCCTTGCCAGCTGGCTGCGGGACGATCGGTATTACGAAATGATACGAGAGCTGTTCGCAGGCCCGGAGGCCGACCGGTTCTTCAACACCGAAGAACTGTCCCGCCTGCTCGAAGAGCATCGCGCCGGCGCCAATCGCTCCCGCAAGATATGGATCGTCGCGATGTTCCTTCTGTGGTACCGCATCTACTTCGTTAGCCGCGAACGGCCTTGCAGCATGCGCGCAGGCGCACCGAATGCATGATGCGGCCCGTCCGCTCGCTTTTGCACCAGCCTGTTCATGCAAGGGGAGCCTCGCTCGCAAGCGAAGGCTCCCCTTGCGCCTTCTCACGGGAGAAGGCCTTCGATACGTACGGCCCTGTTACCGCCGAAGCCGCTCGATACGCCGCACCGCTTCGAGCAGCTTGTCGTCCGGCGTCGTGAGCGAGATGCGGATGAAGCCTTCGCCATCCGGCCCATAGCCGTTGCCCGGCGTCACCACGACGTGCGCTTCTTCAAGGAGCTTCGTCGCGAACGACTCCGACGTCTCGCCCTCGGGCACTTTCGCCCATACGTAGATGGTCGCCTTCGGCGCGTTGCACGCCATGCCGACGCCGCGCAGCGCCCCCACGATCTCATCGCGGCGACGCTCGTAGAGACGGCGCATCTCCCCCACGCAGTCCTGGGGGCCCGACAGCGCAGCGATTGCCGCCTCCTGCACCGCCGTGAACTGGCCGGAATCGAGGTTGTTCTTCACCGTGCCGAGCGCCTGCACGGCGGTTTCGTTCCCGCACGCCCAACCGATGCGCCAGCCCGTCATGTTATAGGGCTTCGAGAGGCTGAAGAACTCGATGCACACGTCCTTGGCGCCCGGCCGCTCGAGGATGGAAGGTGCACGATACCCGTCGAAGCAGATGTCCCAGTATGCGTTGTCGTGAGCGAGCAGCAGGTCGTGCTCGCGGCAGAACGCAATGGCGCGGTCGAAGTACTCCTCGGTGGCCACGGCGCCCGTCGGGTTGTTCGGATAGCCGATGAACATGATCTTCGCCTTTGCGAGCGCGTCGGCAGGGATGTTCGAGAAGTCCGCAAGAAAGCCGTTCTCCTCCTTCATGGGCATGAAGTACGCGTTCGCGCTCATGAGCGTGGCGCCGCCTGAGTAGACCGGGTAGCCGATCGACGGCGCAAGCACGTATTCGCCCGGGTCGACGAACGCGGTCACAAGGTGCGCGATGCCCTCCTTGCTTCCGATGAGGGCAAGCACCTCGCGCTCAGGGTCGACGCTCACTCCGAAGCGGCGGCTCATGTAGTCGGCGCACGCGCGGCGGAACTCAGGCGACCCGGCATAATCGGGATAGCGATGGTTCTTCGGATCGCGGATGGCGCGCGCCATAGCGTCTACGACATGCTCCGGCGTCGGCATGTCGGGATCGCCAATGCCGAGCGAGATCACGTCGGCGCCGGTGGCCTCGATGGCGGCGCGCTTCGCATCGATGCGCGCAAAGAGGTACGGCGGCAGGTTGTCAAGGCAGCGTGCAGTTCTCACGGACATCGTCCTTTCTTTCTTCTCGCGCGTCAGCGCACTTCGACCGTGCCGCGGAACGCCTCGGCAGCAGGGCCGGTCATGAGCACATGCCCGCTATCCGACCAGCAGATATGCAGCGCTCCCACCAGCAGCGCCACATCCGCCTCGCGAAGGGCGCGGCCTGTGAGCGCGCCCGCGACGGCGGTCGCGCACGCCCCCGTGCCGCACGCGAGCGTCTCGCCGCACCCACGCTCGAACACGCGCATGTCGATGCGTTTCCCATCCGAGGACGCGACGGCAAACTCGACGTTCGTCTTTTCCGGCCAGAGCCTATTCGATTCGAAGAACGCCCCCACGCGAGCAAGGTCAAGCGTTGCGAGCCGCCTGTCCTCGGCGTTCGGAAACAGATCGCCAGGCAATGCCGAGAAATCATCGATGAAGCACACCGCGTGGGGGTTTCCCACAGAAACGCACGTGAAGCGGAACCCGCCCCAGGGAGAGTCGACAGGGGCTTCGCGCACAAAGGGCTCTCCCCCGTTCGTGCGCGCGTTCGCTTCAAGCCTTGTGGGCACAAGGTTCGGGTCGATGATGGGGGCGCCCATGTCGACCGTCGCGCTTGTCATGCAGCCTGCCTCGTCGGTCTCGAACCTGATCTCCCGCGGCCCTGCGAGCGTCTGCGCGCAAAGGCTGTGCGCCGCCGGATTCACGATACGTCGATCGACCAGGTACTTCGCGAAACAGCGCACGCCGTTGCCGCACATCTGCGCGAGCGTTCCGTCGGAGTTGATGTAGTGCATGCGCGCATCGCACGTCGGATCGTCTGCGGGCTTTACGACGATGACGCCGTCCGCCCCAATCCCGAAGCGCCGATCGCACAGGCGCTCCACCTGCTCGGCAGAAAGATCGAGCTCGTCACCAAGATCCTCGATGAACACGAAGTCGTTGCCAAGCCCGTGCATCTTGACGAATTCAAGCTCCATTCGAAGGCTCCTTCCCCGCAATGGCGCGCCTGCGCGCCCCTTGTCCGTTCATGGTATGCGCCCGCGCGCACCGCGCCCTTTCCTACACGTAGAACAGCATGTTGTTGTACGAAGGCACCGGCCACCGGTCGCGCCCGACGATGCCTTCCACGGCATCCACCTCGGCGCGCAAGCGCTCCATGGCGGGAAGGAGCACATGGGCGTTGTGGTTCGCGCGCTCCTGCTGGTCCTCAATGGCGCAGGCTTCGTCCATGCGCGCTTCCATGGCGGAGAGCGCGAGGTCGATACGGTCTATGCCCTCAAGCAGCGCATCCAGCAGGCTCTGCTGCTGGCGCACCTTGCCCGACGGCGAGGCCGCCTTGAACACCTGCAGCCCTTCCGCCGTCTCGCGGGCGAACGCGTTGATGGCCGGCAGGTACGTGCGGTGCGCCATGCGCTGCATGACGCGCGCCTCGATGTTCACGAGCTTGTTGTACTTTTCAAGCTTCACCTCGTAGCGGCTGCGCACCTCCGGTTCGCTCATGACCCCCATGGTCTCGAACAACGCGATGCTCTCCGAGGCCACGTAGCACGGCAGCGCGTCGGCGGTGGTGCGGTTGTTCGCCAGGCCGCGGCAGGCGGCCTCCGCCTCCCATTCCTCGGAGTAGCCGTTGCCGTTGAAGATGATGCGCTGGTGCGCCTTCAGGCTCTGCTTGATGTAGGAAAGCGCGGCGGCCTCGAACCCCTCGCCCGTTGCGCCCTCCAGCGCATCGGCGAAGTCCTTGAACCCTTTCGCGACCGCGGTGTTGAGCACCATGTTGCAGTCCGCGGGGTTCACGTGGGAACCGGGCATGCGGAACTCGAACTTGTTCCCGGTGAAGGCGAAGGGGCTCGTGCGGTTGCGGTCCGTGTTGTCGACAAGGAAGCTCGGCAGCTCGGCGACGCCCAGGTCCATGGACACCTTTTCGGCGCTCGTGTACTCGTCGCCAGCGATGAGCGCGTCCACGATGGCGCCCAGCTCGTCGCCGAGGAAGACGGACACGATGGCCGGCGGCGCCTCGTTCGCGCCAAGACGGTGGTCGTTGCCTGCCGAGGCGACGGACATGCGCAGGAGCTCCTGGCAGTCATCGACCGCCGCGATGATGCACGCGAGGATCACGAGGAAGCGCAAGTTCTCCATGGGGCTCTCGCCTGGGTCGAGGAGGTTCTTTCCGTCCGCGGACAAGGACCAGTTGTTATGCTTGCCGGAGCCGTTGATGCCCTCGAACGGCTTTTCGTGCAGCAGGCACACCAGGCCGTAATGGCTGGCCAGAAGGCGCATCTTCTCCATGGTGAGCAGGTTCTCGTCAACAGCGCGATTCGCGTTCGTGAAGATGGGGGCCAACTCGTGCTGGGCGGGGGCCACCTCGTTGTGCTTCGTCTTGGCGGAGACGCCGAGCTTCCACAACTCCTCGTCAAGCTCCTTCATGAACTCGTTCACCGTGGGGCGGATGGCGCCGAAGTAGTGCTCTTCCAGCTCCTGGCCTTTGCACGGCGGCGCGCCGAAGAGCGTACGGCCCGTGAGCACCAAGTCCTCGCGGTGCGCGTAGTCTTTCTCTGGGATCAGGAAGAACTCTTGCTCGTTGCCGACGGTGGTCATCACGCGCTGGGGCGTTTCGCCGAACAAGGAGAGCACGCGCTTCGCCTGCTCGTCGATGGCGTGCATGGAGCGGAGAAGCGGGGTCTTCTTGTCGAGGGCCTCGCCCGTGTAGCTGCAGAACGCCGTAGGGATGCACAGCACCTCGTCCTTCACGAAGGCGTAGCTCGTCGGGTCCCATGCGGTGTAGCCGCGCGCCTCGAAGGTGGAGCGCAGGCCGCCGTTCGGGAAGCTCGACGCGTCGGGCTCGCCCTGGATAAGCTCCTTGCCTGAGAAGCTCATGATGGCGCGGCCGTCGCCTGTGGGCTCCAGGAAGGCGTCGTGCTTTTCCGACGTGACGCACGACAGCGGCTGGAACCAGTGCGCGAAGTGCGTGGCTCCGCGCTCGATGGCCCATTCCTTCATGGCGTGGGCCACGACGTTGGCAACGTCAAGGTCGAGCGGCTGTCCTTCCTCTATGGTCTTAATCAGGCTTTTGTAGGTCGCCTTCGGCAGGCGCTCCTGCATGGTGCGCTCGTCGAACACCATCGACCCGTAGATTTCCGAAATGTCGGCCATGGCCATTCCTCACTTTCTGTCCGCGCTGGACGTCCGTGACGACCGCGCCTGCCTGCGCGGCCTTGCGCGTGATGTTCCGCTCCCGCCGCCCGCGCACGCGTCGGTCACGCCCGCGCCGCGCCTGCCGCACGGGGCGGCGCGACGATGTTCCGGCTAGTTGGCGTACATGCTGGCGTACGGCCTGGACGAAGCGGGGCGCAGGCGCCAGAAGCCTTCCCCCGTCGCATCGATCGGCTCGGGCAGTTCGCCCGCGAAATAGCCGGCGTACTCCTGAAGCACCCCCGCAAGAAACGCCCGATCCTCCTCGGCGACAGGCTCCTGCACGAGGCCTTCGTGCACGTCCGCCTCCTCAAGGCGGTGGCGCAGGTAGACCACCCCGCCGTGCATGCCGCTTGCAAGGTACTCGCCCGCATGCCCCAAGAGCACGATGACGCCTCCCGCGAGATACTCGCCGAGGAAGTTGCCTGCGTCCCCGCCGATAACGAGCACGGGACAGCGCTCTCCGTACTGCTTCATGTGGATGCCGGCACGCCACCCGCAGCTATCGCGCACGAAGATGCGCCCGCCGCGCATGCCATAGCCAAGCGCATCGCCACAGCGGCCGTGGATGACCACGCACCCCCGGTTCATCGTGTTGCCCACCTGGTCCTGAGCGTTGCCGAACACCTCGACGAATCCGCCGTCCATATAGCAGGCAAGGTCGTTGCCGGGCACGCCATGGATCTCCAGCCTCTTACCCTCGGACATGGCGCAACCGAGGTAGCGCTGGGCGAACGCGCGCTCGACAACCACCGTGTCCGCATCGGCAAGCGCCGCGCGCACCGCTTCGTTCGCCTCGGCGAAGTGCGTGGTCCCAAGCACTACGCGCCCCACAGCCCCGTTACGCGTCTCCTCGCTCATCGCGCCTCCTTCCATCCACGATCGTCCAGATGAGACGGGTAGAACGCATGCAGGCGCTTCCACCGATCGTCGCGAGAAAAATCGAGGTTCTCAAGCGGCCTGCCAAGGAACACCTCTTCGGGAAACGCCGAGAGCTCCACCCTGTTTTTGATGAGCGCCGTGTACATGCCGGCGTTGTCTGGCCTGTTGAGCAGGATGTATCCGCACAGGCGCCCGTCCTTCATGACGAACTTCACATACGAATCGCCCTCTTGGCGCGCGAGCACCTTGCAGCCTGCCCCCTCAGGAGGGTCGATAAGGCCCGCGGTCAGCAGCGAGGTCTCGAAGAAATCGACTGCGTTCACGGCAAACGAGCCGTCGAACGGCTCGGCATCGGGAGCGCCCGCCATGTGACGGCCCGCGCACGCCCCTTGCCGCACCGCGTTCGGCCACAGCGCAAGCGGGCGCTCGACGCCACTGAGCACGTCGGTCACCTGCACGAGATCGCCAGCGGCATACACGTCGGGCAGGCTCGTCTGGAGGTCGGCACCGCACAGAAGGCCACGTCCTTGTTGCGCGCCGGCATCGACCGCAAGCTTGGAGTTCGGGCGCACGCCGACCGCGGCAACGATGAAATCGCAGGCCACGCACTCGCCGTTCGTGAGGATGACCGACGTTGCGCGCCGCCCGTCCCCGCAGACCTCCTGGACGGACAGGCCTGGCCGACAGAGAACACCGTGACAGCCGAGCAAACGCTGGAGCAGGCTCGACCCCTGCGCGTCAAGCGCAGCGGGCAGAATGCGGTCCGCCAGCTCGAGGACGCAGACCTCGTCCACGTAGCCGGCAATGGCCTCGGCGGCCTTAAGACCGATCATGCCCGACCCGATGACGACGGCGCGAGCGGGGCGGCCTTCGGCGTCTGCGCTCTGGCGCGCACGACGCGCGTCTTCCCAGACTCCCTCGGCGTCATCGAGCGTGAAGAACGCATGCACGTTCTCGCGCCCCTCCAAGCCCGTGATCGGCGGCGTGAAGGGAATGCTTCCCGTGGCCACGAGGCATTTGCCATACGTCACGACGCTGCCGTCGGCAAGCGTCGCGGTGTGCGCTTCCGGATCAAGCGAGACGACCTCGGCATCGGAGCCGGTAAGGCACTCGATTCCCGTGCGATCGTAAAACCCGGGATCTTTCCAGCCCAGCCGCTCGCGCGTGGTCCTTCCGGCAATAAGGTACGAGATGAGCGGGCGCCCGTACACCGCATACGGCTCGCGACCGACGATGAGCACGGTGCCGTGCGCGTCGTTCGCGCGGATGTGCTCGGCCGCCGTGACGCCCGCGGCAGAGTTCCCAATGACGAGGTAGTCGACGATGCGGTCACTCATGCGAACCACCCTCGCTTTCCACGTAGATGAGCGCGCGGTTCGGGCAGGCCGCCACACAGCTCGGATTCCCCGCCTCTCCCAGGCGCTCCCCGCACAGATCGCACTTGATGGCAACTTCGCGCCCTGCGACCTCCTCGATGCGCACGGCGCCGAACGGGCACAGGCTCGCGCAGGTTCGGCAGCCCACGCATCTCTGTTGATCAACCGCCACAACGCCCGTCGCCGGATGCTTCTGCATCGCACCCGAGATGCACCCCTGCACGCAAGCGGGATCGGCGCAGTGGCGGCAGTTCAGCGCGAGCGACGCCGCGCGGGTGCCTTCTACCCAGATACGTCCCTTCGGACCGTCTCCCTCAACGCGGTACGCCCGCACCGCATCGCGGCTCTTCGAATGGAAGACGCGGCAGGCGACTTCGCAGCGCTTACAGTCGATGCACCACCGTTCGAGCGCATAAATCCTCTTCACCGCGCATCACTCCCCTGCATACTTCACGCCGAGAATGGACAGCTCTTTTTCGTTGAGGCCCACGCCGCGCAGCATCGCGCGATTGCCGCGCAGGCCGTCGATGGCGTTAAGCCCCATGCCGCCGAGCATCTCCTGGATCTCGTGGTTCCATGCGCGCACGAGGTTCACCACGCGCTCGGCGGCAATCTCCGGATTAAGACGCCTCACCAGATCGTCGCGCTGCGTGGCGATGCCCCAGTTGCACTTGCCCGACGAGCAGTCCTGGCACTGGTGGCACCCGAGCGCGATGAGCGGGGCGCTCGCGCAGTACACGGCATCGGCGCCGAGCGCGATAGCGCGCACCACATCGGCGGAGCTGCGGATGGAGCCTGCTACGACAAGGCTCACGCTCGAGCGGATTGACTCTTCGCGAAGGCGCTGGTCGACGGCGGCGAGGGCAAGCTCGACAGGGATGCCCACGTTGTCGCGAATGCATGCGGGGGCGGCACCTGTGCCGCCGCGGAAGCCGTCCACCACGATGACGTCCGCGCCCGCCCGCGCAATGCCGCTCGCGATGGCGGCGACGTTGTGCACCGCGGCGATCTTAACGGCAACGGGCTTCTCGTAACACGTCGCCTCCTTGAGCGAGTAGACGAGCTGGCGCAGGTCTTCGATGGAATAGATGTCGTGATGCGGCGCGGGCGAGATGGCATCGGTGCCCTCCGGAATCATGCGCGTGCGCGACACTTCGGCATTGATCTTCTCGCCTGGCAGGTGCCCGCCGATGCCGGGTTTCGCACCCTGGCCTATTTTGATCTCGACCATGGCGCCGGCATTGAGGTAGCCCACGTCCACGCCGAAGCGCCCCGATGCGACCTGCACGATGGCGTGCGAGCCGTACTTCCGGAGATCCCGGTGGAACCCGCCTTCCCCTGTGTTGAAGTACGTGCCAAGCTCCTCTGCCGCCATCGCAAGTGCCATCTGCGCGTTGAGCGAGATGGAGCCGAAGCTCATCGCAGAGAACATGACTGGCACGTCGAGGCGCAGCTGCGGAGGCATCTTCGATATAACCGTGCGCTCGCGCTCGTTCACGCGCAGCACATCGGGGCGACGCCCGAGGAACACGCGCGTCTCCATCGGCTCGCGAAGGGGGTCGATGGACGGGTTGGTCACCTGGCTCGCGTTGAGCAGCAACCGGTCCCAGTAGATGGGGTAGGGCTTCGGGTTGCCCATCGACGACAGGAGCACAGCGCCCGTCTGCGCCTGCTTGGCGATGTCCTGCATGGCCTCGAGCGTCCAGTTGTTCGAGCCGTTGTTCACCTGCGGCCACTTCGCAATGGCAAGCGCCTGCGTCGGGCACATGACAACGCAGCGCTGGCAGTTCACGCACCTCGCATGGTTGGCCGTCACGCGATCAAGCTCGCTGTCGACGCGGTGGACCTCGTTCGCGCACGAGCGCTCGCACACGCCACAGCGGATGCACAGCCCGTCGTCGCGCAACACCTTGTAGCGCGGCAGGAGGTAGTCGAGCATTGCCTTACGCCTCCTTCCGCTTCGCCTGCGCAGGGGCAACGCCGGTAAACAACGACGCCGGACTCTGCACGCCGGGTTCGTTTTCGGGGGATTCCGCCGCCTTGCGGCGCGCCACTTCGTCAAGCTGCACGACGAACGGCACGCCGCCGTCAATAGCACGAATGCTTTCCACCTCGGGGCACACGAGCTCGATGGCCGCCTGCTCAGAGGCGAGGTAGACCATGCTGCCCTTCTCCCCCACCATGAGCGCGCGCAGCTTCAGACGGTCGTTGAGGGCGAGCAACCCCTCGTCGGAGCCGAGGATGACCGACATCGGCCCGTTGATGAGCGCGCTGCCGTACACGCAGCGCAACGCCGTCTCGAACGCCGCCCGGCCCGGTTCCATGCGGTCTATGTCATCCCATGACGGCGCGCACATGATATGCGCCGCCATCTCCTGGGAAAACCCGTGACGTCGAACGAGCAAGTCGAAGAGGTACGTGACGACCTCGGTGTCCGTCTGCAGCGCGCACTCGTAGCCGAACTGCTCCACGTAGCGACGGTTCGCGTCGTAGCTCGATATCTCGCCGTTGTGCACGATCGACCAATTGAGCAGCGTGAACGGATGTGCGCCTCCCCACCAGCCAGGCGTGTTCGTGGGAAACCGGCCATGCGCCGTCCACAGCCATGCCTTATAGTCGCCGATGCGGTAGAACGCGCCGATGTCCTCGGGATATCCGACCCCCTTGAACGCGCCCATGTTCTTGCCCGACGACGCGACGAACGCGCCCGGGATCGAAGAATTGATGCGGAACACGTGACGCATCGTGTACTCGGCCTCATCCAGCCCGCTCATATTGAGCCGCATCGGGTGCGGCAGCACGAAGTAGCGCCAGACGTCGGGCGGGTTCACGATGGACCGCACCGGCTCGGTTGGAATGCGCTCCTGCTTCTCTGCCATGAAGTACTGCCCCAGGTATGCCTCGGTCTCGGCGCGCGCCTCAGCGGATTCGTACATGATGTGGAACGCGTAGAGATCCGCGTACTCGGGGTAGATGCCGTAGGCGGCAAATCCGCCGCCCAGGCCGTTGCATCGGTCGTGCATGAGGGCTATCGCCGCCATGACGTCGGAGCCGTCGTGGCGCTCGCCGCTCCTGTCCATGATGCCGGCGATCGCGCAGCCCGACGGGATGCGAACGGCGCCCTCCCGAAGCGATGGTTTCGTTGACATGTATCGGCCCCCTCGTCTTTTGGCCTGAGTAATCAACTCGCCTCCGAGCATAGGGCGCCGATGATTCAATTCGGCAACCATCACGTTTCCAAGCAGCGTCAATCGTGTTATCAGCTTGTTGCGCAGAGACGGCGAAGCACGTCGGCGGGTCGCTCAGGCTCATCGACGCTCGCCGCAACGTGTGACCCGTTCGCAACAATCGAAGGCTTTAGTCTATGTGGTGCGAAATAGGCCGCGACCGCCCGGCATCGCCGACGGCCGGCAAGCCCCTTGCGTAAGAGCTCTTTGCCGGCCAAGCACGAAGCGATCGGCTCGGATTGCAACGTTAAGCGGCTACTCAGCGAAGGAGGACGCAATGGCAGCTTCGACCGCATTCAACGAACGCCCCGATCGTCTTGAGGAGGCGTGCGGCGTGTTCGGGGTGTTCGCGCCGGACGAGGACGTGGCGCGCATGGCGTGCTTCGGCCTGCAGGCGCTCCAGCACCGCGGCCAGGAAAGCGCCGGCATCGCAGTAGGCGATGGGGAGACGGTGGCTGTCTCGAAGGGCCTTGGCCTGGTAACGCAGGCATTCGACGAGGCAACGCTCGCCGCAATGCGAGGACTCGTCGCGGTGGGGCACACGCGCTACTCCACGAGCGGCAGCACGACATCGCTGGATGCGGCGCAACCACACATCCCCGCACTCGACGACGCGCGCTTCGCGCTCGCTCACAACGGGACGCTTGTGAACACCGACCCCCTGCGCGCTCGCCTCGCCACGGAAGGCATCGAGCTGTGCGGGGATACCGATTCCGAGATCGCCGCAAAGGCGATTGGGCTCTTCACCAGGCATACGCACCATCTGCGCGACGGCATCAGGCGCGCAATGGAGCTTCTCGAGGGCGCCTACGCCATGGTGCTCGTAAGCCCCGAATCCCTCTATGCGCTTCGCGATTCGAACGGGATACGGCCGCTGTGCATTGGGAAACTCCCCCATGGCCGCGGCTGGGTCGTGTCGAGCGAGACGTGCGGCCTTGACATCGTTGGCGCCGAATACGTGCGCGACGTCGAGCCGGGTGAGATCGTGCGCTTTAACCGTGAGGGCATGACGAGCGAGCAGGGAGCGCCGGCCGGCCGCCGCGCATCGTGCATCTTCGAGTATGTGTACTTCGCGCGACCTGACAGCGTGATCGACGGGCAAAGCGTGTACCAAGCCCGCCGCGCGATGGGCCGCAATCTTGCCGAAGAGGCGCCGGCGGACGCAGACCTCGTGCTCGGCGTGCCCGACTCGGGCGTGCCGCCCGCGCTCGGATACTCCTCCGCAAGCGGAATCCCGTACGCGGACGGCATCGTGAAGAACCGCTACGTGGGACGCACGTTCATCGCGCCCACGCAGGCCATGCGCCAACTCGGCATCCGCCTGAAGCTTAACCCGCTGCCTTCGGTCATCGCGGGCAAGCGCCTTGTCGTCATCGACGACAGCATCGTGCGCGGAAACACCTCCAGGCAGCTCGTGAAGATGCTGCGTGACGCGGGTGCTGCCGAAGTGCACCTGCGCATCGTGAGCCCCGAGGTGAAATGGCCGTGCTTCTACGGCATCGACACCGGCACGCCCGACCAGCTCATCGCCGCAAACATGACGATTGAACAGATGAACGAGTGGATCGGCTCCGACTCGCTTTCCTTCATTTCGGTCGAGGGGCTCCACCGCGCCGTGTCGGATGCCTACCACGACGGCTTCTGCGACGCCTGCTTCACCGGGAGCTACCCCACGAAAGTTCCCCTCGCGCAGGAGCCCGCGCAGCCTTCGCCCGCACGGAACATGCAGCAACGAACGAAGGCGCGCCCTTGTTGACGGTATCCGAACGGACGGCGCCTTGCGAGAGAAAACCCCTCGAGCCCCTCTACAATGAGACTACTCGCACGATTCGGAATAAAAGGTGATCCCATGAACCGACGCCACGAAGAAACGTCCGCGACCGGCCTCAAGACCCGAGCACGCCTCATGCTGGCGGCGCCGCTTGCCGCAGCGCTCGCACTTCCGCTTGGAGGATGCTTCGGCATCCCCAACACGGACGAGATCGCCGGCAAAGCGGAGGAGGCAGCCTCCCAGGCGGGAGAGCTCGCCTCCCAGGCGCAGGAGCTTGCCGGAACGCTCTCCAACATCGAGTGGGGCAAGGTCTCCCGCCTTGTCGTGAAAGACGCGGCGTCCGGGGAGGTCGTGCGGGAAGTGACCGACCAGGGCGAAATCGAGCGCGCCTTCGCTCCGCTGTCGAGCGAGAACGGCCTCGCCCCAGCGCCGGAGGAGCCCGCCGAGTACACCTTCGAACTGTGGGAACCCGAGACTCAGAAGCTTGGGCAGGACGCAAGTGACCTCGAAGAGTTCAAGGGGCTCGAAGCCACGACGTACGAGGGCTCGCCCGTCGTGACGCTTGAAGTGAGCCCTATCGGCCTCAAGCTCCACATCTCCTCGCAGGCCGCCGCCGACTCTTTGCGCGCGCTTGCGGAGTAAGGCCTACTTCCCCGCAGTTTCACAACGCGCCCGCTTGGGCGGCTTGGTGAAAGCAAGGTCATAACTCATATCGCAGAGAATCGGCGGCTCCATCGCATGGTCGCAACAAGACGGATTGAATAATGCTCACAAACCCCCAGTTCATCGGCGTTGATAAAGCCTTTTGACAGAGTGATTCTCCCTCGATTCGTCCTTTGCCAAAGACGTTTGGTGGTACAGTCGCTTCCATTCCGCCACATTTCCAATCAGAAGGGAGCGCCCGTGGAGCTAGGCAGCCACATCAAGGATCATCGTGCGCGCCGGGGCATGTCTCAGGAGCAGCTTGCCGAGGCGATTTTCGTCTCGCGCCAAACAATCTCAAACTGGGAGACCGACCGCACCTATCCCGATGTGCACAGTCTGTTGCTCCTGAGCAATCTCTTCGAGGTAAGCGTCGATGAGCTGATCAAAGGAGATGTGGAAGAAATGAAGGCGATTCTCAGTGCGGAAGCGAAGCGGATGAACAAGCTCGGGGCGGTCATGATAGTCTGCGGGGCAGCTCTGGTCGTTTGGGTTATAGTGACCTGCCTGATTGACTTGAGCTGGCCCGTGATTCTGATCCCCGCCATCGCGCTCTTCATCCCAGTGGCAGTGTGCGCCAGCATGGTGGAGAAGATCAAGCATGACAACCAACTGTTCACCTACCGCGCGTACGATGCGTTCATGCACGGAAAGGACCCTGAGGTGCTGAGCGAAGAGAACCAACGGGCGGGCAAGTTCTGGTGGAGCAAGCTCGCAGCAAAGACCTTGGCAGCCGCCGTCATAGGCGCCTGCTGCGGCTGGGGAGCCTTCAGCATCCTGGGAAGGTTACTCAGTTAGACCGCTTTCCGCCGCCCCAGGGGGCACACGGCCCGAAGGGACAGGTACATGGGCTATTATGCCGACTGCTCAATTCAACACCAACGAGAAAGGGGTCTGCCCCTTTTCTCGTTCGCCTGCGCCTCCGTCATGTCTGCCGGCCGGTATAATCTTCCGTCCGGCAGACACAGAAAGGACCCTCTATGGACGCGTTCGCATGGGCAGAAGAGGCGAAAGAAAAGCTGCAGGCGGAGTTCGGGAATCGCCTGCGCTTCGTTGGGCTTCAAGGAAGCCGCGCGCGGGGCGAGGCGCGCGAAGGCAGCGATATCGACCTTGTGGTGCTGCTTGACCGCGTGGACGCTGACGACCTCGCGCGCTACTGCACCGTCGTGCAGTCGATGCCGCAAAGCGAGCTCGCCTGCGGGTTCGTCGGCTCCGAACGAGCGCTTGCCGCATGGCCGCGTCATGAGCTTTTCCAGTTCTACCACGACACGCATGCGCTCTTCGGCGGACTCCCCGACGTCGAGGCGTTCACGAAGGCCGACGCCCTCGATGCCGCCCGCATCGGCGCCTCTGGAATCTATCACGCCGCCTGCCACGCCTCCGTCTTCGACGGCGATGCCGCGGACGGCGTCTTGGAGCAGCTCTTCAAGGGGGCATTCTTCACGCTGCAAGCGCTGCAGTTTGCCCGGACGGGCACCTACCCGCGCACGAAGGCCGAGCTTGCCGCCCAGCTTGAAGGTGACGAGGCGCGCATCCTCGAAATCGGCCGCGACTGGAGCGCGCACTGTCCCGTGGGCGACATCGAGCGCCGAAAGCTCGTCGACCTGCTCTTACGCTGGTCGGAAAGCATCATTGCCGGATAAATGTGAAAAAGGGACAGTCCCTTTTTCACATCGCGGCAGGAAGGCGCACCATGATGGAGAGGAATCCGCGGCTGGCCACCGCCGCGACGGACCCGCCCATGCGCTTGCAGAGGCTCGCGACAATCGCGAGCCCCAGCCCCGACCCGCCGCCGGAGCGCGCGCCGTCAGCGCGGTAGAAGCGCTCGAACAGGCGGTCGGCTTCGATGGCGTCAGCGCCCTCCACCTTGTTGGAGAAGACCAGCTCAACCATGCCGCCCTCTCCCCTGTCGCCAGGCGGAAGAAGGCGTTGCGCAATCGTGGGCGCGGAAGCACCATGCCGCAGCGCGTTGGCGAGCAGGTTGGAGAAGACGCGGGAAAGCGCCTCGGGGTCGGCAAGAACCGCCGCCCCGTCGTCCTCGAAGTCGATGGCGGGCTCCCAGCCACGCTCGGCGAACTGTGGGTACGCGCCGGCAAGCACCTCCGCCAGGATAGGGAGCACCTCGACCGGCTCGCACGCGAGAGGGCTGTCGGAGTCGGCCGCCTTCGCGTAGTCGAACAGCCGGTCGGTGAGCTCGCGCATGGCGGACAGGCGCGACGACGCCTCGCGCAGGCAGCGCTCCCGCTCGGCAGGACTCGTGCTGCGCCCGTGGAGTTGCAGGTAGCCCTGGGCGCCGGCAAGCGGCGTGCGGATGTCGTGGGAGAGCGCGGCAAGGTCGCGCTGGAACGCCTCCTGCCGCTCGCCGAGGGCAGCGCGCTCATCGCGCAGGGCATCCATCTCGTCGTTGACAGCGGCAGCGACCGACGAGACGCCAGGCGTCGAGAACGACACGGTGGCCCGCTCGTTGGCGCTGCGGTCATCCCGCCGCAGGAAGCGCGCGAGGCGGCCGAGCTCGCGCTCATAGAGCGCGACGGCACCGATCAGCGCGACCGCCAGCGCTATCGCCACCATCCAGCCCAAATCCACCCCGCCTCCTTTCCACCCGCAGCGCGAACCGCTTTGCCCGAAGTTCGAGGACCCATCATGCCAAGCGCCGACGGCGCATGACCAGCGCCCCTGCCGCAACGGCAATCGCGACGGTCGCGAGAGCGGGCACCACAGCTTCCCCTGGAAGCACCGTCCCGTCGCCCAGCCGCGACAGCATCATGGCAAGGTAGCCGCCGAACACCTGACGCACCTCGTCGGGATGCCCGGTCACCAGCCCCAGCGCTGCGTAGAGCAGGTTCTCCACCGCCGCGCCTCCGAGCATCAGGCCGGCGACGACGGAGACGGCCTCGCTTCCCGTGAGCAGCGCCACCACCACGACAACCACCGCATAGGCCGAAACGGCAAGCCACACCTCCGCAAGCCAGGATACCAGCTCGCCGGGCGCCAGCGCCGCGAGGGGAAACCCGAGCGCAGCAAGCGATACGACGGAAACGAGCGCGCCCGCAAGAACCGCGAACGCCGCCACGGCAAGCGTCAGCACGCCGGCGGCGAGCGCGTAGTCACGCCGAGCGGTCCGTCCCTGGACGATGTTCTTCACGCCCCCGCTCCTCACGTCCTTCGCGAAGAACAGGCTGCAGAAGACCGCCACGAGCATCGCCACGAAGCTACCGCGCACGAACAGCGCCCCGCACGCCCGCATGAGGTCGACGCCGCCCAATCCAGGCGAGAGGACAGAAAGCCCCAGGGCAACATCGGAGCTCGTCTCGGACACCGCTGCGGATATCGACGCGTCCGCGCCGATCGCCTTGAGAGCAACGACCCCTCCAACGATGAGGAGCGCGTAGACCGCGGCGAACGCCTTCCCTATCCGGCCTTTCGCGAGCCGCCATGTCATCGCCTTGAAAAGATTCGCGAATCCCATGACGCACCCCCTACCCGAGGCTCCGGCGGCGCATGACGAGGACGCATGCGACGCCGACGACGAGCATGGTCGCGCCCGCCTGGACGTAGGCCATCGGATCGCAGATGGCGCCCTGGGCGAGGGTCGCCAGGTCGGTCGCGAGGTAGCCATCCAGGCAGTCGCGCAGCGCGGCAGGAATGCCGGGAATGTTGGCGAGGACCAGCTTGCAGACGGACTCGACCGTCCCGCCCCCGAGGAAGATGGCCGCGAAAACCGCCACGACCTCCGACTTGGTAGCGATCGCGACGAGCGCCGCCACCGTCGCGTACGCGGCGCAGCAGAGCACCGCTTGGATGAACCACTGCAGCCCCTCCGCGGCGGACGGCGGGACAGGAGCGTAGCCCTGCAGCCGCAGCGCGCCCTCGACGACGAGCATCCCGAACAACGTCGTCGCCGCGGCAATCAACAATGCGCACGCCACGACGGCGACCGCGTACGACGTGCGCCCGCCCCGCGCTTGCACAAGGTTCTTCACGTAGCCGAACTTGAAGTCCTCCGCGACGAGCTCGCTCACCGAAACGCCCACGCCCATGGCGGCGAACGAGCCTCCCAGGAACGACACGCCGTAAAGCTGCAGCGAAGGCAGCGGCTCTGCCGGCACTTCCACGAACCCCGTCTCCGCGAAGGCAGGCCATACGCCATGAAGCCACAGCGCGAAGGGAGTCGCTGCAGCGATCACGAAGAAGACGATCGCGTAAAAGAGGGAATAGCGCGACTTCGCGATGCGGAAAAGCTCCGCTCGGATCATGCTAAGCATGGCGACCGCCCCCTCTCCCGTCGTACCCGCGCGGCGGCTCCGCGCCTGCCGCCTGCGACCACGCCGCCGCGTCGGGCGCAGGGATGGAGGGATCGGCTCCCATCAGCTCCACGAACAGCTCCTCGATGTCGCGCTCGTGGACGAACAGCTCGGTCACCGCGATGCCCGCCTGCGCGAGCGCGGCGCCTGCCGCCTCCGCCGTGACACCGCCCTCGGCGCGGATGGCGTCGTCGGGCATGAGGGAGAAGCGCGCCGTCGGGAAGGCATCCTCAAGCCGCGCGAGCGCGAGCTGGGGTTCGACCGCGCGCACGCTCAGGTAGTCGGCGCACTCAGCATCCACCTCGGCGGCGGTCATCTCGCGCACGAGGCGGCCGTCGCGGATGACGCCATAGCAGGTGACCATGCGCTCGAGCTGGTCGAGCACGTGAGAGCTTACGAACACCGTGAGCGAGCGCACGCGCGCCAGGTTCATGATGGTCGTGCGCACCTCGCGCACCGCCTGCGGGTCGAGCCCGTTGAACGGCTCGTCGAGCAACAGCAGGTCGGGCGAGCCCACCAGCGCGATCGCCAGGCCCAGGCGCTGCTTCATGCCGAGCGAGTAGGTCTTGGCGCGCTTCTTGGCGACGGCGGCCAGCCCCACGATCTCGAGCGCCTCCATGCTGGCGGCGCGCGCCCGGGGCACGCCGAGCGCGAGCGCGCGCACCATCACGTTGTCCAAGCCGGTGAGCCCCGGGTAAATCCCCGGGCTCTCGATGAGCGCGCCCAAGCGACGGCTCGTGCACCCTGGCGCTTGGCGCTCGCCCAGGATCTCGATCTCGCCCGCCGTGGGCAGCACCAGCCCCGCGAGCATCTTCATGAGCGTGGACTTGCCCGCGCCGTTGCGCCCGACGAAGCCGTAGATCTCGCCCGCGCCCACGGTGAGGCTCACCCCGTCGACGGCGCGCTTGGCGCCGTAGGCCTTGGTCAGGTTGGATGTCCTTATCGCATCCATTCGCCATCCTTTCTCGCCATCGTCAAATCCGATAGCTCGAGTATGGAAGGCGAAGGTTCACGAACCTCCCGCGAAGTTTTAAGAAAGTTGCAAGATTCGCCTTCGGGGCTTTGCGGCTCACATCGCCTCCCTCCATCGGCGAATCCCCACGCCGCACCATGCGGCCGCCCGCTGCGTCCCCGCGTCGCAACCTCGGCTGCCGCCTTTTCACGCCGAAGGCTCATCGGCAAGCTTGAACCCGATACCCCACACCGTCTCGATATAGCCCTCGGTACCGCTGCCTTTGAGCTTTGAGCGAATGTTGGAAACGTGCGTGCTGATGGCCTTCTCCTCCACCACGGCGTCCTCGTTCCACACCGCACGGTACAGCTCGCGCTTGGTGAACACCTTGCGGGGACGCCGCATGAAGGAGGCCACGATGTCGAACTCGGTACGCGTGAGCGCGACCGTCTCCCCCGCCACCTCGAAGCGGCGCGCCTCTGGGAACAGCCGCCATGCGCCGTGCTCTAAGGGCCTCTCCTCGGCATCGGCGGCGCTTGCGCCTCCTGCGTCGCCCGGCGCACCCGGGAAGAATCCCGCGCGGCGCAGCAGCGCCTCCACACGCGCCATCAGCTCGTCAAGGTCGAACGGCTTCACCAGGTAGTCGTCGGCCCCCATGCGCAAAAGCGCCACGCGGTCGACCACCTGCGCCTTGGCGGACGTCACAAGGATTGGCGCCGTGCCCTTCGAGCGGACGAGCGCCACCACGTCCTCGCCGGGCATCCCCGGCAGCATGAGGTCGCACACGAACAGGTCGAACGGCTCGCCCGACTCAATGAGAAGCTTCGCCTCCGTGCCCGAATAGGCGGGCGTGCAGGCGAATCCCGCACCGGACAGCGTGGAGCAGACGACGTCGCTGATGGAGGCGTCGTCCTCGACGACGAGAATGCGGGCTACGCCGCTTTCCGTTCCCTTCTCAAGCATGCCGACCCCCTCGCGCGCCTTCGCCGTGAATGCGATTGAAGTGACTATAAGCCACCGACCATCTTACCAGCATGCACGCCGCACCTGCTTTCGGGTGCTCAGTCCGCCTTCGCAAGCTGCGTCAGGGTGTCGCCCGCAATGCGGTAGACGGTCCAATCCGCCATGGGCTCCGCTCCGAGCGACAGGTAGAAATCAATGCTCGGCTTGTTCCAATCGAGGCACCACCACTCCAAGCGCCCGCACCCGCGCTCCACCGCAATCGACGCGAGCTTCTTCAAGAGGGCCTTACCGTACCCCTTGCCGCGGCGCTCCGGCTTGACGTACAGGTCCTCCAGGTAGACACCCGCGCGGCCAAGGAAGGTCGAGAAGTTATGGAAGAACAAGGCGAAGCCCACTTCTTCTTCGCCCTGAAGCGCGAAAATCACCTCTGCCTTCTCCTTGTCGAACAGCCATTCCTCGAGCGTGGCCTCGTCCGCCACGACCTCGTCCAGCATGCCCTCGTAGTCGGCAAGCTCCTTGATGAACCGCAGGATGAGCGGGACGTCCTTCCGCTCCGCGCTCCGAAATGCCACGTGTGTGCTCATATGCCCTACCCTTTCGAACGAACAGGGCTCTATTGTGCACGATGCAAGGCAAAACTTCGAGCACGCCCCCCTCGACCGCCATTGCCTCGGCGATAGCGGCCCCTCTCTAAGCAATCGAAGAACCGCTGTTCGGGACAGCGGCACGCGTTGCTCTTTACTCCTCTTTTCCGAACGCTTCCCACAGCAGCGTCACGATGCCACAGAGCAGGGCGCCTGCGGGCCAGGCGACCCAGAACCACATGGCGGACGTGCCCACAGGGTCGAAGGCGTCAGGGTCGGGCGCCGTGAGGACAGGCTCGAACAGAAGCGCGAGGCCGACGATGGTCGCGACGATCATGATGGAGCCGCACACCGCGCCCAGTTTCTTGCCATGGCGCTTGCGGGCCAGCAGCGCGTCTTTCACCTCGGCGTCCACCCGCGCGTTCACGATCTCCTCGACCTCGAGCTCGTCGGCAGCGTCCTTGTTGTACTCCGCCACGTTCGTGCGGCCGAGCAGCATCCCGTAATGCACGATATTCCACGCGCCGAGCGCGATGAAGAACAGGAGGAAGAACAGCGCCCGGCTCTCGTCCTGCTCCTCGAGCACGATCAGGAGGCCGATGCCGGCGAAGATGAACGCGATGCCGGCGATAAGCCCCGCCGAGAACGACTTGCGAGCGCGGGCGCGGTCGTCCTCGGTGTAGAAATCCTCCACGTAAGGGTGCGCCTTCACGAACGCGGCGTGCGCCATGCCAGCGGGGACAAGGAACGCGAGCCCCGCAAGCACGCCTGCCAGCACGATGATGACGAACAGCGCTTCGTTGCCGTTGTGCGCGCCGAGGTCGATCGCCCCTTCGAACAGAAACGCGACCGCGATGCCGACGAGGATGGCGGCGACGCCCGTCGGCACCTTCCGCGCCAGCATGCGCTGGTGCTCGTCGTAGCCGCAGACGTCCGCCGGCGGGCTGGACGGCGCTGCCGAGGCGCCTTCCGCAGGAGACCGCCCGGTGAGGTCGCCCTTCACGAGGTCGTCGAGCGAGCATTCGAAGATGTCGCACATCTTGAGCAGCTTGTCCATTTCCGGATAAGAGCGCTCGGCCTCCCACTTGGTCACGGACTGGCGGGACACCCCGAGCAGCATGGCAAGCTGCTCCTGGGTCATATTGCGCTCAGCGCGCAGCGCTTGGAGGTTGTTTCGGAAGCTCACGGCAGGTCCTTTCGTTCAAGCCGCGACGCCGTTTCGGCGCGCGTCGTCTGTCTTCGTGCCGGCGATTCGAATTGTGAGGCAACAGACCCGCCAAATCCACCAACCAGGAGCTTCATTATGGGCACCGCGCAGGCACCCTACGGTTGCAAAGGCCTGGTCACACGCGAGGAAGGCGATACCGGCCCAGCAAGGAGCACACGCAATGCCGACCAGCCGCTAAGCGCACGCATGAATCGCATCGCGCAAGAAACGCGCCGCGCCCGGTGCCACCTCCTCGTAATAGCGCGTGAATCGCTCGTCAGCCACGTACCCGTCGGCCAGCCCCTTATGCGCTTCGGGCGTGTACATGCCGTCGGGCCAGTACGCACAAAGCCACTGTCGATGCAGCGCGACAAGCTCCTGCGCTTCCGGCCCCGCCGCATCGCCCGCATCCATCGCGCGACGCAGCTGCTCTTTGATGGCCAGCTCCAGCTCGTCGGCCCGCAGGTGCGCCGCCTCGCCCATGCCAACGTACTTCCTGTTCGCCGTGTCGACCACTTCGTCGCCGTACCGAGCACGGACTTCTTCGCCGTACGCCGCCTCGTTGCGCGCGACCTCTTTCCAGCGCTTGAGGTGCGGCAGCAGCGTCATCATGAGCGACACTGCCTCGTCAAGCGAGACGCCCAGCGCTTCCGCTTCCAGGGGCGCCGTCGCTTCGACGAACTCCTCCAGGGTCACGCCCTTCGCGGTGAAGTCGCCCTGGTCGTAGCAGTATTTGCAGAAATCGTCGCTCACCGAGCCATCCGCCCGCGTCCCGTGCAGTTCTCGATCGGGGATGGGCATGCCGCAGCACTGGCAGAAATAATTCTCTGGCATGTCGAAGAAGCGCTCAAGCGGCACGTTGAACGTGACGCAGATGAGCTTCACCATGTCGATGCCCGGCGTGGTCTCGCCGTTCTCCCAGCGAGAGACGGCCTGCCGCGTGACATACAGCCTGCGCGCCATCTCCTCCTGCGTGATGCCGGCTTCTTTGCGGATGGCGGCAATGATCTCGTTGATATTCATTCGTCCTCCCGAATCCCTGGATGATACGTGCTCGAACAATGCACGACCATTGTTGCCGACGCCGGGCCCGCCTCGCAAGAAACAGCCCGTTGCGCCGCCGCTAATCCCACCCCGCACGCACCAGCCCAGCGCGCTGCCCAGCGCCGTCAACCCGTTGGGGCACCTCGCTCTATCCGCGCCGCGCAGCCCACCTGGCTCGTGCCGCCTCACTCACCCGCACGCCCCTCATCCAACCACGGTCGCTCTCATCCGGCGAAAGCCATCGTCCTTATACAAATCCTCGTCGGTTTCGCGAGATAAAACGCCCTCCAATCTCGCAAAACCGACGAGGATGTGCACGAACGTGTGCAGCACGCCGGGACGCGCAGGAAACGTGCGGGAGGCGCGAGAGACGTGCGGGAAGCGTGCGGGAGGCGCGCCAGGGCGCGCAGGAGACGTGCGGAATTCGGACGGAATTCGAGCGGAAATCCGCCACAACACGCCCCTTCCCTTCCGCCCGGTGTAGCATGCGAATGATCAATGCTGCGCGCACAAGGAATCGAGGTGAGAGGTATGACGCCAGCGCACGACACGCACGCGAACGAGGTCGGACAGCAGCACGCACCAGCCCGGCCTTCCGATAACCGCAGGCCATCCGGCACGGCCCGCACCATGCCCACCTCGTCACGGCTGTCGGCGCTCATGCTGCGAGCGAAGTCCGCGACGGACGACGACGTGCGCGGGGCCGTCGACCTCATCCCGACGCTCTCGTACGGCTACGGCGAGTGGTCCGCCAGCTTCAAGGTGGCCGCTCCTGCCGGGACGTACGTGCTCAAGAGCATCTCCGACTTCCTGGAGCACTCGCGCGCAGGCGAGCGCTGCGCATACGGCAAGAAGCTCGCGTTCGCGCACGTGCCGGAGGCGTTCACCGCGCGCGGCCGCGCGCTCGTGCGGTTCCTCGACCGTGCCGAGCGCGCACGCCGGCGCGCGGAAGCAAGCTGGCAGCAGCGCGAACGAGGCGTCCTTGGACGGGAGCTGCCGCTTTCCCCCAGCGAGCTCATCGACCTGCTCGACATCATGCAGGGCGCACGGCTCGACGTGCGCGGAACCGACCCGGGCACGCGCGCGCTCACGCACGTCCGCGTGACCGACCACGAGCCGCGCATCGGCCTGGCCATCGTGCCCGAGGACGGCGGGTACCGTATCGAAGCGCGCCAGGACGTCATCCTCGTCCGCTCGGGCGCGCGCCTGTACCTATGGGACGACGAAGCAATCCACCGGTGCCCTGATTCCTGGGGGCCGTGCGCCGACCTGCTCGCCATCGCGCTCGATCCCGAGGAGCCGGCGCCGTTCATCGCACGCTCCGACCTGCCGCTCTTCTGCGCCACGCTGCTGCCCGCCGCCGAGGCGGCGCTCCCGCTCGACGTGCCGCCCGAGCTGCAGGCGTACAAGCTCGTGACATGCGCCCTGCGCTTCTATTTCGACCGCGAGGGCAACGACGTTGTCTGCGAGGCGAAGGCGGCGTACGGAGCGCGGGAATTCCGCGTGGGGACGAACGCGGACGATTCTGAAGGCGGCGTTCCATCCGGCGACCTCGCATTCGGCAACCGCGTGCCCGACGCCCCCGCACCCGACGGTCCTGCATCCGGCCCTGGGGCATTTCCTACCCGCGACGCCACGCAGGAAGCCCAGGCCGAAGAGCTCGTGGAGCGCTACTTCGGCGCAGGGCGGCTTCCCGCGCCCGCGCGCCTGCCGCTTGGCGCCGAGCAAGACGTGGCGCGCTTGCTGTTCGGCGGGCTGGCGGAGTTCCGCGCCCTGGGCGAAGTGCGCGCCACGGCCGCCTTTGAACGCCTCATTCGCGACAAGGCCCCGCGCGTCACGCTCGGCGTCGCCATGGCGGGCAACCTGCTGAACCTCACCGTCTCGGCAGACGACCTGTCGCCGGCAGACCTCGCCGCGCTGCTCGCCAGCTACCGCGCGCGCAAGCGCTACCACCGCCTGCGTGACGGGCTCTTCGTCGACCTGCAGGAATGCAACCTCGCCCAGCTCGACCGCATCACCACGGACCTGGGCGTCACGCGCACGCAGCTTGCGACCGGAACGGTGGAGCTCCCGAGCTTCCGCGCGTTCTACCTGGACGAAGAGCACGACCTCGAGCGCGACCGGTCATTCGACCGCTATCTCGAGAACTTCCGCGCCGTGAGCGAGGAATCCTATGCCGTGCCCGCCACGCTTGTTGGCACGCTGCGGCCCTACCAGGCGGAAGGCTTCCGCTGGCTGTCCGCGCGCTGCGACGCCGGGTTTGGCGGCATCCTCGCCGACGAGATGGGACTCGGGAAATCGCTGCAGGTCATCACCTTGCTCGCCGCCCGACAATCAGAAGCGGCCGCGGTGGGGCCCAGCCTCATCGTCTGCCCTGCCTCGCTCGTGTACAACTGGCTTACCGAAATCGCGCGGTTCGCCCCGGAATTGCGCGCACGCGCCATCGCGGGAACGAAGCGCGAGCGCGCCCGGACGCTCGCCAGCGCATTCGCACGCGAGGACGCGAACGGCACTGCACCCTTCGACGCGCTCGTCGCCTCGTACGACACGCTGCGCGTCGACTGCGACGCGCTCGCCGAGCGCTCGTTCTGGTGCTGCGTCCTCGACGAGGCACAGTACGTCAAAAATCCCGCCACGCGCACGGCGCGCGCCGCGAAGCGCGTGAACGCCTCGCACCGGTTCGCCCTCACCGGCACGCCCTTCGAGAACCGGCTCTCGGACCTGTGGAGCATCTTCGACTTCCTCATGCCGGGGCTCCTCGGTCCGTACGCGCGTTTCCGCGAAACGTTCGAGCTGCCCATCGCCGGCGGCGACGAGGATGCCGCCGCGCGCCTGCGCAGGCTTGCCGGCCCGTTCATGCTGCGTCGCCACAAGGCCGACGTGCTGGCCGATCTGCCCGAGAAGCTGGAGTCAACCGTCCGCGTTGTGCTCGAAGGTGAACAACGCCGGCTCTACGACGCTCGCGAGCAGCAGCTGCGCGAGCGCTTGTCCGAGCAGAGGCGCATCAAGGGCGGCAAAGGACGTGCCCGCGCTGTCACGCCGGAAGCGCGCGCCGCGGCGGCCACGGCGGCAGCCGCTGGCGACGATTTCACCAAGCGCCAAGTGGAAGTGCTCGCCGAGATTACCAAGCTCCGCCAAGTGTGCTGCGACCCGGCTTTGCTCTACGAAGGCTACACCGGCCCTGCCGCCAAGCTGCAGGCCGTCGCCGATATCGTGGAGTCGGCGCGCGACGGCGGCGAGAAAGTCCTCGTCTTCTCGCAGTTCACCGGCTTCCTTGACCTCATCGCCACGCAGCTCGACCTCAGGCGCATCCCTCACTTCTCCATCACCGGCGCCACGCCGAAAGAGCGGCGACTCGAGCTCGTGAACCGCTTCAATGCCGACGACACCCCGGCCTTCCTCATCTCGCTCAAAGCCGGCGGAACTGGGCTGAACCTCACAGGCGCTTCGGTCGTGGTCCACGCCGACCCATGGTGGAACGCCGCCGCCCAGGACCAAGCGACCGACCGCGCACACCGCATCGGCCAAACGCGCGCCGTCAGCGTGCTGAAGGTCATCGCGCAGGACACCATCGAAGAGCGTATCGAGCGGCTGCAGCAGGAGAAGGCCGCATTGGCCGACCACGTCATCGGGGCCAGCGGCACCTCACTCGCCGGTCTGACGCGAGACGATCTGCTCGAGCTGCTCGGCTGAGGCCCGTCAGCTCAATCAATCGACGCCGCGTGCGAGCGGCAAAGCTTCCACGACATCCTTTCAGCGAGGTTCCGAAGCGGGCGAACATTTTACGACCGCCTCGCCTGAAGCCAACCGCGTTCAAACGGCGATGGAGCGTCGACGCGCAAAACGACACGGCGTCGCCCCGGTCGGCGCACGTAATTCGTCGGCGCAAGCATCCTGCACTCCCCTTTTCTCGCCATCATCCTACTAAATTTTCGACTGAAATAGAACATATGTTCGCTATAATCACAGGGACAGGAACGAAAAAGGCGAAGGGGGGGGGATCTCGTGTCGCAGGGGATGACTATGCCGCAGAAAACATATCTGTGCATTGATTTGAAGTCGTTCTACGCCAGCGTCGAATGCGCCGATCTGGGGCTCGACCCGTTCGTCGACAACCTTGTCGTGGCAGACCCGGAACGTTCGCGCACCACCATCTGCCTGGCCGTCACCCCAGCCATGAAGGCACGCGGCGTGAAGAACCGCTGCCGCGTCTTCGACATCCCAGCAAACGTGAGCTACACCATGGCCCGCCCGCGCATGCGTCGCTACATGGAAGTTTCGGCCGCCATCTACGCTATCTACCTGCGCTACGTGAGCCCCGAGGACGTGCACGTCTACTCCATCGACGAGTGCTTCATCGACGCCACGCCCTACCTTTCGCTCTACGGCATGGACGCGCGCACGTTCGCGCGAACGCTTATGAGCGCCGTCTTCAAAGAAACCAGCATCTGCGCCACGGCCGGCGTGGGCACGAACCTGTTCCTCGCGAAGGTGGCGCTCGACATCACGGCAAAACACGCACCGGACAACATCGGCTTTTTGGACGAAGCGACATTCCGGCAAGAGATCTGGTTCCACCGCCCCATCACGGACATCTGGGGCATCGGCCCCGGCATCTCCGCGCGCCTGGCGAAGCACGGCGCGCGCGACCTGGCCAGCACGGCGGCCCTGAGCCCCCAGGTCCTCTACCGCGAGTTCGGCGTCAACGCGGAATTCCTCATCGACCACGCGTGGGGTCAGGAACCGTGCACCATCGCGGAAATCCACGCCTACGCGCCGGAAGGCCACTCCCTGGTCAACGGCCAAGTGCTCCCTGGAGACTACTCGTTCTCGGAGGCACGCATGGTCATGCGCGAGATGGTGGACGCCAGCGTGCTGGAGCTCGTGGAGAAGGGGCTCGTGACCGAGCGCATCTCGCTCAGCATCGGCTATGCGCGCCAGGCAGGCGCCTTGCGCGGCGCCGAAACGTTCGAAGGCGGGCATGGCACGCGCGTTATCGGGCCGCGGGCATACGGCGAGCGAACGGGCGCCAGTCGTAAGCTCGAACGCCGCACGAACTCGGAACGCCTGCTCATGGAGCGCTTCGAGCGCCTGTTCGACGAAGTGGCCCGCCGTGATGTTCCCATCCGTCGCCTGAGCATCGGATTCGCCGATCTGCTGCCCGAAGCGCACGCCACCGTCACGCTTTTCGACGACCGAGAGGCCGAGGATAAAGAACGGCACCTGCAGAAAGCGCTCATAGCCGTGCGCAGCAAGTTCGGCAAGAACGCCTTGCTCAAGGGCACCAGCCTGCAAGAGAAGGCCA
>DVLD01000161.1 GCA_018715725.1 Candidatus Aveggerthella excrementigallinarum
ACGTCACGCGACACGCCACGGCAACACGCCGCATGCAACACGCCAGGCGCGGCGTCGAGGAGCGCGGACAGCCCGCGGCCTCGGCGCCGCGCTTTTGCGTCCCGCGAAAACGGCCAGGGGGAGAGGCCTCCGCGGCGATGCCGCGCGTCGCGCACGGGCGCTTTCACGCGAGCGCGAGGAGCGCGCGTGATTGTTTCCCGCTGCCGTGGCAATGTAAAGGGCACATCAGGTAGAATGGAACGTCGGAATAGAACCGGGCTCCCAGCGTGGGCGCCCGTGGAAGGCGACGTCCGAAAGGTGTTCAGATGGCCCACGAAGACTACAAGTACAAGCGCGTCCTGCTCAAGCTCTCCGGCGAGGCCCTCATGGGCGACACCGGCTACGGCATCGACCCGAAGGTGGTCGAGGAGCTGGCCGTCCAGATCAAGGAGATCGTCAACGACGGCATCGAGCTGGCCATCACGGTGGGCGGCGGCAACATCTTCCGCGGCATGGCGGGATCTGCCGAGGGCATGGACCGCGCTCAGGCGGACTACATCGGCATGCTCGCCACCTGCATGAACGCGCTTGCCCTGCAGGATGCCTTCGAGCGTCACGACATCCAGGCGCGCGTCATGAGCGCCATCGAGATGCGCCAGGTCTCCGAGCCCTACATCCGTCGCCGTGCCATCCGCCATCTGGAGAAAGGCCGCGTGGTCATCTTCGCCGCCGGCACGGGCAATCCGTACTTCACCACCGACACCACCGCCGCGCTGCGCGCGTGCGAAATCGACGCTGAGTGTCTCATGAAGGCCACGAAGGTTGACGGCGTGTACGACTCCGACCCCAAGACGAACCCGGACGCCAAGCGCTTCGACGAGATCTCCTACCTTGAGGTGCTCTCGCGCGAGCTGCACGTCATGGACTCCACGGCCACGTCGCTGTGCATGGACAACCACCTGCCCATGCTCGTCTTCAACCTGATGGTGCCGGGAAACATCGCACGCGCGCTCAAGGGCGAGAACGTGGGCACCACCATCCGATAGCGCCCGAATCGGTCATGTTGCCGTGCCCGCGCGCACGCGGGCACGCGCTGTGAGATAATCGCGGGAGCACAGTCCCGCCCAGCCGAAAGGAACACGATGAGCGAAATCAAGGACAACGCCGAAGCGCGCATGCAGAAGGCCATTGCCGCGCTCCACGACAACTTCACCACGGTGCGCACCGGCCGCGCGAACGCGATGATCCTGGACCGCATCAAGGTCGACTACTACGGCGTCATGACGCCGGTCAACCAGATGGCCGCCGTGAAGACGCCCGATGCCCACATGCTCGTGGTCGAGCCCTGGGACAAGGGCATGCTGCGCGCCATCGAGCACGCCATCATGGAGAGCGATCTGGGCGTCACCCCGTCCAACGACGGCTCGTGCATCCGCCTGCCGTTCCCGGCGCTTACCGAGGAGCGCCGCCGCGACCTGGTGAAGCAGTGCAAGACCTACGCCGAGGAAGCTCGCGTTGCCGTTCGCGCCGCCCGCCGCGACGCGAACACCGCCATTGAGCGCGAGAAGAAGGAGGGCGAGATCTCCGAGGACGACGCCAAGCGCGCCGAGACCGAGATCCAGAAGCTCACCGACAAGTACATCGCCGAGGTCGATGTCGTCTTCAAGAAGAAGGAAGACGAGGTCATGGAGATCTAATCCTCCTCGTTTTCCTGCGCGTTGTGATAGTGGGTGACATGGACAAGCCGCTCGACTACATATTCCCGAACCCGCCCGCGGGGCTTGACCCGCGGGCGCTTGACCCTGCGCGGGTGCCGGCGCACGTTGCCGTCATCATGGACGGCAACGGCCGGTGGGCGAAGAAACGCGCGCTCAATCGCCTGAAGGGCCACCGGGCGGGCATCGAAGCCGTGCGCGAGACCATTCGCTGCGCGAACGATCTGGGCGTGCGCTACCTCACCATCTACTCGTTCTCCACGGAGAACTGGAAGCGTCCGCACGACGAGGTGGTGGGCCTGATGGACCTGTTCGCCAAGACCATGCTGGCCGAGGTCGACGGGCTGCATGAGGAGCACGTTCGCGTGCGCACCATCGGCGACATCTCGATGCTGCCCGCTGAAACGCGCGAGGCGTTCGACGAAGCCTGGGAGAAGACGAAGGACAACGCGGGCATGACGCTGCTCGTGGCGGTGAACTACGGCGCTCGCCAGGAGATCCTCGAAGCGGTCTCGCGGTATGCGGAGTCCGCCGTCGCCGCCGCTCAGGCCGGGTTGCCGGTGCCGGAGCTGTCCGAAGGCTCGTTCGCCGAGCTGCTTTCCACCGCAGGAGCCCCCGATCCCGACCTGCTCATCCGCACGAGCGGCGAGATGCGCGTCTCGAACTTCTTGCTCTGGCAGATCGCCTACTCAGAGTTCTATTGCACCGACGTCCTCTGGCCCGATTTCGACCGCTATGAGTTCTTGCGCGCGTTGCTCGACTACCAGTCGCGCGATCGGCGTTTCGGCGGGGTGCACGAGGCGTGACGGACCGCACGGAGGAACAAGGATTCAACGACGGACGCGCGCCATCGCGCGCGGACTCGTTGTGCCCAGAGCACGCTCACAGCGTTGAAGAGCGCGTCCGCGCACGTCGCCTCCGGGAGGATGCCGGCCGTCGCACGCAGACACCGCGCGATGAGGACGCACGGCAGCACGCGCACGCCCACGAGGGCGAGGGCGCCGTCCCGCCAGCGCCGCTGTTCGACGCGCCCGTCACGCTGGAGGACGACGAGCGCTTGAAGCGCGCAGAACGCGCGGAGCGCGAGGAAGAGCGGTCGCGCCGTTCGATGAAGGACGTCGTGTTGGACAAGACGCCCCAGCGCCTGCGCAACCCGTCGAACATCCAGGTGCGCTTCCGCACCGGCTTTGTCTACGTGGCGGCGTCGGTCATCCTCACGCTCGCGAGCGACGTGACGACCATGCTCATGGTGGCCATCCTGGCCGGCATTTCCGCTAACGAGTTCTATTACATGCTTCGCTCTGACGCGAAGCTGCCCAACGAGCTGCTCGGCGTGATTGCGGCGGCGCTGTACCCGGTGAGCTACTTCTTCGCCGGCATGAACGGTGCGCTCGTGCTCACGGTGGGCTTTTTGATGGCGTTGCTCATCTGGTACGTGTTCTGGATGCGGGCGCGCGTGTCCGACGTGGGCGTGAGCTTCTTCGGCGCCGCGTACTGCGGACTTTTGCTGACCGGCCTGCTCATGGTGCGCATGTCGCTGCCGGGCGTCTGGGGCGGCCTGCTCGCCCTGCTCGTGCAGTTGAGCGTGTGGGCGAACGACTCGTTCGCGTACCTGGTGGGCAGTCGTTTCGGCAGGCACAAGCTCGCTCCGCGCACGTCCCCGAAGAAAAGCTGGGAGGGCTTGATCGCCGGCCTAGCCGGCTCCATGCTCATGTGGGCCATCATGACGTTCATTCCGGGCGTGCAGATGCCCCTGCCGTTCGCGCTGCTGTTCGGTCTGGTCTGCGGTCTGTCCGGCGTCCTGGGCGATCTGGCGGAAAGCCGCATCAAGCGCAATTCCGGCTTCAAGGATTCCGGCACCATCATGCCTGGTCATGGCGGCTTGCTCGATCGGTGTGATTCCCTGTTCCTCGTCTCCGCCACGAGCGCCATCCTGCTCGTCGGTTCCGGCTTCGTGCCGTACGCGTTCTAGCCTGGCGTCCCGCGCGTCGCCGCATCGGCGCATGGCCTATCATGAGGGTGTCTCAACAAGGAGGTCTGGTGTGAGGAACATCGTGGTTTTGGGCTCGACAGGGTCTATCGGCGTGCAGACGCTCGACGTCGTGCGGCGCCATCCCGGCGAGCTGCGGGTGGTCGGCCTGGCCGTGAACACCCGCGTGGACGAGATGCTGCAGCAGGCGCGGGCATTTGGCGTGCGCCATGTCGCCGTGGGCGACGCGCGCTTGGCGGATGACGCTCGCTGGGCGGGCCTTGCGGCGGGAGCATGGCTGGCTGACGGCGCCGCCTCTGCGGACGAGCTCGGCGAAGGCGCGCATGGCGGAAGCGCGCTCGACGCGAGCATGCCTGCTGGCGGTGCGCCCGACGCCACCTTCGGTTTCGGCCCTAACGCTGTCACGGAGCTGTGCCGCCTGGAAGAGGCGGACGTGGTGGTGAACGCCCT
>DVLD01000162.1 GCA_018715725.1 Candidatus Aveggerthella excrementigallinarum
TTATCTCGCGAAACCGACGAGGATTTGCAGCGGTTTCAGGAGAGCAGGCTGCGTTTCGTCGGCTGCACTGGGGTGGGCGCGCTCGCCCGCCGCGTTGGGACGTGTGCGCGCCTGTTCACGTTGGGGCCGCGCTCGCCTGTTGCGCTGGCGCACACTCGACCGCCGCGTTGGGGCGTGTGCGCTCGCCTCTGGGCCGTGGCTGCCCACCCGTTCGTATCGCTGACAGACGAACGGCATTGTGCGAAAATATGCGCGATACCCACTTTTCGCACGTAAGGTTTTGCGCATATGCCGGCACGATTCAACGTTCGGGCGGCCGATCCGGCCGCCGTTTCCGTCTTGCAGCAGGAGCTCGGCCTGCCGCGGTTCGTCGCCACGACGCTCACTGCGCGCGGCGTGACCACGCCCCAGGCAGCGCGAGAGTTCCTTTCGCCCTCACTCGAGCGCGATTGGCTTGACCCGTACATCATCCCCGGGCTCGCCAGCGTGGTCGACGCGCTGGAGGAGGCCGTCCGCGCCGGCAAGCACATCCTTGTGTTCGGCGACTTCGACCTTGACGGCATCTCGTCCACGGCGGTCATGACGCGCGCGCTGCGTCGGTTTGGCGCGGCGCAGGTCACCCCGTTCATCCCGCTGCGCTTCGAAGAGGGCTACGCCCTCACGCCGCCGGCCATGGAGCGCGTCAAGGGCTTCGCCCCCGACGTCATCGTGACGGTCGACTGCGGCATCTCGTGCAAGGCCGAGGTGGCGCAGCTGGTCGCCGAGGGCATCGAGGTCATCGTGACCGACCACCACGAGCCGTCCGACCTCGTGCCGGAGGGCGTGCCGGTGTGCGACCCGAAGATCGGCGACTGCCCCAGCTCCATTCTTGCCGGCGTGGGCGTGGCGCTCAAGGTCGTCCAGGCGCTCGGCGCCCGGTTCGGCACGCCGCACGCGTGGCGCGATTACACCGACCTCGCCACGCTCGGCACGGTGGCGGACCTCATGCCCATGCTGGCGGGCAACCGCGCGCTCGTGGCCGACGGCGTCGCGCGCATGAACGAGGCGCCGCGCCCGTGCATCGCCGCGCTGCTCGCGCAGGCGGGCGCTGCGGACCGCCCCGTCGCCGCCCACAACCTGAGCTTCTCCATCATTCCGCGCCTCAACGCCGCCGGCCGCATGGGCGACGCGCAGCTGGCGCTCGACCTGTTGTTGACCGACGACTTCGAGGAAGCCAGCGCCAAGGCGGCGGAGCTCGAGGCCGTCAACGACAAGCGCCGCGCCATCGAGGCCGAGCTTGCCGAGCTTGCGCGCGACCAGGCCGCGAAGACCTACCACGGCCAACGAGCGCTCGTCGTGGCGGGCGAAGGGTGGCACGAGGGCGTGAAGGGCATCGTGGCCAGCCGCCTGGTGAACGCCTACGGCGTCCCGACGCTGCTGTTCACCATCGACGGCGACGAAGCGCGCGGTTCGGGCCGGAGCGTGGGGCAGGTGAACCTGTTCAAGGCGGTGGAAAGCTGCGCCGATCTGCTCACGCGCTTCGGCGGGCACGAGGCTGCCGTGGGCGTGACGCTGCCGGCCGACCGCCTGCCCGCGTTCACGGAGCGCCTGTGCGCCTACATGGACGAGCTGTCCACGGAGTGCTTCCACCCGCGCATCGACATCGACGCGTGCGTGTCGCTCGACGAGCTCACGCTCGAGACGGTGGCGCAGCTCGACGCGCTCGCGCCCTTCGGCCAGGAGAACCCCACGCCGCGCTACCTGGCGCGCGACGTGATGCTCACGAACTGCCGCGCCGTCGGCGCCGACAAGAACCATTTCTCGTGCGCGCTCACCGACGGGCGCACCTCGGTGTCGGCCATCATGTTCCACTGCTCGGACATCGCGAGCCTCATGCACTGCGGCTGCGTCGTCAACGCCGCCTTCGAGGTGCAGATCGACGAATGGCGCGGACGCTGTTCGGTCAAGGCCATGCTCTCGTCGCTTGCGCCGGCCGAGCCGTGCGCGGCGCTCGAGGCGTGCCTGAACGCCGACTCCCGCGGGTTCGTGGCGGATCTGTACGCCACAAGCGACGCGGAGCTGTGCGCCGACTGCACGGAGGACGCGCAGGCGGTCGAGGAGTTCGAGGCGTCGCTCGACCAGAATCGCGCTGCGTGGGAGCGCGCCGCCCAGGAGGATCCGGCGGGCCTGCGCGAGGCCGTCGTCCGCGCGTTCATCGGCGACGCGCCGCTGCACGATTCGCAGCGCCAGGTGCTCGAAGCGCTCGACCGGGGGGAGTCCACGCTCGCCGTCATGGCAACCGGCCGCGGCAAGTCGCTCACGTTCCAGGTGCACGCCGCCTGCAGCGCCCTGCGCGACGGCCGCGCGAGCGTGTTCGTCTACCCCTTGCGCGCGCTCATCGCCGACCAGGCGTTTCACCTGTCGCAGGCGCTCAAGCCCTTCGGCGTGCGCGCCTCGGTGCTCACGGGCGAGTCCACGCCGGAAGAGCGCCGCGCCATCGTGCGGGGGCTTTCGGACGGCTCGGTGGATATCGTGCTCACCACCCCGGAGTTTTTGCACCGCCACGCCGCCAAGCTGGCGGAATGCGGGCGCATCGGCTTCGTCGTCGTGGACGAGGCGCACCACATCGGCCAGGCGAAGGCGGGCAACCGTCCGGCGTACGCCCAGTTGGGCCAGGCGATCGAGCGCCTGGGAACCCCCGTGGTGCTCGCGCTCACGGCCACGGCGGACACCGACGTCGCCCGCGAGATCACGGCGGCGCTGCGCATTTCGCGCGTGGTGCTCGACGACGCCTCGCGCCCGAACCTGACCGTGGAGGACGAGCGCAATCTGAAGAAGCGCGAAAGCTACCTGGCGAACCTCGTGGCGAGCGGCCAGAAGACGGTCGTCTACGTGAACTCGCGCGAGCAGTCCATCGCGCTCGCGCGCGCCCTGCGCAAGCAGGTGCCGCAGATGGCCTCGCTCATCGGCTTCTACAACGCGGGGCTCACGCGCGCCGAGCGCATGCGCGTGGAGGAGCTCTTCCGCACCGACGCGCTGTGCACGCTCGTGTCCACCTCGGCGTTCGGCGAGGGCGTGAACATCCCGAACATTCGCAACGTGGTGCTCTACCACCTGCCGTTCAACGAGATCGAGTTCAACCAGATGAGCGGCCGCGCCGGCCGCGACGGCCAGCCTGCGCGCATCCACCTGCTGTTCGGGCGCGAGGACGCCGCCGTGAACGCCCGCGCGCTCGACGCCGCCACGCCCGACCACGACCGCATGGCGCAGGTCTACCGTGAGATTCGCCGCATGCAGCGCGAGCGCGGCGACGGCTTCTTCGCCGTCACCGACGAGGAGCTTGCCGCCGCTGCCAGCAACCATCCGGCGCAACCGCAGCTCCAGCCGGCCTCTGCCGCATGCGGCATCGCCGTCTTCCGCGAGCTCGGGCTCGTGGAGACGCGCACCGTCACGGTGGCCGGCGTGCCCACTCGCAGCGTCCGGCTGCTCGATGCCGGGTCGAAGGTGGAGTTGACGGACAGCGTGCGGTATCGTGAGGGTTTGGACGAGCGAGAGATATTCAACGCGTTCCGCGACTGGGCCCTGAAGGTCCCGTGCGAGACGCTGCAAGCACGACTGTGCAGGCCGATCCTGCCGGAGAGCGAAGGAGGGGATCGCTCATGAGCGGACAAGCGAACGAGACCACGGTCCGGGCCGAGGGCGCCCGCGTTGCGGCGACGGCTCCCGAACAGGCGAGCGGGCATGACGACGCGCGCGGCAACGTCCACGAGGGCGACAGCCTGGTCAAGACCTACGTGAGCCCCGCGGCCGACGAGATGCTCGGCGAGGCGCTCGAGACGCCCGAGTCGGAGGGGCCGCACGAGCCGCAGCTCGGCCGCCCGCGCGCGCAGGCCATGAGCTTCTCCTCGAAGGCGAAGGACGACAGCTACTACGCGGGCGGCAACGTCACGCCCGAGTCGCGCTTTCGCGAGCTGCAGCGCCTGACGAGCGCGTACCTGCAGCATGACGATGAGATGCTCCTCCAGAAGGCCTTCGACTTCGCGTCGGCGGCGCACAAGGGCCAGTGCCGCAAGAGCGGCGAGCCGTTCGTGGCGCACCCGGTGGAAGTGGCCATCATCCTCTCCGACCTGAAGATGGACGTGGAGACGCTGTGCGCCGCGCTGCTGCACGACACGGTGGAGGACACCGACACCACCGCCGAGCAGCTGGCGGAGGAGTTCAGCCCCGCCATCTCGCAGCTGGTCGAGGGCGTCACGAAGATCACCCAGATCGAGGTCGAAAGCCTCTCCGACGAGCAGGCGCAGACCATCCGCAAGATGTTCGTCGCCATGAGCAAGGACATCCGCGTCATCGTCATCAAGCTGGCCGACCGCCTGCACAACATGCGCACGCTGGCCGCCCTGCGCGAGGACCGCCGTATCTTCAAGAGCCGTGAGACGCTCGAGATCTACGCGCCCATCGCGCACCGTCTGGGCATCAGCTCCATCAAGTGGGAGCTCGAGGACTTGAGCTTCTACTACCTCGAGCCGAACAAGTTCAAGCAGGTCTCGCGCATGGTCTCCGAAAGCCGCGAGGAACGCGAGACGTACCTGGCCGGCATCATCGAGACGCTGCGCGGCGAGATGAGCAAGGTGGGCATCCAGGCGCAGATCATGGGCCGCCCGAAGCACCTGTACTCCATCTACCAGAAGATGACGCGCCGCGGCAAAGGCTTCTCGGAGATCTACGACCTTATTGCCGTGCGCCTCATCGTGAAATCGGTGCGCGATTGCTACTCCGCCCTCGGCGCGGTGCACACGCTGTGGCATCCCATGCCCGGGCGCTTCAAAGACTACATCGCCATGCCGAAGTTCAACATGTACCAGAGCCTCCACACCACGGTCATCGGGCCGGCGGGCCGCCCGCTCGAGGTGCAGATTCGCACCGAGGAGATGCACCGCATGAGCGAGTACGGCGTGGCGGCGCACTGGCGCTACAAGGAGAAGAACGCGAAGGCCGACGCAGGCCTCGACCAGCAGCTTGCCTGGCTGCGCGAGATGGTGGACTGGCAGGACGAGACGCAGGACTCGCGCGAGTTCCTGAAGTCGCTCAAGGTGGACCTGGCGCCGACCGAGGTGTTCGTGTTCACGCCGAAGGGCGAGGTCATGAGCTTGCGCACCGGCTCCACGCCCGTGGACTTCGCCTACAACATCCACACCGAGGTGGGCAACCACTGCGTGGGCGCGAAGGTCAACGGCGCCATCGTGCCGCTGTCCTACGAGCTGCAGAACGGCGACCGCGTGGAGATCCTCACGCAGAAGAGCGCCACGCCCTCGCGCGATTGGCTCAAGCTCGTGAAGACGCCCTCGGCGCGCAGCAAAATCCGCTCGTACTTCTCGAAGGTCTCCCGCAGCGACGACCTGGCCGCCGGGCGCGACATTCTGGGCCGCGAGATGCGCAAGCACGGGTACGGCATCGCGAACGCGAACAGCGTGCGCGCGCTCAAGCAGGTGGCCGAGCATTTGGGCTACAAGGACCCGGACGACATGCTCGTGAACATCGGCGCGGGCAAGGAGAGCGCCCTGCACGTGGGCAACCGCCTGCTGAAGATCCTCGATCCGAGCCGCCAGGACGAAGAGCGCGGCGACATGCCGAAGATGTCGCTCACGGGCAAGATGCCGCCCATGCTCACGAACGTGCGCAAGACGAAGAAGGCCGAGACGCACAACAGCTCCGGCGTGGTGGTGAAGGGCCTCGACAACGCGCTCGTGCGCCTGTCGCGCTGCTGCAACCCCGTGCCGGGCGACGAGATCATCGGCTTCATCACGCGCGGCCGCGGCGTGTCGGTGCACCGCAAGGACTGCCCGAACGCCGCCGACCTCATGGAGCATCCCGAGCGCATGATCCCGGTGGAGTGGGAGGGCCATCCCACCGGCGCCACCACGTACAAGGTGGAGGTGTTCATCGAGGCGCTCGACCGCATGAACCTGCTGCTCGACGTGGCGCGCGTGCTTTCGGAGTGCGGCGCGAACGTGCTCTCGAGCTCCACGACGGCGCACCGCGACGGCATGTCGGAGCTGAGGTTCCTCTTCCAGGTCTCCGACATCACCACCATCGACAGCATCCTCGCGAAGTTCCGCTCGGTCGAAGGCGTCTTCGAGGCGCGCCGCATGATGCCGGGCGAGGGCGTCGGCAGGACGAAGAAGCAGTAGCGCGCCGGCGTCGGCCTCACGGGGCCAGCGCCGTGCGTGGCAGCGAACGGGCGCGACGAGCGGCATGCCCGCCTCGCGTCCGTCGCGTTTGACCGAACGAAAGGAGTCGCCGCATGGCGCGCACGTTCAAGACGCTGCAGGGGTGCGTTCCCGTCAAGGGAATCGTCCTGGGGCCCATCGACAACAACACCTACCTCATCTCCGATGGGAAGGGCGCCCTTTTGGTCGACCCCTCGAGCGACGCGCAGGCCATCCTGCGTTTCCTGGGCGACACGACGCTCGACGCCATCGTGCTCACGCACCGTCACCACGACCACGTGGACGCCGCCGCGGCCGTGCGCGAGGCCACGGGTGCCGAGGTGATCGCGTCCGAGGTGGACGCGCCGCGCATTGAGGACCCGCTGCCGTCGGACGGCGGTTTCGCGCCCTGCCCGGTCGACCGCCGCGTGAAGGACGGCGACGTGGTCGCTCTCGGCGGCATGCGCTGGAAGGCCATCATGACGCCGGGTCACACCCCGGGCAGCATGTGCCTGCTCCTCGACGCGGAAGGGACGGACCATCCCGAGAAGGCGCCGGTGCTGATCGCGGGCGACACGCTGTTCTTCGGCAGCATTGGGCGCACGGACTTCGAGGGCGGCGACATCAACGCCATGCGCCGCAGCCTGCGCCGCCTGCAGACGCTGCCGAACGAGACGGTGGTCCTGCCCGGTCATGGGAACATGACCACCATCGGCGCCGAGCAGCGCCGCGTGTTCTCGTTCTACCTGTAGGAGCGCTTCGGCAAGGCCAGCGACGTGCGGCCCCGTCGTCTGTTCGGACGGCGGGGCCGTCGTGCGTTTGGCGGCATCCTGTGCGAGGCGTGCGTACGTACGAGGTGCGCACAGGGGAGGGGAGTCGCGTGCTCTGGCGGCCGCCGTCCGATTCGCCGGCGCTGGGCGGAGTATCCTGGCGATCGGCGTTCGGTTCGCCGGCGCTGCGCGGGGCACTCTGACGGCCGGCGCTCGGTTCGCCGGCGTCGAAAAGGCGCCCTGCTCCGGAATGGTTGACGTAAGTTTTACAAAAACGCACAATCACGCGAGTTTGTCTCGAAACAATGTGCCACGTGTGTAAAGTTTGGGATAAACTTTTTACATTACGGTTTCGAGCACAGTGGAAAGGACGCTGCGTGGTTATCGAATGGGGCACCTTTCTTTCCGAGCTGATGTCCAACCCGATGCTCGTGGCGGTGACGTTGCTCAACATCGGCGTCATTGTGGTCAACGGCGCGACTGACGCGCCGAACGCCATCGCCACCGTCGTTTCCACGCGGTGCATGAAGGCGGGTCCCGCCATCGCCATGGCGGCCGTCTGCAACTTCCTGGGACTGCTCGTCATCACGCTCGTATCGTCCGCCGTCGCCAACACCATCTTCCACATGGTGGACTTCGGGGGCGACAATCACCAGGCCATCATCGCGCTGCTTGCGGCCATGGTCGCCATCATCGTATGGGGCGTCGTGGCTTGGGCCTTCGGCATCCCCACCAGCCAGTCGCACTCGCTCATCGCCGGCCTGACCGGCGCGGCCATCGCCTTGCAAGGGGGCTTCGCCGGCATCAACGGGGCGGAATGGGCGAAAGTCATCTACGGCATCCTGCTCTCCACCTTCATGGGCTTCGGCTTCGGCTGGGTCGTCTCGAAGGTCGTGATGCGCGTGTTCAGGCGCTTCGAGCGCACGAAGCTCGACCACGCGTTCAAGTGGCTCCAGATCGTCGCCGGCGCGGGCGTGGCGTTCATGCACGGCGCGCAGGACGGCCAGAAGTTCATGGGCATCTTCATCCTGGCCATCACGCTGGCTACGGGTATCGGCCAGGCAGATCAGATGATCCTGCCTATCTGGTTGATGGTGTTCTGCGCGCTCAACATGGGCCTCGGCACGGCCATTGGCGGTAAGAAAATCATCAAAAGCGTCGGCATGGACATGGTGAAGCTCGAGAAGCACCAGGGCTT
>DVLD01000163.1 GCA_018715725.1 Candidatus Aveggerthella excrementigallinarum
GTGCTCAAACAGTCCTGAGGTCGCACAAACGCACCAAGCGGGAGATCGCAAGCGCTCTCCCGCGCGCCCTCTCGGGCGCATAGACAGGGAGAAAACAGCACATTAAGTACTGTTTTCCCTGCGGAACTGCGCGCGGAACGACCCCGCCCTCCCGGGGCTGCGTTTATCGCGGTCGAAGACCTACCGCTTCTCCATGAGGGCGATCGTGAAATAAGTGCGCTCGTAGGGGCGGTAGAACGTCTCGGTCTTGACGCACGTGACGCCGGGCTTGTGCTGCAGGTCCGTCACGTCGCGCGGCACGGAGCCGTCCTGGCTCTGGCCGAGCACGACGAAGCGGCCTTCGTAGCCGTCGAGCGCCACCTCCCAGGTCTTCACGCTCGTCAGGGCGGGAGCGTACGCGCGGTACGACAGCGCCCAGTTGCCCGGCTGCCAGTCCATGTACGTCTGCGCCACGCTCGGGCGCTGAACCGCCATGACGCCCTGGATACCGATATCGGAGGACAGCACGAGCGGCGCGCTCACCGTCGGCGCGAAATCCGCGTTGCGCGCGTAGGCCAGCGGCATGGCGGCGTCGGGCGCCGTTTGCAGGTTCTGCTGGGCGTTCGTGGCGCTGTCCGCCCCATGGTAGCCAAACGGCTCCTCGCCCGCCCAGGCAACCGCCTCGTCGAACGACTCCACGGGCGCGGTGTTCGCCTTGGAGTACGCGTCGCCCACGACGAGCGCCTGGTTCACGACGGACGCCGCAAGCAGCGCAACGCACAGCAGCCCCACGACGACAGCGCCCACCCTGCTGCGCGCCGCGCGCGCAAGCAGCAACGACGCGCCCAGGAACAGCAGTCCGATAGCGACGAACAAGTAGCGGTAGTACAGCAAGAAGGAGTCGGCCACGCGCGACGCCACGTCGGCCAGCAGGAAGACCGCCACGTACGCGACGAGCGCCAGCGCGCACGCGAGCACGCCGTCCTGGCGCGCCCAGGCAGCGAGCCGACCGCGCGTCGAAAGCGGCGCGGCGTTCGCTTCGTCCGCCTGCGCAGCTTGAACAGGCGCGCCCGCCCGCCCGCGCCGCACTGCCTTCCGCACGCTGCGCGCGACCACCAGCGCAAGCACGCACAGCCCGACCGCCGCGAAGAGGTTCACGGCCACCGTGGCCGCCCCTTGGAACACGGCGCCGTACGCGCCCTTGAGCGCAAACGACACCCCGCTCGTGAGCACCGGGTACGTGGCCAGCTCGATGAGCGTCGTCGGAAACGTGAAGTTCGCCCAGTACGTGTTCGACACCACCGACAGCTGGCTTTCGAGCGCCAGCAGCCACGGAGCGTACAGCGCCACCTGCGCCACCGCCCCCAGCGCGAACACGCCAAGCGCCCGCCCGCACGAGCGATGCCGCGCGACAAGGTACGCGAACAGCAGGACGTTCACCACAAACGCCGCAATGGCCCCGAAATAGTGCAAGTACGCGCTGGCCAGGCTTGCGGCGAAGAACGCCAGCCACCACCGGCGCGGCACGCCCGCCCAGCACCGCATGCGCGCGGCACGCTCGCGAACCGAGCCCGCCACCACGCCGTCCGCGCGCTTTCGCAGGCACGAGAACGCGCGCCACGCGTACAGCGCGCACAGGGTCACGCACAAGACCGCCCACGAGTACATGCGAACCTGCACCGACATGTTCGCGATGTAGGGCGTGAACAGCGCCACGAACGAGAACAGCACGCCGGCGCGCGCCCCGAAATCCCGCCGCACGTGCGTCAGGCCGAGCACGCCAAGCAAGACCGCGCCCGCCAGCGTGAACAGGCGGTACGCCAGGATGCTCTGCCCGAAGACGAGCGAGACGGCATGGAGCCCCCAGTAGTACAACACCGGGTGCACATCGCCCGCGCCAATCTGCCAGATGTCGGCGAACGAATGCCCGGCAATGCCGACCGAGTAGCTTTCGTCGAACCACACGTTGCCATGGAACGCACCCACGAGCAGGAAAAGCGCCCCTGCCACCACGAGCGCCACGTGGAACGGCACGCCCTCGAAGAACGTGCGCAGCGCCCTGCCGCGGGCGGCCTCCCCGCTAGCGAGCGACACTGCCGTCGCCCGCTTTCTTCGCTGCGACGGCCTCGCGGCGCGCCGCGCTCACCGCGCGCGCGTGCGCCGCATCCACCACGTACGAGGCGGCACGGCGCCATTCGAACGCCGGCTCGCCGCCTTCGCCCTCGCCCTCGTGCGAGCGCGCGGCCACCCACGCGCTCGGCGCGGACACTTCGGCCGCCAGGTTGCCGTCGTCGGCCGCTTGCGCTGCCGCGGGCGCGTACGTGCGCTCGGCACGGGCGATGTAGAGCGGTCGGTTCTTCGCCTCCATGTAGGCGCGCGCCAGGTACTCGCCGAACACGCCGAGCACGATCATCTGGACGCCGCCCATGAGCAGCACCACGTAGACCAGGAGCTGCGTGGTCGAGATGTCGCTGTTGAACGCGATTTTGTCGTAGACGTCGATGCCGAAGAACACGAGCGTCACGAGCGCCAGCACAACGCCGACGTACATAATGAGCTTGAGCGGCCACGTGGAGAACGACACCACGCCATTCCACGCGTACGAGAACAGGTCGCGCACCGCCCACTTGCTCTTCCCCGAAAGGCGCTCGTGCACGTCGTAGGTGATGACGTAGGTCTTGAAGCCAATCCAGCCGAACAGGCCCTTCGAGAACCGGCAATGCTCGCGCAGGGACAGCAGCGCGTCGGCCACCGGGCGGCGGAACACGCGGAAATCGCTCACGCCCTCCAGGAGCTGGGTGCTGCACACGTCGTTGAACGCGCGATAGAACACGCGCTTGCACGCGCGCAACGGCAGGCTCTCGCGGCGTTTTTCCTGCACGGCGGCCACGCAATCGTAGTCGGGGCGCTCCATGAGGCAGCGGTACATGCGCAGCGCCACCGCGGGGTCCTGCTGCATGTCGGCGTCGATGAAGCCCACGACGTCGCCGGTGGCATGCTCCAGGCCGGCGAACATAGCGGCCTCTTTCCCGAAGTTGCGCGAGAATTCAACGATGCGCACGGTCGCGTTGCCATTGCCGCGGTCGCGGTATGCCCCCACGGCGCGCTGGAGCGTCTTCGCCGTGTCGTCGGTGCTGCCATCGTCCACGAACACGAGCTCGTAGCTCATGCCGGCGGCATCGAAGCACGCCGTCGCGGTCGCGAAGAAAGCGGGCACGTTGCCCGCCTCGTTGTAGCACGGAACAATCAGAGAAAAATCCATGTCCGACATCGCCTGCCCTGTGGTCCAATACTGCGGGGCATAGCCTATCATGGGCGAAGGAAAATGGCGGAATCCGAAACGGAAATGAGCATTTTGCCACAAACGCGTACCCCGTTCGTTGTATGAAATGACGAACGGCACGGGAATCGATCGCAAGGAGCAGGCGCATGGCCATCGTGTACCACGCCGACGACTACGGCATCACGCTCGCGCAGGCGCGGGCGATTCTCGCGCTGTCCAGCGCGTGCGGCGGCGCGGGCGCGCTGCAGAGCGTGAGCGCCTTCTCCAACAGCCCAGCGTTCGAAGACGCCGCAGCGCTGGCCGCGCCCCACGTCGCCTCCGGCGCTTTGCGCGCCGGCGTGCACGTGAACCTGGTGGAGGGCCCCTGCCTGAGCGAGCCCGCCGCCGTGCCGCTGCTCGTGGACGAGCGCGGCATGTTCAAGCACGATTTCGTCGGGCTCTGGCGCGCTTCGCGCGGGCCGCGGGCGGAGGCGTTTCGCGCCCAAGTCCGGCACGAGTGCGCGGCGCAGATCGCCCGCTTCGTGGACGCCTTCCCCGAAGAGCGGCACCGCCTGCGCGCCGACAGCCACCAGCATCCGCACGCCATCCCCGCCGTCTTCGATGCGCTGCTCGACGCCGTGCGCGACTGCGGTTGCACGCTATCCCAGCTGCGCATGCCCGTCGAAGCGGTGGGGCCGCACGCGCGCCACGGCGGCATCGGGCGCCTGGCGTCGGCGAACTTGGCGAAGGACGCGCTGCTCTGGTGGCTTTCGCGCGCGAACTGGCACAAGGTGCCCGCAGGCTGCGCCACGCCGGCGTTCTGCGGCGTCGTGCTCTCGGGCGGCATGAACCGCCTGGACGACGCGACGCTCCAGGCGCTGGCGGCGCGCGCCGCGCGCGCGGGCCGCGACCTGGAGGTGCTCTTCCATCCCGTGAGCGTTCCGGTCAAGGAGTGCCTCGACCCGCAGAACGCCCCCTTCGCGCACGCCTGCGCCTCACCCGGCCGCGACGCGGAAGCGCGCTGGCTGCAAAAGCGCGCAGCGTTGTAGAATGCATATCGCTCGCGCGTTGCGGCAGCGGCGCCCTCGGGGGTTGGCGACCGCGCACGATTGCGCCACGTTGCGGGCAGTAAGGCAAGATGGGGGAGATACTGTGCCGCAAGAAGCATCCGTTGCAGCCGAGTCGTTCAAGGACGTCGTCGCATCACGCTTCGAGAAGTTCACCAGCGAGGTGTTCTCGCCGCGCATGGCGGGCTTCGCCTTAAGCCGCGTGTGGGTCTACGTCGTGTTCTTCAACGGCGCGCTCCTGCTGAACAAGAGCAACGCCGGCATCACGATGGACTTCGTGTATCTGCTCTCGCTGGTGGCGCTCGTGGCGCTCCTGATTGTGGCAGGCATTGGGTATCGCGCCTCCGAGCGCATATCCCAGACCAGCTACGGGCGCGCGGCGCCCGCCATCCTGTCCGTCCTGGGCACCTCCGCTCTGCCGTTCGCAAGCATGAACGAGACGGCCGGCGTCGCGATGATCGTGCTTGCCGCCGTCGCGACCGGGTTTGGCTCGGGCTTGTTCTGCCTGTTCTGGGGCAAAGTGTACGGACGCGCCGGCGGCGCGGTCACCATCGGCGACGCCACGGCGGCGTTCGTCATCGCCTCGCTGCCGGTGCCGCTGTTCATCATCCTGCCTTTCCCGGTGCAAATCGCGCTGGTGACGCTCCTGCCCATCGGCTCGGCCGTGGTCCTCTCGCGAGAGCTCGACCGTGTCGACGCCGAGCGGGCGAAAGAGCAGCAGGAAGGCGCCTCGCAGGCGGCAGAAAGCCCCCGCGCGACCGAACCGCGCCAGGGAAACGAGGGCCCCGTCGGAGGCAGCGCGGCCAACTCCTCGTGGTCGCTCGAGGTCGTGAACCTTTCGTGGACGAAGGTGCTCGTCAAGCTCGTCGCCAGCTCGCTCGTGTTCGGCTGCGTCATCAGCCTCATGCGCACGACAAGCGCCGGAACCGGCGTGGGCGCCATGAACGAGCCGCTGAACACCGTGCTCCCGTACGTCTCGCTCATCGTGGGCGTGATCACGCTCCTGCTGTTGCTGCTCAGTCGCCAGCTTGACCTGGCGTACACGTACAAGCCCGTCCTCATCCTCATGATGGTCGGCTGCATCATGCTGCCTTTCACGGGCCGCGCGAACCTTCCCGCCCACGCGGTGGCCATGGGCGGCTACATCTGCTTCGAGATCATGAACTGGGCCATCCTTTCGGACATCAGCTTCCGGTTCAACATTCCGCCCTGCCGCGTCTACGGCTTCGGCCGCGCCGCCACCTCGGGCGGCGTGCTGCTCGGCGCGCTCATCGGGCTCTACCTCAACCGGAACGTCGCCCTCACCACCGAGATCCTGACCGCGCTGGCCTTCGCGCTCATTTTCGCCATGGTCATCACGTACACGTTCACGCTGACCGAGCGCGACGTGGCGAAGATCACGCGCCAGCGCCAGCGCCATCCCGTCCAGCAAACGGACGAAGGGAGCGCGCGCGAGGCAAAGCGCGAGCTGACCATCGACGAGAAGGCGGAACTCTTGGCCGCCGAGCACGACATCACGGGACGCAGCCTGGAAGTGCTCGTGCTGCTGGCGAAGGGCAATTCCGCGGCGCGCATCGAGCAAGAGCTCTACATGTCCAAAGGCACGGTGAACACGCACACGCGCCGCTTGTACCAAAAGCTCGGCGTGCACAAGCGCCAGGAGCTCATCGACATGGTCGACGCCGTGGAGGACGACATCGAAATCTAGGCGCCATCAGGCACTTCATACAATATTCATACGTTTTTTATGACAGCTTTTCCGCCCGTTTCGCCCGAAACATAAACTCCAGTCGTTTCGGGGACGGGCGCTTTTCTTTAGCGTGGACGGTGCACGATTCGGACCGAGAAGAAGGGGGAAAGGGGGAGGAATACGCAACGGGCATGGCGACCTCCATGCCACGTCCGCATCGTCACGAATCGCAAGAGAGGAGAGAAAGTGGAAAAGCTGAATGTCACACGCCGTAGCTTCGTCAAGATGGCGGCTGCTACGGCAAGCATCGCGGCGCTTTCGTCGGGCAGCTCTCTGACCGCGCTGGCAGAAACGGGCGACACCGCTGCGTCCACCGAAAGCGACGTCAAGCGCATCCGTACCGTCTGCCGCGCGTGCGGCAAGATGGAATGCGGCGTCTGGGTGACCGTCCAGGATGGCAAGGCCATCCGCGTGGAAGGCGACCAGTCCTGCTTCACGAGCCGCGGCAACTGCTGCACGAAATCCCAGTCGTCCATCCAGGCGTGCTACCATCCCGACCGCCTGCGCTACCCCATGAAGCGCACGCGCCCGAAGGGCGAGGATCCGGGCTGGGAGCGCATCTCCTGGGACGAGGCCATGAAGATCAGCGCCGAGAAGTTCATTGAGATCAAGGACAAGTACAGCGGCACCGGCATCTTCACCATGAACGGCACGAGCCGCATGTGGGCTATGGGCGGCTACGCCACCCTGGGCATCCTGACCGGCGGCGTGAACCACCACGTGGCGTCCTGCATCTGCAAGGGCCCGCGCTTCCTGACCACCTCCACCACCGACGAGTACGGCTCCAACTGGATGACCTCCGCCGAAGAGCCGCGCGTCTACGTGGAGTGGGGCGGCAATATCGAGTACTCCAACTACGACGACTCCTGCCGCAACGTCGTCAACGCCGCCATCGGCAAGGCCGACACGTTCATCATCGTCGACCCGCGCATGACCGGCATCGGCAAGGAAGCCGACTACTGGCTGAACGTCCGCCCCGGCACCGACCAGGCCATCGCGCTTGCGTGGGCGAAGATCATCTACGAGAACGGCCTCATGGACGAGCTCTACATGAAGCGCTGGTCCAACGCCCCGTTCCTCGTGGTCGAGGACATGGAGCCCACCGGC
>DVLD01000164.1 GCA_018715725.1 Candidatus Aveggerthella excrementigallinarum
AGAGAAAATCTGCTTGAACTCGGCGACGAGCTGCTGCAGGTCCTCAGCAGTGAGGTCGGTGTCGCTCTTGACACCGCGAACGTTCTTCATGGCCGTGATGGCGTTCTCGAACAAATCGCCGTCGAGGCCCATGACCACGTTGGAGAACATCTGGATGAAGCGACGGTAGGAGTCCCACGCGAAGCGGGGGTTCTCAGTCTGCTTGATCAGGCCGTTGATGGACTGGTCGTTCAGGCCGAGGTTCAGGACGGTGTCCATCATGCCCGGCATGGACATCGGCGCGCCGGAGCGGACGGAGACCAGCAGCGGGTCCTCCGCATCGCCGATCTTCTTGCCCATGCGCTCCTCGAGGTCGACGCGATACTCGTGGATGGTGTCAAGGGCGCCTTCGGGCCACACGTTGCCGGCGTTCGCGTACTCCATGCACGTCTGGCAGGAGATCGTGAATCCGGGAGGGACGGGGAGGCCGATGTTGGCCATCTCCGCCAGGTTCGCGCCCTTGCCGCCCAAGACGAACTTCATGGACGTGTTGCCCTCGGTCACGTTGTTGCCGTTCGCGTCCTTGCCGAATGCGAACACGCGCTTAACTTCTTCAGCCACCTTTACTCTCCTTAGACGAGCGTTCATGGTTATGTGTCAACCCATCACAGGTCTAAGGGCAATGGTACGCCGAGTCAACCGCCCTACTGGGGGTTGGCCAGGTCATAGTAGCGTAAAATCTGCTGAGCGGTTTCCTCGATGGCGCGGTTGTCCGTGTGGATGACGATGCAGCCAATGCGGCGCATGAGCGCGCGCGCCTTCTCCAGGTCTTCGTACACGCCTTCCGGGTCGGCGTAGCTTGAGGCGACGCCGATGGCGTTGCCCAGGCGGCGCCGGCGGATGCCGACGAGCACCTCGGGCGTAGTCACCAGACCGAACACGCGGGATGGCGCCACGTCGAAGAGCTCTTTGGGAGGCTCGGTCTGAGAATCGAGCGGGATGTTCGCCACTTTGTAGCCCTGCTGGCTCAGATAGATGGACGTGGGCGTCTTCGACGTGCGCGACACACCAAGGAGCACAATGTCCGCCTGCGTGAGGTCTTGCGGGTTGCGCCCGTCGTCATGGGCGATGGTGAACTCCATGGCCTCGATGCGCTGGAAGTAGTCGGCGTCGGCAATGCGCAGGCCGCCCGGCACGTCGATGGGCACACGGCCCGAGACCTGGGCAAGCGCGTCAATGGCAGGCCCGATGAGGTCGACCGCCACGATGTAGGGGTTCGTCGAGCAGTACTCCACCATCTTATGGCGCATGGCGTCGTCGACCAGGGTGTAGAACACCACCAGGTGCACGTCGCCGAACCTCTTGCGGTGATGTTCGACGTGCTCTTCGAAGAACCGCTCCACTTCCTCGAACGAGCGCACTTTCGAGATCGTCTCGATGCGCGGGTTCTTGAGGCCGAACTGCGCCGTCGCGGCGCGCGCGACCGTCTGGGCCGTGACGCCGACCGAGTCGCTGATGACGTGGACGGTCGGAAACTCCTGAGAGCGCGTTCCCATTGCCGAAAGTTCCATGGGCACATCCCTTTCTGCAAAAAGGGCCGGCCACGCCTGGTGGTCCGGCCCTTCGGTCATTAATCGCAGCGCCCGGTCGTAGCGCGCGGGCGTATCGCGAGGGCAGCTAGCCCTGCTTGGCCATCTTACCGAAGTCGGCCACGTTCTCGAACACGGCGACGAAACGGTTGAGCAGGCGCAGGCGGTTCGCGCGCAGCGCCTCGTCCTCGTCCATGACCATGATGCGCTCGAAGAACAGGTCGACCGGCTTGCGCAGGCTTGCGAGCTCGGCGAGCGCCGCCGGGTAGTCGTCAGCTTCGAGCGCGCGAGAGACGCGGCCTTCCGCCTGGACGACGGCGCAGGACAGCGCGTGCTCCACTTCGGCGAGCAAGGACTCGTCGACCTCAATGCCAAGCGACGCGTCGCGCAGGTTGTTGGCGCGAGCGTACGCGGTCGCCAAGTCGTCGAAGGCCTCCTGCTCCTCCGCGCGCGCGGTCTCGAGCGCGGCGACGCGGCGGATGAACTCGACCGGCTCCTGCACGCCCACGGCGAGCACGGCGTCGATGGTGTCGGCGCCGTTGCCGGCGTCGCGCACCATGACCTTCGTGCGCGTGATGAAGAAATCGATGACCTCGGCGCGCACCGCGGCGCGGTCGAAGTCGATGCCGCCCTTCTCGTACGCATCGAGCGACGCGTCGATGGCATCGACCAGGGAGACCTCGAGCGCAGCGTCCTGCCCCTCGCCGGTGAGCATCGTCAGGATGCCAAGCGCGCTGCGGCGCAGCGCGAACGGGTCGGACGAGCCCGTCGGGCCCTGCCCCACCGCGAACAGGCCGCAGATGGTGTCGAGCTTGTCGGCCGTGGCAACGACCTTGCCGACGAGGGACGCCGGCGGCTCGTCGCCGGAGAAGCGCGGGCGGTAATGGTCGCCGATCGCGCGGGCGACCTGCTCGTTCTCTCCCGAGGCCTCAGCGTAGTACGCGCCCATGACGCCCTGGACCGACGTGAACTCCACGACGGCGTTCGTCACCAGGTCGGCCTTGCACAGGAAGGCGGCACGGTGCGCGTCGGCGGCGTCGCCCTCGGACAGCCCCGCGGCGGCGGCCAGGTGGTCCGCCAACGCCACGATGCGATCCGTCTTGGCGCGCACGGTGCCCAACTGCTCCTGGAACACGACCGTGTCGAGCTTCTCGACGTAGGACTCGAGCGGACGCTTGCGGTCCTCGTCGTAGAAGAACTTCGCGTCGGACAGGCGCGCGCGGACGACGCGCTCGTTGCCGCCCGTGATGACGTCAGCGGCCTTCGGGTCGCCGTTGGAGACGACGATGAAGTGGTTCGTGAGCTTGCCCTCGGCGTCGTAGAGCGGGAAGTAGCGCTGGTGCATGAGCATTGCGTCGACGATGATCTCTTCCGGCACCTGCAAGAACTCCTCGTCGAAGGTGCCCATGAGCACCGTCGGGTACTCGCACAAGTTCACGACCTCGAGCAGCGTCTTGGCAGGCAGCTCGGCGCGAGCGCCCGTGCGCTCCTCGATGGCGGCGACGCCGGCGCGGACCGCGGCCTCGCGCTCGGCCTGGCTTGGAACAACGAACGCGGCGCGCACGACGTCGATCAGCTGGGACGCGGTGGCCACCTCGTGCTCGCCCGGCGCCAGGACGCGGTGGCCGCGCGTGGCACGGCCCGATGTCAGCCCGGCGAACTCCACCGGAACGACCTCGTCATCCAGCAACGCGACAAGCCAGCGAACCGGACGGCTGAAGTATTCGGTGCGCACGCCCCAACGGCAGGACTTCGGCCAGGAAATGCCGGTGATCAGGCCCTCCAGCACACCGGGCAACAGCTCGCGCACGGGGCTGGCGGGGATGTTCTTCACGGCGTACACGTACGGGGTGCCGTCGACTTCGCGCAGCTCAAGCGCGGAGACGTCGACGCCCTTGCCGCGCGCGAAGCCGCTGGCGGCCTTCGTGGGGTTGCCCTCGGCGTCGAACGCGATCTTCGCGGACGGGCCCTTGTGCTCTTCCACCAAGGCTTCGGTCTCGTCCGCGACATCATGCGCCAGGACGATCAGGCGGCGCGGCGAGGAGTAGACCTCGACGGCGCCGTGCGGGATGCGCGCGGCGTCAAGCGCCTCGGGCGCCATCTTCTCAAGCTGCTTGGTGGCCTGGTCGAGGTCGAAGGCGGGAATCTCCTCGGTGCCGATTTCGAAAGCGAGCGTGTGCAGGCTAGCCACGGTGCGCCTCCTCCCCTTCGTCGGCCGGTTTCAGGCCGACCACGTGTTCCATGTACGAGGCGCAGCACGCCTTGGCGAGCGTGCGGACGCGCAGGATGTACGCCATGCGCTCAGTGGCGGAAATGACCCCGCGCGCGTCGAGCAGGTTGAAGGCGTGGCAGCATTTGAGGACGCTGTCGTACGCCGGCAGCGGCAAGCCCGCGGCAAGCGTGCGCTGGCATTCGACCTCGCGGTCGTTGAACTCCTGGAACAGGAAGTCCGTGTCCGCCGCCTCGAAGTTGTAGGCGGAGTACTGGCGTTCGTTCTCCTGGTAGACGTCGCCGTAGGTGAAGACGACGCCGTCGTCGCCGCGCGCCCAAACGATGTCGAACATGCTGTCAACGCCCTGGATGTACATGGTCAGGCGCTCAAGGCCGTACGCGATCTCCACCGGGACGGGGCTGCACTCAAAGCCGCCGACCTGCTGGAAGTACGTGAACTGCGTGACCTCCATGCCGTCGATCCAGACTTCCCAGCCAAGGCCCCACGCACCGAGCGTCGGGCTCTCCCAGTCGTCCTCGACGAAGCGGACGTCATGGACGTCGGTGTCGATGCCGATGGCGCGCAGGCTGCCGAGGTACAGGTCCTGGATGTTGTCAGGAGAGGGCTTCATGAGCACCTGGAACTGATAGTAGAACTGGGTGCGGTTCGGGTTCTCGCCATAACGGCCGTCGGTGGGACGGCGGCAGCCCTGGACGTAGGCGGTGCGCCACGTGTCCGGGCCAAGCGAGCGCAGCGTGGTGGCCGGAGCGTTCGTGCCGGCGCCGACCTCGTTGTCGTACGGCTGCAGGATGACGCAGCCGCAGGACGCCCAGTAACGCTGCAGGTTCATGATGATGTCTTGGAACGTAGGCGCCTGCTGGGGCGCCGTCCCCTCGTTTCGTGCCATGGTACTCCTTGCATCTCCCCTCGCGTCCCCGCGAGGCCACCCGCCGTGGCGCGGCGGGCTACTCCAACATCCCGAAATGGTCGAGCGGCCAGAAGACAAGGCAACCGCGGCCGGTCACGCTGTCCTCCGGCACCGCGCCGAAGTAGCGCGAGTCCGACGAGTTCGTTCTATTGTCTCCCATCACCCAAATATACCCTTCGGGGACGGTGTAGGGATAGCTGATTTCCTCTCCCGACGCCGTGCGCAGCGGATAGCTCGGCAGCTCGTTGGTGTACGGTTCGTCGAGCGGCTCGCCGTCGACGTACACGACGCCGTCGACCAAATCCACCGTCTGCCCGCCCACGGCGATGCAGCGCTTGATGAGCACCTGACCTGCGACCTCCGGGCTGTCGAACGTGACGATATCGCCCGGCTCGACGTCGCGGAAGTAGTACGACACCTTCTCGGCGAAGACGCGGTCGCCCGTCATGATGGTGGTCTCCATGGAGCCCGACGGGATGTCGTACGGCTCGATGACGAACGCGCGCAAGCCGAAGAAGACGGCAAGCGCGACGGCCAGCATGATCAGAAACGACACGACTTGCGAAAGGAAGCTCGGCCGCGATTCCTGGGCGTGCCTGCCAGCGTCCATAGCGTCTCCTTTCCTTCTTCTCGGCCGACCTGCGCAGTGCGCCCTCAAGACGCCTACCGAAGGCCTGCCCAACAACGCGCAAGCGGGCGCGAGGCCCGCTCTCCTTCAAAAGCAACGTCCGCGCGCAACGCCTGCTCGGACGCGTGGTAGCCATCTTAGCGCTCGTCAGGGCGCACGGCGGGCGTCCCGCCCTCCTTCGATAAAGAATCCAAACGCGCGCGTTCCTTCTCGGTCAGGTCGGCGTCCTTCAAAAGGTCCGGGCGCAGGCGCGCGGTGCGCTCGACGCTCTGCTCTCGTCGCCACGCGTCGACCGCGGCATGATTGCCCGAGAGCAAGACCGGCGGGACCTCCATTCCGCGGAAGACCGCCGGGCGCGTGTAGCACGGGTACTCAAGCAGCCCGTCGTAGAAGCTTTCGTCAACCGCGCTGCCTTCGTCGCCCAGCACGCCGTCCAGCTTGCGAACGACGGCGTCGATGACAACCATGGAGGCGAGCTCGCCGCTCGTGAGCACGTAATCGCCAAGCGAGACCGTGCGGTCCGCCAGCGCGTAGGCGCGCTCGTCGATGCCTTCGTAGTGCCCGCACACGAACAGCAGGCGCTCTTCCTCGGCCAGCTGGCGCACGAGCGCTTCGGAGAGCACCTCTCCTGCGGGCGAAAGGAACACGGTGCACGGGCGCGCCGGGTGCATGTCGCGCACGGCCTCCCACGCCTCGAAGATAGGCTCGCACTTCATGACGAGGCCTTGGCCGCCGCCGTACGGCTCGTCGTCGGTGGTGCGGTGCCGATCGTGCGTCCAGTCGCGCAAATCGTGCGCGGCGAAGTCCAGGATGCCCTTCTCCTGCGCGATGCGCATCATGGATGCGCCCATCACGGAATCGAACATGCCCGGAAACGTGGAAATGGTGTCGATGCGCACCGCCTACCCCTTTCGGCCAAGGTCGACGAGCGAAGCGGGAACGGCCACGTGGATAACGCGCGCCTCTTCGTCAATCGCGCGCACGAACTCGTCCACGACAGGAATCAAGACCTCGCCCGCGTCGTCCGGCAGCGTGACCGCCAGCAGCGCTTGCGCCGGCATCTCGACCAAGCGGTCGACCGCACCGAGCGCGCCAAGCTCTTCGTCAACCACCGCGTACCCCGCAAGGCCGCCGTTGGCAAGGTCTTCCCAACCTTCGGGCAGATCCGCCTTGCGCACGAGGCAATAGCGGCCGACGAGCTGCTCGGCCGCGTCTTTCGATGTAACGCCCTCGAAGCGAACGAACCATGCGTCGTCCTTGATGAAAGAGGCCTCCTCCACGACCGCCGATTTCGGCTCGGTCAGGACGGGCGGCACGAAGACGACCTCCATGCCCTCCTCCAACAAAAAAGGAAGGCCTGACGTGGGTCGCACGACAAGCCCTCCTTGCAACGTCTTCGTTCTTACGAGTTCGGCGACGTTAGCCCAAGCGCCCATTACTCGACAAGCTCCACTTCCACGTGGGTGTTCGACCGGGAGCCGGCCGCGCGCGCCAAGGTGCGAACCGCCTTGATGACGCGACCCTGCCGGCCAATGACCTTGCCGGCGTCAGCCTCGTTCACGCTGATCTCGATCAGCACGCTGCCCTTCTCGTCGTAG
>DVLD01000165.1 GCA_018715725.1 Candidatus Aveggerthella excrementigallinarum
TATCGAGGACCCGTACGGCGTGCTCGTCTCCGAGGTCATGCTGCAGCAGACGCAGGTGGCGCGCGTGCTCGGGCGGTGGGAGGCGTGGATGCGCCTGTTCCCGACCGTTGACGCGCTGGCGGCGGCGGACACGGCGACGGTGCTCGAACAGTGGCAAGGCCTGGGGTACAACCGTCGCGCGCTCGCCCTCAAGCGCGCCTGCGAGGCGTGCGCGCGCGATTTCGGCGGCGCGCTGCCGAAGGACGAGGCGGGGCTGCTGGCGCTTCCGGGCGTGGGGCCTGCCACGTGCGCTGGCGTGCGCGCTTTTGCGTACGGGGAGAAGGCGGTCTATATCGAGACGAACGTGCGCACGGTGTTCATCCACGAGCTCTTTCCCGATCGAGAGTCCGTGCCCGATAAGGAGGTGCGCCCGCTCGTGGAGCAGACGTGCCCGGGCGAGCGGGTTCGCGACTGGTATTACGCGCTGCTCGATTGGGGGGCGTATTTGAAGCAGATCACCGTGAACCCGTCCCGGCGCAGCGCGCACTACACGCGGCAGTCGGCGTTCGAAGGCTCGCGGCGGCAGAAGCGCGCCGAGGCGCTGCGCTTCGTGCTGGCGCACCCGGGGTGCGCGCTGCCCGAGGTGGCCGCGCACTTGGACGAGGTCGAGCGCGCCGCGGGGCGCGACGGCGTGGGGGAGGCGCTGGCGGCGTCCATCGTGCGGGACCTTGCGTCGGAGGGCTTCTTCCGCGAAGAGGACGGGCGTTTCCTGCCATAGGCGCCTGTGGTACCATGTCCGCGTTCCGTAAGGGAGTAGTCGGCGCGGACAGCGCGGCCAGTCAACATGCTGCGGCATCTCCGCTGGCTGGCCTTAATTGACGAGACTTGCGGCGTGTGCGATGTACCGCGCGCGTCGCCTTCCGGCCGGTGCGCGCAAAGCGGCACCGGCCTTTTTCATGCCATCGCCGCCAAGGCAACGAACAGGGGGAGTGTATGGGCTTCGCGGAAGTGTTCCTTATCGGGGTGGGGCTGTCCATGGACGCGTTCGCCGTGGCGGTGTGCAAGGGCTTGTGCATGAAGCGGCTCGACGCGCGCCAGACGGTGGTCATCGCGCTGTTCTTCGGCGGTTTCCAGGCGCTCATGCCGCTTGCCGGCTGGGCGCTCGGCACGCAGTTCGAGTCGTACATCACGGCGGTGGACCACTGGATCGCCTTCGCGCTCCTGGCGCTCATCGGCGGCAAGATGCTCTGGGAGGCGTTCCGTGATGACGGCGAAGAGGAGGCGTGCCCGGCGGAAGGGTTCCGGCTCGACCTGAAAGAGCTCACCATGCTCGCCGTCGCCACGAGCATTGACGCGCTGGCGGTGGGCATCACGTTCGCGTTCCTGCAGGTGGAGATCGTGCCGTCCGTCGCGACCATCGGCGTCACCACGTTCGCGCTGTCCGCGCTGGGCGTGGCGCTCGGCCATTTCTTCGGCGCCCGCTTCGAGAAGCCCGCCAGCATCGCCGGCGGCGTCGTCCTCATCCTGATCGGCTGCAAGATCCTGCTCGAGCACCTGGGGGTTATCGCGGCCTGATCGCTTCGAAGCGCGTGAGGGGGCCTACTCCTCGTCGGAGTCGTCCAGAACAGGGTAGGTGCCCAGGACCTTGACCTCGCGCAGCTTCATGCGCAGGCAGTTGAGCGCGGTCTGGACGTTCGGGTCTTCGGCGGAGCCTTCGAAATCGACGAAGAACATGTAGTTGCCCAGCTGCTGCTTGGTGGGGCGGGACTGCAGGCGCGTCATGTTGATGCCCGCGTACGCCAGCTCGGAGAGCACCATGAGCAGCGCGCCGGCGCGGTCTTCCTTCAGAAAGAGCGCGAGCGAGGTCTTGTAGCGCTCGCCCTCGAGCACCGGCGGGTGCCCCTGGCGGCCGATGAGCACGAAGGCGGTCTGGTTGCCGTAGTGGTCTTCGACGTCGCGCTCTGCCACCTTCGCGCCGTGCACCTTCGCGGCGTAGGCGTTCGCAATGCCCGCCACATGAATGTCGGAGGCGGCGTGCTGGGCGGACTCGGCCGTGGACGAAGTGGTGAGCGTCTTGACGTTGGGCAGGCGGCTGGCAAGGTAGCGGCGGCACTGCGCGAGCCCCTGCGGGTGCGACGCGACCGTCGTCACGTCGGAGAGCTCAGCGTCGGGATGCAGCAGCAGGCAATGGTGGATGGAGAGCACCGTCTGGCCAAGGATGGTCGCCGGGCTCGAGAACGCGAAGTTGTCCATCGTGGACGTGACGGAGCCTTCGAGGGAATTCTCCACCGGCACGACACCGTACTCGCAACGGCCGCGGTCCACCGCGTCGAACACCTCATTGAACGAAGGGCACTCCAAAAGCTCGGGCTCCGCAATGCCCAGGTGACGGGCGAAGAGGTGGGCCGCCTCATCGGAGTAGGTGCCAATGGGGCCAAGGAATGCGATCTGGTTCTTCTTCGCCATGGGTTCTCCTCGTCTCGTGAGCTTTCCTGCCGTGTGCGGACGCCGCGCGTGGCAACGCGGGCGGCGTGCACGGGGCAGCGCTGCGCCCTTGCGCGTCACACGGCGTGCATGAGACGCCATGATACGACGAAAGGGGCGAGCGCGCATAGGCGCGCGCGGCAAAGATTGCATATATGTTTCATGGGGTATAACTTCGAGCAGGAATGACGCGAGCATCGTCCAAAAAAAGACGGGTGGGCGCCTTGGTTTTATGCACGCCGCTCGCGCGCGATTTCCGTCATTTCGCAGAATGGCAAGGAGCGCGCAAATGCGTCAGAGCGGGCATACATGCATTACGTTCGTAATACAAACAGGCGCTTTCGCCTTGTAATTGTGAAGAATCGTGCGCTTCAGCCGGGATGCGGGGGCGCGGCCGGAGGCGGGCACGACGGGCGATGAATAGGATAGACATGACAAAAAGGGCGCGATTTATTCATTTTTGTGCATGTGCACAAAAATGGGGAACAGGAGAGTGGCGGGCACTTTCCGCCGAGCGGCGCGCATCGGGAAAATATTAGGTAAATAACCCTTAAGAGATGATGCGCGCACGGCAACAAACCTGATAATACGTGTGGATACGAGCGAGAGGGCGGACGGAACGGACGTTTCGGACGACATCACAAATCGTCGGAGCGCCAATTCGTCGGTTCACGCGCGGGTGCAGTTGCGCTAGAATGCCAGCTCGGTAGTATCCAATATTTTCAAGACGAGAACTCACAAGGAGGTGTGCACATGGAACATGAGGCCACCGCTCGCCAGTTGGAGGCAATGCTGGAGGCTCGGGGGGTTTCGCGCCGCAGTTTCATGAAAATGTGCGGAGCCGTGGCAATGGCTGCGGGCTTGTCCGAGCTTGCCGCTCCTCGCGTCGCCCAGGCACTCGAAGAGTCCGTGATCGGCGCGACGGAGGGCAACCTGTACCCCGTCATCTGGATTGAGGGCGCTTCGTGCACGGGCTGCACCGAGGCGTTCGCCCAGATTGACGAGCCCGACCCGGCAACGGTCGTGCTCGAGATGATTTCGCTCAACTATTCGGAGACGCTGTCCGCTGCCGCGGGCCACTCCATGGAGGAAGCGAAGGCCCAGACCATCGAGGCCGGCAATTACCTGTTGGTCTACGAGGGCGCGGTGCTGGAGGGCTGGAACGGCCAGGCGCTGCGCGTCGCCGACATGCCGGGCACCGAGCACCTGGTCGAGGCCGCCGAGAACGCCACCGCGGTCATCGCGCTCGGTTCCTGCGCGGTCAACGGCGGTTGGATGGGCGCCCATCCCAACCCGGCAGGCGCCGTCGGCGTCCAGAAGTACCTGCAGGAGAGCGGCATCAGCACCCCGGTCATCAACGTTCCGGGCTGCCCGGCGAACCCGGAGTGGCTCGTCGCGCTGATCGTCGACGTCGTGCTCATGAAGCTGTCCCCGGCTGACATCCCGCTGACCCGCGAGAACAAGCCCGAGCTCATCTTCGGCCAGACCATCCATGATAACTGCCAGCGCCGCGGTCATTTCGAGAACGGCGAGTTCGTCTACCAGATCGGCTCCGAAGAGGAGAAGAAGGGCTACTGCCTCTATCCGCTCGGCTGCCGCGGACCGCAAACGTACGCCAACTGCGGCATCGTGCGCTACAACCATCGCCGCTCCTGGTGCGTCGAGTCCGGTGCTCCGTGCATCGGCTGCTGCGAGGCCGCGCCGATGGATCCGGGCCACAACTGGGTCGAGGTCAACACCCCGTTCTACAAGCGCCATCGCGACCTGCGCATCGGCGATTGGATGATTCAGCCCGGCACCATCGCGCTGACCATCACCGGCGTTCTGGCCGCTGCGCTCGTCGTCCACGGATTCGGCATGAAGGCCGCGGGCCGTGCCCCGAAGGGCGCCGAGTTCGAGAAGGTCCGCAAGTGGGATGCCAAGCATCCGCAGAAATCCATCGGCCAGTACGACCAGGAAGTCTGGGATGAAGTCAACAAGACGAAGAAGGGAGGCCAGGCGTAAATGACCCGTTCAGTCATCGATCCGATCACCCGCATCGAAGGCCATCTCCGCGTCGAGATGGAGGTCGAGAACGGCACCGTCACCGACGCGTGGGTTTCCGGCGGCTGCTTCCGCGGCATGGAGCTTGTCGTTGAGGACCGCACGCCCGAGGACGCCGCGCAGATCGTGCAGCGCATCTGCGGCGTGTGCCCGGTCTCTCACGCCCATGCTTCCGCCATCGCCGGCGAGAAGGCCTACGGCATCACCATTCCGAACAACGCGCGCATCCTGCGCAACCTCGTGGAGGGCGCCCAGTTCCTGCACAGCAACATCCTGTGGTTCTACAACCTGTGCGCGCTCGACTACGTCAACCCGCTCAACGCGCTCGATGCTGACGTTGCCGACGCGTACGACCTGGCGCAGGCCGCTGGCACGTCCACGAACTCCGACCTGAACGCCCTGAAGGAGCGCCTGGCCACGTTCGCCGCGAACAAGCAGCTCTCCATTTTCTCGGGCAACTGGTTCGACGCCGACGGCGGCGAGGCGTACAAGCTCCCGCCGGAGCTCGACCTCATCTGCACGGCGCATTACCTCGAGGCGCTGACCATGCAGTCCAAGGCGTCCGAGATCGCCGGCCTCATCGGCGGCAAGATGCCCCATATCATGACGAGCACCGTGGGTGGCACCATGTTCGTCCCGACGGAGGAGAAGCTTGACGATCTGAAGTCCCTTGTCGACGAGGTGTACAACTGGGTCGAGGCCACGATGATCCCGGACACCCTGGCGCTCGCCGGCTACTACCAGGACGCCTTCAACTGGGGCGGCGGCTGCGGTCGCTACATCGCCTGGGGCGTCTTCGAGGACCCGAGCTTCGATATGGCCAAGCGCTACCTGCCCGCTGGCGTGCTCGACGAGAACCTCAACCTCTCCGAGGTCGAGGAGTCGAAGATCACCGAGTACGTGGGCCACTCCTGGTACAAGGGCTCCGATACCTACACCTCGCCGTACTTCACGACCGAGCCGGAGTACACCGAGTACGACGTGAACGACCGCTACACCTGGGTCAAGGCTCCCGCCTACGACGGCAAGCCCATGGAGGCTGGCTCCTTCGCCCGCCTGCTCGTCGCCTACAAGCGCGGCGTGCCCTTCGTGGTCGAGCATATCGACAGCGTGCTCGAGACGCTCGGCGCCCCGGGCCAGTTCGGCATCCTGCAGTCCACGCTCGGCCGCACCGCCGCGCGCCAGATCGAGACGCTCTACATCGCCGGCCTGATGAAGGAATGGGTCAACGAGCTCATCGAGTCCGTCAAGAGCGGCGACTCCGAGTACTACCGCAAGCCCGAGAACATCACCGGCGCGGGCACCGGCTTCTGGGAGGCCCCGCGCGGCGCGCTCTACCACAGCGAGAGCGTCAAGGACGGCAAGATCGAGGGGTACCAGATCATCATCCCGTCCACGTGGAACCTCGCGCCGCACGCCGAGGACGGCACCTACGGCCCGCTCGAGCAGGCGCTCATCGGCGTCCCGGTCGCGGACGTCGAGAAGCCGATCAACGCGCTGCGCACCGTCCATAGCTTCGACCCGTGCACCGCGTGCGCCGTGCACGTGACCGAGCCGGCGACGGGCAAGCATTTCGAGACCGTCACGAACCCGTGGGGGGTGAAGTAAATGGCGCATTTGGCACATTACCGCGAAGCGCACCCGATGCCCTTCGTCGTCACGCACTGGATTAATCTGGTCGCGATGATCCTGCTGATCGTCACCGGCTTCAGCATCCACTTCCCGTTCTGGCCTGAGTTCATGGGCATCGCCCGCGGCGTGCACGTGTTCTGCGGCTTCGTCCTGTTCATCAACTGCATCGTCCGCGTGATCATGGCCTTCTTCGTGAAGTCCGCGCCGACCGGCGGCACGCGCAAGCAGGTCACGGACTTCAAGACGTGGCTGCCGCAGGCCGACAACCGTCACCAGGGCCTTCAGTGGATCAAGTACTACCTGTTCTTGAAGAAGGACCATCCGCTGAGCGCCAAGCTGGGCGTTCCGCAGAAGATCTCCTACCTGTGCATTCCGGTGCTCATCATCCTGATGTTCTACACCGGCCTGTGCCTGTGGGCCCCGACCATGAACATGGGCTTCTTCGCTGCCGGCACCGACCTGGTGGGCGGCCTCATGTCGATGCGCATCATTCACTACTTCATGATGTACGTCTTCATCTGCTTCATGTTCATCCACATCTACCTGGCGAACATCGAGGGCTTCGCGCCGACCAAGCTCATGTTCTTCCATCAGGAGCATGGCGGCCTGGTCTACGACCCCGATCGCCACGTGATCGTGGGCGAGGACAAGATGGAGCACTAAGCTTCTCGTCTGAGAATGGCATACTGCCGCCGGCGCGCCCGGCGGCTCCGCGAAGGGGCGGCCTTACGGGGCCGCTCCTTCGTTTTTTGAAAGCCGGGGGTGCGGAAAGCCGGGTGCGATTGGAGGGCGTGGCCGGGGGTGCGGAAAGCCGGGTGCGGTCAGAGGGCGCGGTCGGGGCGTGCGGCAAAAAGGCGGCCGTGGCGTGCGGCGAAAGGCGGCCGCGCGCCCGGGGATCGTCGCGGACGCTGCGCCCCTGCGGCGCGAGAGATGGCGCTTCCCGGCTCGCACGGGGCGTCGCCTTTTGGTGGGGAATGCGCGCGAACAGGGAATTCACGCGGAGGCGGGCCGGCGCACGCGCTACAATACCCCGCATGGCAGCATTGACCGACAAGCAGATCAAGGCGGAGGAAGAGTTCCTTCGCGGCATGCCCCCGATCAACATTGGGGCTTTTTTGCTGCCGCCCATCTGGGGGCCAGCGCACGGCATGTGGGCGACTATCATCTTCTACCCCCTGTGGCTGCTCGCGGACAACACGTTCTATGCCGCATGGGCCGAGCGCACGCCGCTTGCCGTGGGCGTGGCGGGGCTCGTGTTCTTCATGCTCGTCGTGCTCACGCTCGCCTTCGCCCGCGTCTCGCAGCCCTTCGCGGCGCACCGTGCCGTCGCGCGCGGCGTCTCAAAGGCGGAGTACCTCCGCCGCGAACGCATCTGGGCCGTCGCGTGCGCCATCGTGGGCGCGATCATGCTTGCGGCGGCGACGTACTACAACCTTGCCGTCCGGCCGACCATCGGCGCGTAAGCCGCGCGCTCTTTCGCACGCGTAGGGGGGAGCGCGGATGGGAGGGCGTGCGCGGTGGCAAAACCGCAGGCACAGACGGCAAGAAACCGCAGGCACAGGCGGTGGGCTGCGCGATATTCGACAGGCGGGCGCGGGTGGCGTCTCGCGCGGCATGCGGCAACGGGCGCAGACGGCAAGCCGCGCGGCGTTTGGCAACGGGCGCGGGCGGCAGCTGCGCGGCATTCGGCAGCATGCACGCTGCGACGAAAGCGAAAGGATGGCGTATGGACAAAGGGAGCGATCGGGGCGAGCGCATCGCCGTGCTCTGCGTGGGCAACCGCCTCATGCTCGATGACGGATTGGGGCCGGCGGTCTACGACGCGGTGCGCGAGGGCTACTGCCTGCCTCCGGACGTCGATCTGTACGACCTCGGCTGCCTCACGCTGGACATGCTGAACGCCGTGCGCGATTACGACCTGATCATCACGGTCGACGCCGTCGACGGCACCGACGCCGCGCCGGGCACGGTCTTCCGCTACGCGCCCGACGACATGGCGCGCCGTTCCGCGGGAACGCAGTCGCTGCACGATCTGCGCTTGGTCGACCTGTTCGACGCGGCGCTCTTGCTCGACTACCGCGCGGAGGGCCTGTGCCTGGGCATGCAGGTCGAAAACCCCTGTCCTTCCGAGGTCGCGATCGGCTTGACGCCGGCCGTCCACGAGGCCCTGCCGCTTCTCGTGGAGACGTTGGTGGCGGAGCTCGTGCACCGGGGCGTGGACGTTCGCCGCGCGGACGGCACGCCGGTGGTCGGGCAGGGCGGCGCCACCGTGCCGTCGGGCGAGGGGGCGTAGCCCATGGGCGCGTTCTCCGACGAGGTGTTCGCCATCGTGCGGAAGATCCCGCGCGGCAGGGTGTCCACGTACGGCCAGGTCGCACGGCTCATGGGACGGCCGCGCAGCGCGCGGTACGTGGGCTGGGCGTTGCGTGCGAACGAGGAGCCCGTGAAGACACCCTGCCATCGCGTCGTCTTCAAGGACGGGCGGCTGGCGGAAGGCTACGCGTTCGGCGGCGAGGGCGTGCAACGGCGGCTGCTCGAAGAAGAGGGCGTGGCGTTTCTGGACGACGGGCGCGTGGACATGGAGGCGTGCTTGTGGCGGCCCGACGAAGCGCTGCCGTGCCGTCCCGACGACATCGACTGGGCGCGCGAGATGGGCGATGCGTGAACGTTGGGGAGGTTCTGCGCTTTCGCATGCGGGGCCGCGCACTCCCGCATGGACGCGCCCGCGGGCTTGTGGCACAATACAAGCTCACTTCGCCACTGTGGCGCAACGGTAGCGCATCGGTTTTGTAAACCGCGGGTTGCAGGTTCGAATCCTGTCAGTGGCTCCAGTGACGTATCAGGTCATCCGAGGACGCCTCGATGGCCTTTCTTTTTGGCGGCGTGCGGGCGTTGGCCGAGGTACGCTGCGTCCGCACCGCCTGGGACGAAGCGAAGCGGCGCCCGCGCGACGCCGCGAGCGAGATGGAAAGGAGAGGGTCGACCGTGCTGTTGAACCTGCTGGCGGTAGCGCTGGGCGGCGCGATCGGCGCGAGCTTTCGCTACCTGGTCGGCCTGCTCGCGAGCGCTGCCATCCCGGCGGGCACGGTGTTCGCCAGCGTGCCCGTTGGCACGTTGTGCGCGAACGTGGTCGGGTGCTTCGTCATCGGCCTGCTCTCGTGCTTCTTCTCCTCGGCGGACTTCGCGGGGCGCGACACGTGGCGTCTGTTCGCCATCACGGGCGTGCTCGGCGGCTTCACGACGTTCTCCACGTTCAGCCTTGAAAGCATCACGTTGTTTGGCGAGAATCCTGCGGCCGGCGGCGCGTACGCGGTCGGAACCCTCGCCGTGTGCCTTGTGGCGGCGTTCCTGGGCCGCGCGCTTGGCAGGATTGCGTGGTAGGAGGAACCATGCAAACGTACCTTGCTCATTACACGTCGCCGAAGCACAGCGAATCGGCGACCGGCGTCTTCGAGTACCAGTCCGCATCGCGCGCGAACACGAAGAAGAACCTGCACGATGCGCGCATGAAGATGCTCGAGACCTACGGGAAAGACGCCGTGTCGTGGGTCATCGATTCCGTGGAGCTCAAGAAGGAGAAGGACGTCCGCGCTGACGGCCAGATGGAGCTCGATTTCCGCGAGGCGCCGAAGAAGAAGCGCCCGCGCAAGAAAGAGTGGTGGTAGGGCCCACCGTCCCACCGCTCCATGGAGCGCGGTGGCGCCCGGAAGCCTTCGCCGACGCGGTGGACGACACGGAGCGAGGTTTCCTTACGGCAGCGTAACGCCCGCGCGGCCGCCGCGCGGGACGCTTGACACCGCATCGTGCTTGCCTACAATCACGTTTAGCACTCGAATGGTAAGACTGCTAATACACCGCCCGCGCACGCGGGCGGTTGTGCGAGCGGTCGAGAGCCGTCGGCTCGATGCATGCCGACAGCGCGCACGTGACGAAAGAAGGCAGCATGAAGAAGTTCAAGACCGAGAGCAAGCGCCTGCTTGACCTCATGATTAACTCCATCTACACCAATCAGGAGATTTTCCTGCGC
>DVLD01000166.1 GCA_018715725.1 Candidatus Aveggerthella excrementigallinarum
AACGAGTTCGTTACCAAGCCGCCGCACAACAACGGCGCCCCGACGTTGGTCGGGGCGCCGTCAGTGCGCAAGAGAGGGCGTTATGCCTCGGCAGCGGCCGGCTCGGGCTGCGCCACGGGCTTCTCGAAGACGTCGCGATGCTTCTGCGCGGCGACCGGCGCGTACGTCGGCTCCATCGTGAGGCACCCCTTCGGGCACTCGCGCGTGCAGTGACCGCACTGGATGCAGCGGAAGCGGTCGATGGACCACTGCCCCGCCTTCTTGTCCACCTCGATGGCGCCCGTGGGGCAGCGCTTCATGCAGATGCCGCACAGGATGCAGTGCTCCATGTCCACCGCGATGTGGCCTTTGAGCCCCTCCGGAACGAACCGGTGCTGGACGGGGTATTGGATGGTCTCCGGCTTCTTGAACAAGCTGCCGAACGTCATCTTTCCCAGTTTGAACGTGCTCATCCCCAACCTACCTTTCCGTGCAGCTGATGCAGGGGTCGATGGTGAGCACGATCATGTTAACGTCGGCCAGGTCGCAGCCGGCCAGCGCCGTGGTCATGCCCGCCAGGTTCTGGGACGTGGGCGTGCGCATGCGCATGCGCGCCAGGTTCTTCGTCCCGTTGCCGCGCGCGTAGTAGTAGCACTCGCCGCGCGGCTGCTCGAGGACGTTGCACGCCTCGGCGCCGTCAGCCGGGTTGCCCTTGACGGTGACCGCGATCTCGCCGGGGACGAGCTTGCGGATCAGCTCCTCGATGATGTCGATGGATTGCAGCACCTCGAGCGCGCGGACCTTCACGCGGGCGTAGCAGTCGCCCTGCGGGTCGATGACGGGCTCGAAGCCGTCCAGGAACGCGTAGCCGTCGTTGCGTAGCATGCGGACGTCCTGCTTCACGCCGGACGCGCGCACGAACGGGCCCACCATGGACAGGGCGAGCGCGTCGTCGTAGCTGATGTGGCCAACACCCACCGTGCGGTTCTTGACGGAACGGTCCGTGAGGAACGTGTCGCAGATCTCCTTGTACTCGCCCTTGATGCCGTCGAGCACGTCGACGAACTGCTTGAGCTGCTCGTCGGTGATATCGCGATTCACGCCGCCCACGCGCACGACCGAGAAGATGACGCGGCCGCCCGTGGTGGCCTCGAACAGGTCGAGCACGCGCTCGCGGAGACGCCAGCAGTGCATGAACAGGCTCTCGAAGCCGAAGGCGTCGGCGGCGAGGCCCATCCACAGGATGTGCGAGTGGATACGGGAGAGCTCGTGCCAGATCACGCGCAGCATCTTCGCGCGATCCGGGATCTCGATGCCCATGAGGCGCTCCACCGTCTCGGCGTAGCCCATGGAGTGACCGAACGCGCAGATGCCGCAGATGCGCTCGGCGACATAGATGAACTGGTTGTAGTCGCGCGTCTCGACGAGCTTCTCGAGGCCGCGATGGATGAAGCCGATCTGCGGGATGGCCTCGATGACCTTCTCATCCTCGACCACGAGGTCCAGGTGAAGCGGCTCCGGCAAGACCGGGTGCTGCGGGCCGAACGGGATGACCGTTGCTTTTCCCATGCTACTCCCCCTTCCCTTCGGTTTCCTGCGCGGCAGCGCGCGCCTTCTTCGCTTCCATGGCCGCACGAACTTTGGCGGCCTTCTCCGGGTCCATGCCGGCAAGCTTCGCCTCGAGCTCGGCGTCGGCGGACGCGGCCTTCTCGGCCACCTCCTTCTTTGCCTTGGCGGCCATCGCCGCGCGCACCTTCGCCGCCTTCTCCGGGTCCATGCCCGCGAGCTTGGCCTCAAGGTCGGCGTCGGCCCCGGCGGGGGCGCCGGCCGCCGCCTGCTTCTCCTTCGCGGCCTTCGCGGCGGCGATCTTCGCCGCCTTCTCGCGCGCGGCCTTCTGCTCGGGCGAGATGACGGTCATGGGCTCGGCCATGGCCAGGTCGTAGAACCTGCCGCCGAAGTCGATGGCGATGTTGTCGATCTGCACGCCGAAGAGGTCGTGGGACTCGTTCTCGAACACGAACGCCGCCAGGAACTCGCCGGTGATGGAGGGCAGGTGGTCCTCCTTGCTGACCCCCTTGACCGTCCAGTTCTCGATGAGCTGGTCTTTCATGTAGGAGTACTGCACGTCGATGCCGTCGTCGGTGTTCGTGCAGAGCAGCTGGACGAAGCGCCAGCCGGCCGCCTTGTGCTCTTGAGCACAGCGCAGGATGTCGCCCGCGCCCATTTCCATGAACTTGGCTTCAAGCGCCATGCTACTCACCTTCCTTCTTCTTGGCGTCGAGGGCCTTCGCCTTCTCCTCCAGGATGCCGAGGCCCTGCACGACGGCGTCGATGATGGCCTCAGGGCGCACGGCGCAGCCCGGCGCGTACACGTCGACCGGAATAGCCTGGTCCACGCCGCCGATGACGTTGTAGCAGTCGTGGAAGATGCCTCCGGAGCAGGCGCAGATGCCGCAGGCGATGACGACCTTCGGCTCGAGCATCTGGTCGTAAATCTCCTTCACGACGTGGATGTTGCGCTCGTTCACGCTGCCGGTCACGAGGAAGATGTCGGCGTGCTTGGGGTTGCCCGTGTTGATGATGCCGAAGCGCTCGACGTCGTAGCCGGGGCACAGCGCCGCCAGGACCTCGATGTCGCAGCCGTTGCAGCTGGAGGCGTCGTAGTGGATGACCCAGGGCGATTTCGTTGCGTAGCTCATATCCCGCACCTCCTTAGATGAACGCGAGCACCGCGATGTTGACGCCGCCGAACACGAGCGCCACGATCCAGGCGCCCTTCAGCATGGCCTGCCATTTCACGCGGGCGAAGTTGTTGTCGATGAAGATCTCGAGGAAGTACACCAGCAGCGCCACGACCACGGCGACCAGAAGCGAGATCGGGTTGCCCCACACGAAGAACAGCGCGGTCCAGGCAAGGAACAGCACGTTCTCGCACCAGTGCATGACCTCCACCTTGGCGAGCGTGGGGCCGCTCATCTCGGTGGTCACGCCGCGGACGATCTCCTGGTGGGCATGGTGGCTCATGGAGATATCGAACGGCGACTTGCGCAGCTTGATGGTGAGCACGAACAGGAAGCCGATGAGGACGCCCCAGATGGTGCACACGACCGGCGCGTCGAGCGAGAAGACGCCCGCCGTGTCGAACGTGCCCGCGGCGATGAAGTAGCCGACGGCCATGAGCAGCACCATGGGCTCGTAGGACATGACCTGCAACGTCTCGCGCGCGGCGCCGACCTCGGCGTACGGGGAGCGCGTGCAATAGGCCGCCATGATGAAGAACAGCGCCGAGAGCGTGATCAGGAACACCGACAAGAGCAGGTTCCCGCCGGCGAAGAAGACGCCGCCCGCCAGGAGCGTGAACACGAACGCGCAGGTGACGTAGACGCCCTCGGAGCCGTTGACGGCGGCGTTCTCCTTGCCCATGAGCTTGCGCACGTCGTAGTACGGCTGCAGCAGCGGCGGGCCTACGCGGCCCTGCATGCGCGCGGAGATCTTACGGTCAAGGCCGGAGAGCAGGCAGCCCACGATGGGAGCCAGCACGGCGAAGACGAGGGTCGCGACGATGGTGACGGCGACGGTTTCGAACCCGTACATTGCTTCCCCCTTCCTACAGGCCCAGGCCCAGCATGCCAGCGCACGCGGCCGCCAGGGCGGTGACGATGATGACGGAGCAGCAGACCTCGCCCACCGGGCGGATGGTCTTCTCGCCGAAGGCGCCGTCCATATACCAGTTTCGGGCGGTGGCCTCGGAGGAGCCGCTCATGGAGTTGATGAAGCGGCGGGTGCCCTGCTCGGCGGTGACGCCGGCCAGGTAGACGTCCACGCGGCGCGCCTTGCCCTGGCCGCCGAGGCTCGCGAAGAGCACGATGACGATGAAGGCGCACATGATGGCGGCCATCCAGAGGTTGCCGTTGGAGATGTCCTGGGCAAGCGTGCCGTAGACCGAGTAGACGTACGGCTCGACGATCATCCAGGAGATGATCGGCATACCCACGCAGCACAGGATGATGAGCGCGGCCATGACGCCCGTGGCGATCCACTCGCTGCGGTGCACGGTGCCCTCGACGTTCTCGGCGTCGGAGGCGATGCCGGCCAGCTTGCCGAGCCACTTCGCCCAGAACATGAACGTCGCGGCGGAGCCGAAGGCGAGCAGCAGGATGAGCGCCACCTGGCCCGTGTTGACGAACGTCACGAGGGTCGCCCACTTCGCGACGAGCATGCCGAACGGAGCGATGAACATGCACATGATGCCGAGCATCATAAGGCGCGCCAGGCGCGGCATGCGCTCGAACAGGAGGTCCATGTCTTCGATGTCGCGCGAGCCGATGTGATGCTCAGCGGTGCCGACGCACAGGAAGAGCAAGGACTTGGCCACTGCGTGGAACAGCAGCAGGAACATGCCGGCCCAGATGGCCTCCGGCGTGCCGACGCCGGCGCAGGCCGTGATCAGGCCGAGGTTGGCGATCGTGGAGTACGCGAGCACGCGCTTCGCGTTGCTCTGGGAGATGGCCATGAACGAGCACAGCAGGAACGTGATGCCGCCCACGAGCACGACCATGACGCTCGGGACGAGCGAGACGGCGAACACGGGAGCCAGCTTCAGCAGCAGGAAGACGCCCGCTTTGACCATCGTGGAGGAATGGAGCAACGCAGAGGTGGGCGTAGGTGCCACCATGGCGCCCAGCAGCCAGGTGTGGAACGGCATCTGCGCGGCCTTCGTGATGCCGGCGAGCGCCAGCAGGACCGCGGGCAGCGCCGCCACGGCCGGGAACGCGTTGCCCAGGGCGACGAACTCCTCAAGAGAGAGGACGCCCAGGGAGCCCGTGGTGTAGAACAGCGCCAGGACGAACGCGATGCCACCGATCATGTTCATGATGATCTGGCGGAAGGAGTTGCGGATGGCCTCGTCGGTCTTGGTGTAGCCGATGAGCAGGAAGGAGCACACCGTGGTGACCTCCCAGCCCGTGAGCAGCCACGCCATGTTGTCCGAGAAGACGATCAGGTACATGGCGGACAGGAACAGGAACATGAGGGCGAAGAACAGCGGACGGCGGTCCTTGGACCCTTCAGGCTCGTGCGCCTGGAAGTCCTCCATGTAGCCGAGCGCGTACACGCAGATGCCCGAGCCCACGACGCCGATGACGGCGACCATGAGCAGCGTGAGCGAGTCGAGGTAGAAGCCATGCTCCACCTCGATGCCGTGGGCGAAGAACGCTTCGAAGACGAGCACGAGCGCGATCATCACCACCGCGAGCACGCCAGCAAGGGCGTTCTTGTAGCGGACGGCGTAGCCGATGACGATGGCGCACAGCGCGATATCGACCGCAGCGCACGCGAGCGAGAGCGCCTCGGACGAGAACGCGAACTCAACGCGGCCTGCGCCCAGATAGAGCGCCACAAGCGCGAGCGAGGCCACGGCGATGACGAGCGCCGAGCCCCCGACGATGACCTTCCGCGCGCCGTTGCTGCGAACGACCAGCAAGATCGCCGCGACGACGAGCGGGAATATCATCAGGAATGCGAGCAGTTCCACGATCATCCCCCTTCTCTGGAACCAATAAAACAAGACGACGGCACGATGCCGCCACGAAGACTCTACCAACGAATCCCAGCTCGGTCGCACACGACTTCGTGCGCGACCCGACCGGGAGGGCGAATGGTCACCTCTCTGCTGTCATTTGACGCTGGCGGCGCGAAGCCTGCCGTTCCCCAATTTCCCGGTAATATATAGGAAACCGCTCACCGAGGGCGAACGGCAATGCCGCCGCGCCCCCACCGTCCGAAAGCGCGCGCAGGCGGGCAGGAACAGCGCGCCCGTGCCGCCCCCAGAACGCAACGAAGGCCGGACGCTGAAGCGTCCGGCCTTCGCGGGGATGACCTGAGAGCGCGCGATACGGCGAGGAGGCGCCGCGGCGCAGGGGCTACAGGACGTCGCGCAGCAGCACCATGAACATCTTCGACGCCTCGGCGCGCGTGGCGTAACCTTGCGGGTAGAGCATCTGCGAGCCGTTCGCCTGGTCCACGCCAGTCAGGACGCCGCAATTGACCGCCCAGGCCATGGAGCCCCACGCCCAGTCGGAGACGGCGTACGCGTCCGCCTTGGAGCGCAGCACGGCGTCGTCCGCCCACGTGCCCACGTACTGTTGTGCGTAGCGGGCCAGCATGACCGCCAGCTGCTCGCGCGTCACCGGGTCGTCCGGGCCGAAGAGGTTCGTGTCGCCGTAACCAGCAATGACGCCCGTCTGGCGCGCCCACTCGATGCAATCGGCGTACCACGCGCCGTAGTCGACGTCGGAGAAGTCCTCCGCGTCGGCCCACGGCTGGCCGGCGGCACGCCACAGCACCATGGCCACCTGCGCGCGCGTCAGCTGGTCGTTCGGGCCCCACAGGCCGTTGTCGTAGCCGTCCAGGTACCCGAACTTCGAGACGTAGAAGTAATGGCCGTCCTGCACGTACCAGTCGTAGGCGCCCACGTCGTCGGGATAGCAGAAGCCGAAGTAGTCGAAGTTGATGTCCACGTTGCCGCTCACGCCGTCAACGTGGCCGGACGACGTGCTCTGCCAGAGCACTTTGGGGCCACCCCAATCGCAGCGGTAGTTGTACTGCGCCACCCAGCGCATGTACAGCTCGAAGCGCGAGTCCGTCAGGTAGTTCTCGAACCAGTTGAGGTTCGCGTAGACGCCCGCCCAGTAGCCGGCGTCCTCCATGGCCTCGCAGAAGATGAAGGCCATGTCGCCGAAGTTCGCGCGACTGGCCTCCAGGTTGATGGAGCCGTCGGCGTTGTAGACGAACGTGGAGCCATCTTCCATGTCGTAGAACACCGGCAGCGTGGGATGGTGGCCCGCAAGCAAGCGGAGCGCGTGCTCCGCCTCGCTCCGCGCCATGCTCGTGTTGTACGCGTACGAATACAAGTACACGCCGTACGGGATGCCCAGGCGCTCGCACTCGGAGACGTTGTACTCCCACCACGCGTCATCCTGGAACGTGTAGTCGCTGCCGTAGCCGCAGCGGATGATGGCGAAGTCCACGCCGTCGGCGACGGCGGCCTCCCAGTCGATCCAGCCGTTGTGCTCCGAGACGTCGATGCCCTTGTTGAGCGCGCCGGGGATGACCGAGCCGAGGCTGTTGAGGTAGCCGTATTCCGAAAGCGACCAGGCTTCGCCCGAGCGCGCGGACGCCGAGCCTTCCTCCTCGGGGATCAGCTGGCCGTCCTGGTAGCGCCAACTGTTCTCCTTGAGCTCGCTCGGCTGCGCCGTGGAGGTGGCATCGCCGGGACCCGACGCCTCGCCCGATGCCTCACCAGCCGCCTGCGCGGCCATTCCGCCCTCGCTCGCTGCGCCGTCGGCTTCGTCGGCAAGCGCGACAGCAGGGACGCCCGACAGCGCGATGACGGCGCTCAGGCCGCACGCGAGGGCTTTTCGAAAAAACACGTTCATGCACCGGTCCTTTCATGCTGCGTTTCATGTGCGTTCGTGTGTGCGGAGGACGTTGTATCAAAACGATTGCGCCCGCGCATACAGGCGAGCGCAATCGTCAGAGAATCACCGGGGAATCTTCATC
>DVLD01000167.1 GCA_018715725.1 Candidatus Aveggerthella excrementigallinarum
CTCGTAGCGGTCGAGCAGCGGCGAGCCCTCGCCGAAGACCTCGCGGCCCATCTCCTCGGGCGAGAAGCCGTCGGACTCCGCCACGTTCTCGGACACGTACGCCTTCGCTTTGGACAGCGCCGTGGCTGCGTTCGCGCCGTACTCCTCCGCCACGTCCTCCACAATGCGCGTCACCGCCTGGATGGCCTCCTTGCTGGAAGCCTCCATGGAGCACTGCAGCAGGCCGTCGGGCACGAGCCAGCGCTCCTCGCCCGCGATTTTGCGCGGTTTGTCGCAGAACTGCACGGCGCCTGAGCGCACGTCGATGACGGCATACGACGAAACCTTCTGCGAAGGGCCCGGCAGCGTGGCGTGATGGCGCGCGATGTCGCACTGCTGCAGGCCGGAGTCGCCCCGCCGCACCTCGTGCACGTAGGCAGGCTTGCTCTCGAGCAGCATGAACGCGAAGTAGCGGCGAGCGCGCCCACGGTACGCGGCCTCGGCCTCTTCGTCGTCAAGCTCGCCCGCTGGCTTCTCGTCCTCGTGCTCGAAATCGACCACGAGCACGTCGGTGGACTCTGCCTTTTCCGCGCGCTCCAGCTCCTCGCCCACGAACGCGGCGATCTGCGCGGAGAAGTCCACGAAGTCAAGCTCGCCGCGCAGGTACGCCTGCAGCTCGTCGGCGAAGCCGCTCTCGGGTAGGAAGACGCCGCGTTTGTTGTCGATGTTGCCCAAGACCTTCGCCGCATGGCGCCCCACGAAGTTCTTCGCGTTCTTCGCCGACAGGTCCAGTTCTTCCTCCGCGAACACGTTCACGCACGACGTGAAGTCGAGCACGTGCAGGATGGCGTGGTTGATCTTCATGGGGCTCCTTCTTGCCTTTTCCTACGCAGAAAGCCGCCGCGCCAGAGGCACGACGGCTTTCGATGATACCGGTTTCAGCGCGGCCAGGCAGCGCGCGTTTCGACGCACCGCCCAGTGCACACATTTGTTACTGGTTGTTGCGGTACAGCGCGCGGTAGATGAGCGCGGCCAGGGCGGCGCCCACGAGCGGGGCCACGATGAACACCCACACCTGGGACAGCGCGGTCATGTCGCCCTGGGTGGCCATCATGACGGCCGGGCCGAAGCTGCGGGCCGGGTTCACGGAGGTGCCCGTCAGCGGGATGCCCATGATGTGCACGAAGGTCAGCGTGAGGCCGATGACGATGCCCGCGAACGGCGAGGCCTTCCCGTCGGCGGTCACGCCCAGAATGGTGAGCACGAAGAAGCAGGTCAGGATGATCTCGACGAGCACAGCGCCGAACATGCCCAGGCCCACGGTGGAAGCGTCGTCAAAGCCGTTGCAGCCCAGGCCGGTCTGCAGCGCGCCGCCCAGGTCGCACGTGTTGACGATGAGCAGCAGCACAGCGGCGGCGACCAGGCCGCCGACGAACTGGGCAACCCAGTAGCCCACCAGGTCCTTGGCGCTCATGCGACCGTCTAGGAACACGCCGAGCGAGACGGCCGGGTTGATGTGGCAGCCCGAGATGTTGCCGATGGCGAACGCCATGCAGACGATGGACAGACCGAACGCGAACGCGATACCGAGCGTGCCGAGCGTCGCGCCGGCGATAGCGGCGCTGCCGCAACCGAACAGCGTCAGCACGAAGGTGCCGAGCGCCTCGGCGGCATACTTCTTCCCTGCGGAAATCTCCATGTACCCTCCTTGGATTGGCTCGCCAACGGCAGGAAGTATCGGCGAGCGGATAAAAACAGCCCGCCTATCATGCCGGCACCACCAAGGAGGGTCAACCTGTTCAAAAAGTTATTGAAATGGTGGGAAACCCTTTATTACCAGCGGAAACAAGCATAAAGCAGCCCCGCCTGCCAGGGGTCGCGCCCCAGCCCGATTCCTCAAAGGGGCATCGGGCCGAGACGTCGACCGTACGCGGGCGGGGCCACGGAACTCGCCAACGGCGCGACTACGAAAGCTTCTGCGCGAGCAGCTGGTTGATGACCTTCGGGTTGCCCTGGCCGCGCATTTCCTTCATGCACTGGCCCACGAAGAACCCGATGAGCTTTTGGTTGCCTTCCTTGTAGCGGGTCACCTCGTCGGGGTGCGCGGCGATGACCGCGTCCACCACGGCCTCGATGGCGCCCGTGTCGGAGACCTGCTTCATGCCGCGCTCCTCCACGATGGCGGCAGGGTCCTTGTCCTCGTCGAGCACGGCGGCGAAGACCTCTTTCGCCTGCTTCGAGGAGATGGCGTCCTCGGCCAGTAGCTTCACGAGCTCCACGGCGCGCGCCGGCGTGAGCGGGCACGCGGCCAGATCGAACGACTCGTCGGCGTTCATGCGCGCCGCCACGTCGTTGATCACGAGGTTCGCCACCGGCTTCGCCAGCTTCGCGGCGTCGTCGCCAGCCTGCTGCATGCAGGCCTCGAAGAAGTTCGCGGTGGCGCGATGCTCCACCAGATGACGCGCGTCGTACGCGGACAGGCCGAAGTTCGCCTCGTAGCGCTTCGCCTTCTGGTCGGGCAGTTCCGGGAGCTTCGCGCGCACGCGCTCGATGAACTCGTCGGAGAGGTCGTAGGGCGCCAGGTCGGGCTCGGGGAACAGGCGGTAGTCGTCCGCCGTCTCCTTCACACGCATGACGATGGTGCGCTTGGCGGAGGGGTCCCAGTGACGCGTCTCCTGGTAGATGATGCCGCCCTCTTCCAGCACCTCCGCCTGACGGCAGATCTCGTAGGCCAGGCCGTCATGGAGGTTCTTGAAGCTGTTCATGTTCTTGAGCTCGGTCTTCGTGCCGAACTGCGTGCTGCCACGGCGGCGCAGGCTCACGTTGCCGTCGCAGCGCAAGGAGCCTTCCTCCATGGAGCAGTCGGAGATGCCGATGGCCAGGTAGATCTGGCGCAGCTTCTGCATGAACAGGCGCGCCTCCTCCGGCGTGCGCAAATCAGGTTCGGTCACGAGCTCGATGAGCGGCGTGCCGGCGCGGTTGTAGTCCACGAGCGAGTGCGTGGCGCCGGCGATGCGGCCTTCGCCGCCGCCGATGTGCACCATCTTGCCCGCGTCCTCTTCCATGTGGATGCGCGTGATGCCCACGTGCGCGGTGTAGCCGTCGGCCGTGCGCGTGATGTTGCCCTCGGACTCGCCCTCGGCCAGCTCTTCCAGGCGATAGCGCTCCTTGGCCGCCGCGCCGTCCACGTCCAGGTCCAGATGGCCGCGCATGCAGAACGCGACCGGACCCTGCGTGGTCTGGAAGTTCTTCGCCATGTCGGGGTACATGTAGTTCTTGCGGTAGAACATCGAGTGCTTCTCGATGTCGCAGTTCGTGGCCAGGCCGGCCAGCACGATGGACTCGATGGCCGCCTTGTTCGGCACCGGCAGCGCGCCGGGCAGGCCCAGGCACACCGGGCAGGTGTGCGTGTTCGGCGCGGCGCCGAACTCCAGCTTGCAGCCGCAGAACATCTTCGTGGTGAGCGTGGTCAGCTCGGCATGGATTTCCAGGCCGATGACCGCCTCCCAGTCCTTCAGGACTTCTTCGAGCTTCTTCATAGTCGCCTCTCGCCTACCTTTCCGGGCAGAACGCCGGAGCCACCGGAGCCGGCCCGTAGACCGTCTCGAGCGCGGCCGCCGCGCGCAGCATGTTCTCGTCCTTGAACTGCGGGGAGATGAGCTGAACGCCCACGGGCATGCCCGACTCGGCGCCCAGGCCCACCGGCATGTTCATGCCGCCGTTGCCCGCGATGTTGATGGAGATGGTGAACATGTCGGAAAGGTACATGGTCGTCGGATCGCTGATCTCGCCGAACTTGAACGCCGTGCGCGGCGAGACGGGCGCCAGGATGACGTCCACCTTCTCGTACGCGCGGACGTAGTCCTGCGTGATGAGCGTGCGCACCTGCTGCGCCGGGTAGTAGTACTTCTCGTAGACGCCCGCGGAGAGCAAATAGCTGCCCAACATGATGCGACGGCGCGCCTCGGGGCCGAAGCCGGTGGCGCGGCTGTCCTCGTACTGGCCGCCCAGGTCCTTGTGACCTTCAGCGCAGTAGCCGTAGCGCACCGAGTCGAAGCGGGCCAGGTTGGAGAACGCCTCGCAGGGGCCCAGCACGTAGTACGCGCTCATGGCGGCCTGCGCGTTCGGCAGGTCGACCTCCACGAGCTCCGCGCCCAGCTGCTCGAGCTGGCGGGCGGCCTCGGCCACCTTGTCGCGGACTTCGGCGTCCAGGCCTTCGGCCTCCATGAACGCCGGGACGATGCCCACCTTCAAGCCCTTGGCGCCTTCGGCCAGGTTGGCCGTGAAGTCGGTGCGGATGTCCTGGCTCGTGCAGTCGAGCGGGTCATGGCCGGCCAGCGCGTTGAGCGCGAGCGCGGCGTCCTCCACCGAGCGAGCGAAGGGGCCCACCTGGTCGAGCGAGGAGCCGAACGCCACGACGCCGTAGCGCGAGACCGTGCCGTACGTGGGCTTGACCGCCACGATGCCGCAGAAGCTGCCCGGCTGGCGGATGGAGCCGCCCGTGTCGGAGCCCAGCGTGATGGTGGCAAGGCCTGCCGCCACCGCCGCGGCCGAGCCGCCGGAGGAGCCGCCGGGCACGCGCTCGAGGTCCCACGGATTGCGCGTGATGCCGAACGCCGAGCTCTCCGTCGAGGATCCGAACGCGAATTCGTCCATGTTGAGCTTGCCGAGCGGGATGCCGCCGGCGGCAATGGTGTTCGCCACGCAGGTGGCAGTGTAGGGCGAGACGTAGTTCTCGAGCATGCGGGAGGAGCACGTGGTGTGCGTGCCCTCCATGTTCATGTTGTCCTTGAAGGCCACGGGCACGCCCGCGAGCGGCCCCATCTCGGCCAGGCGGCCGGCCGCGATGGCCTCGTCGACCTTCGCGGCCTGCGCGTAGGCCGCCTCCTCCGTCACCTCGAGGAACGCATGAATCTGCGGGTCGACCGCCTTGATGCGGGAAAGCGCGTCCTCGGCCACCTCGCGCGCGGAGAACTCCTTCGCGGCGAGGCCCGCGCGGACCTCGCGGACGCCCATGGCGCCGAATGCTGCCATTACTGGTCACCTCCGCCCAGGATAGCCGGGATCAAGAAGCAGCCGTCCTGCTGCTTCGGCGCGTTGGAGAGCGCCTCCTCCTGCGTGAACGACGTGGTCTCCACGTCCTCGCGCATGACGTTCGACAGGCTGCCGATGGGATGGAACGTGGGCTCCACGCCCTCGAGGTCGTACTCGGTGATGGGCTTGAGGCTCTCGATGATGTCGTTCAGGTCCTTCGTCATCTGCGGCAGCTCTTCGTCGGAAAGCGCGATCCGCGTGTACGTCGCGATGTCGCGCACGTCCTTTTCGGTCACGTGTTGGGTCATCTGCAATCCTTTTTCTTAGATGGAGGATCCCACGAGTCCGGCAGGTGACGCCCTCTATTCCCCGGGTAAGGAACAGCATGCTTTCGACGACGTGTTGTCTGGACAAGGCATGCGAGAGCGAAGCCAGGAGCGCGTGGAGAACCCTCCCGAATCACACGGAGGCTATGATAGCAAAACGCCCACTTCGGAGGCACCCAGAGACTCAGCCCTGACACAGGCGCACCTCGCCGTCGCCTGCCGCTGCCCGCCGTCTGCCGCCACTGCCCGCCGTCTGCCGCCACCGCTCGCTGATGCACGTCGACGCACTCGGCCAGTGCGCAAAACTCACCGGTTGTCACCCCGGGATGGGCCCGCGCAGCACCGAAATGCTCGCCTTGCTCAAAGCCATGCCGCAAAACACCTGTTCAAGCTCTCTTGACGATATGCCCCATTCGCCGCGAACTCGATTGCTAGGTGAGAATCGGTACCTTTTGAGCAATTCGGCGCGAAGGGCTAACCGCCCTGACTGCCTTCAGCGCAAGCGGCCAATCACCCTGGCCACCTTCAGCGCGAGCAGCCAACTGCCCTGGCCGCTCGGTGCGCGCATTTGGCGCGCGCACCGTAACGTGCGTACTTTCGATAGCGCTCCACCCGCGGGCGCGCTTCGCCGTGGACGCCAACGGACACGCTAGGCCACCGTGCCCCCGCTTCCCGCCGCCTCGGGCACGTAGATGTCGTCGCCGACCGCGCGCGTCCGGATGACCGACGCATCGAACTTCTCCTCGCCTGGTCGGGCGCTCCTGTTTCCCGTGACATTGACGCGGCTCAAGTCGGTCTCACCGTGATAGTTGCCGATGCTTCCGGCAACGGCGATATTGTCGAAACGCCTCTTTTCCGCCGATTTCGTGAACAGGTGGTAATGCACCGTGTAAAAGTCCCACTTATTGCCAGCTCCGACGTTCACGAACCCGTTATTGACGGTGAACGTCGACGTCACGGCGGCATTGGGCGCGTTCGCTGGCACCGTGAACGTCCCTACGCTGCGCAGCTCCTCCACGAGGCTGCTCGCCGAGCTGTACTTCATGACCGTCGCCGCCACATCGTCGCTTACGATGCCGAGGTCGTCCGCGGTGAACACGTAGTCGCCCCTGGCGTCTTGTTTCGCAAGCTGAAGCACGCGTGTCCTTCGCCACACCTCCGCGCGAGGCAAGAGCTCGCTTTCGCGGGTGGAGTACGAGGCCTTCTCCACAGTGGTCTGGAACGCCACATTGGCGCGCAGGTTGACGTCGTAGCCCGGGGCGAGCTGATGGACGGCGTACTCCTCCGCCAGCTTGCTCACCGTGGCAATCTGGGTGCTCAGGTTGTTGAGCAGCGTCTGCGCCTGCGCCGCGTCGGCGGACGACGGAGCGTGCACGATGGCGTAGTTCAGTGCCGCAGCGTCGACGGTCGCCGCCTGTAGGTACGTGCCGAATGAATAGAGGTAGAATCGGCACCGCTCCTCGTAAATTTGGCTCTCCCAGTTATAGTGCGTCGTGAACCACTTCTCGTGCGCGGCGAGCGCGCCTTCGCCCGTTCCCGCGGCACTCGAGGAGAGCTTCGACCCGAACGCGATCGTGGAGGTGTGCCACGACCAGCCCCGGTTCACCTGGCTCGCGAAGCTAGCGTACCCCGCATCGTAATCCGCGCGCAGCGCCTCGTCGTCGGGCGCGTCGGCCATCTGGGCCTCCTGCTCCAGCAGCGTGGACAGCGCGCTTTGGTACCCATCGAGCGCGCCGTTCAGGGCCAGGTAGCCGTTCTCGAAATCGGTCATCTGATTCCGGAACGTCCCCGTTTCCACGGAGTTAATAAGCTTCACGATATCGCGGTCGATGGAATCAAGGCGGTTGCTGACCTCGGCCATCTGGGACTTAATCTCGCGGACCTCCTTGAGGATTTCCGCCTCAGTGCTCGTGTTCGGAATGCCGAGGAACGACAGAATGGAGTCGCCCACGCTCGCAAAGCGCGAACCCGCCAGCTGGCTGACACCGCTGCGCACCCAGCCAAGGACCGTGGACGACGCCGCTTCCACGAAGTCCGCCTGCGCGAACTGCGCCTGGCCAGGCACGTACACCGCCGCCGACAGAACCGCGTCGCCGCGATAAGACGCAGCAGCGTCAAGGGCGGCGGCATCGCCCGCATCGTCCCTGAAGTTGCTCACGCTCATGACGAAATGCCCAGGATCGAGGTCGGCCGCGACCCCGACCAGGCAGTCGTCCGGCACTGTGATCGTGCCAAGTGTCCCGTCGGCCGCTTCGAAGGCACCAGACGCGAACGAAAGCTGCACCTGCAGGCCCTCGTCGGTCTTGTCCACGGACGCAACCGTCGCCTGCGAGAATCCTTCGCCGAGCACGAGCTCTTCGGGCGCAGGAACGCGCTCGATATCGACGCCTTCGGGCCGCGCGAGAATTGAGAGCGACACCGTGCCGTCGGACCGCTGCGCGTCGACAACGTCGGCGAACAGGCCCACCGTCTCGAAGTCCACGTCAACACCCAGCTCGCTTCCGTACGAGGTGGCTGCGGCGCCGAACACGATGCCGCCGAGCCAATGCCGTTCCGTGTCCGCCACGCGCACGTACACGGTCGCGCGCGCATGGTCGTCGTTCGAGCGCTCGACGCGGTCGACCGTCGCGTCAGCAAGCGAGCCGGTCAGCGTGATGTCGGCAGCGGAGACCCCCTCGCGCCACGTGCAGCCTTCCAACGCGACGGGAATCTTGAGCAGCCCCGTCCGAGCGTCCCATGAGGGGTCTTCGTATGGGTACGCGCCCGCGGCGCCCAGCGCGACGCTGCCCGTCGGCGCAAGAGCCGAGGTCGTGGCGCTGGACGAAAGCGCGATGGAGCCGTCGACCTCCGTCTGACCTTCGTCGCCCACTTCGCGCACCGTGCCGGCAAGCTGAACGCGGACCGCCGTATCGCCCGTGCGCTCGACGCCCGCCACCGTCATGCCGGAGAACGCGCCGTCGAGCACAACGGATTCTGCGCCCACGCCATCCGCGAAGGACGCATCGGCAAGGTCGAGGGAAAGCTCGACATCGGTGTCGCCCGCGGCAACCGTGGCCTGGCTTGTCAGCGCAGGGCGCGCAATCGCGAACTCGCAGCGCACCGTTTCCTCAAGCGAGTCGGAAACGGCTTGCTCCTCCGGAGCGAGCGGCTTGTCCGCAGCCGACGCGTCGGACGTCGAGGCGGCGTCTTCAGAAGGGTCTCCGGATGCCGAATCGGAGACAGCGTTCGACGGCCCCTCGCCAGCTGTGGCCTCGTCGACCGCCGACGTGGCTTCAGTATCCTGCACGACTTCGACCTCAGGCAGGTCGGTGCCCGTGAACGCCGTGCCCAGGATGGACACGGCTCCCGTGAGGTCGCCCGCAACCGACGCGTCGTCAAGCGCCGGCTCTGGCTCCGCCACGTCGAACACGACCGACAGCGTGTGGTCATCGGTGCGCTCCACCTCGGACGCGACGGCCATGCCCCACCCATAATCGACCACGATCTCGCTCGGATCGTCGCCGATGGTCGTGGGGAGCTCGCGCGCGGTGGTGACGACAAGCTCGTTTGACCCCACGACAAGCGTGGGATTGGCAAGCGCCGCGCTGTCGACAGGCGCGTCACCCCCTGGCTGCTGTGCGCAGGAAGTCAGCGGCACTGACAGGCATGTGAGCGCCAGGGCGCCCGAGAGCATCACCCGCGAAGACGCGGCAATGCAGCGAGAGACAGGCAACATGCGGTTCCTCCTTGCTCAAACGCGGAAACGCGCCGGGGCCTCCATGGCTCGACACCGTCCCACGACGCGCGTGATGGCACATTATAAGAACGTGGCGCCGAGCGCGTTCTCGGCGGAGGAACGAAAGAGCCCGCACACGGCACGAGTGCGGGCTCGCGAACGGACGACGGCCTCAGGCGCGCATTCCACGCCGAAGCGCACGCCCACACACGAACGTGCAATGAGCCCGAGGCGACCATGCAGGCGCCCTCGGCTCATTGCGCGCAGAGTGGGAGCGCCGTACGCAGTGCGCCCTTCGCCGTCGCGGAAAGGACAACGCGCTCGCCCGCGGGAGCGCTCCGCCCGCTGGTGCACGTTAATCTGGATGCTTATTGCGCAAAACTCACCGGTTGTCACCCCGCAGCGAGCCTATAAGGCTTCAAAACACTCCTTCACTCGAAAGCACGCTCGCAAAACACCAGGTCACGCGCGTGCTTTTCCACGGCATCACCAGCGCGCGCGAGCGCGCCGGGTGATAATCGGTGTGTTTTGCGCAATTCGTCACGAAATAGGGCGACCGCCTTCGCAAGGCACGCAAGGGACGTCCGACGCCCCGGACAGACTGAAAGAGGGCCACGGCTGGACTTCGGTCCGCCATGGCCCTCTTGAGTGGCTCGCTGGGGTGCCAGGGGCACGCCGCAGCGTCGAGACGTTCCGCTGGCCGACGGGCCAGCGGAGCAAAAACTACAGCATGGTGGCGCGCAGCTCCTCGCCGCTCAGCGGCGAGAGGTACGCCGGCGCGATGTCGAACATGGTGCGGCAGCCGGTTTGGCCCTCTTCGGCCATGCGGTGCGCGGCGCGAGCGCAGGCCACGAGCACGCTGCCCGTGAACTCCGGGTTGGAATCCAGCTTGAGCGAGAACTCGATGACGTGCTGGTCCTCCCCCTCGGCGCCGGTCTTGCCCGTGCGGATGACCGAGCCGCCGTGCGGGATGCCCGCGTGGTCGCGGTCGAGCTCTTCCTGCGAGATGAACGTCACCGTGGTGTCGTAGTCGGCGAAGTAGTTCGGCATCTCGACGATGGCCTTCTCGATGGCGGCCAGGTCGGCGCCTTCCTCCGCCACGACATAGCACTCGCGCGTGTGCTTCTGGCGCGTGGTCAGCTCCGGGTTCTCGCCAGCGCGCACGGCCTCGAGGGCGGCGGGCACGGGAACGGTGTACTGGCGCGCGTCCTTCACGCCCGGCACGCGGCGGATGGCGTCGCTGTGGCCCTGCGAAACGCCACGGCCCCAGAACGTGTAGTCCTGGCCCTCCGGCAGGATGCAGTTGGCGTACAGGCGCGCGATGGAGAACATGCCCGGATCCCAGCCGCCGGAAATGACGGCAACGGTGCCAGCGCCCTGCGCCGCCGCGTCGACGGCGGCATAGTGCTGCGGGATGTTCGCGTGCGTGTCGAACGAGTCGACCACGTTGCAGATGCCGGCGTAGCGCGGAGTCTGCTCTGGCAGGTCGGTCGCGCTGCCGCCGCACAGGATGAGCACGTCGATCTCATCGGCGTGGTCGGCCACGGCGTCGGCGGAATAGACCGGCACGCCCTCGGTCAGCGGCGTGAGGGACGCGGGATCGCGGCGCGTGAACAGCGCGGCAAGCTTCATGTCGGCATTCTGGCGGATGGCCAGCTCGACGCCACGGCCCAGGTTGCCGTAGCCCAGGATGCCAATGCGGGTTTCAGACATAGTGCAAGTCTCCCTTCGGGGTCTCGTCCCGGCAGGAACGCCGGGGGCGGCGCGACATGGATTTCGCGCCAGGCTGGATGCGGCGCGCTCCCTGCGCGGGATGCCGCCTTGGCCTTCGCGCCACTGCCCGTGGCGCCCTCAATTTACGAGGCAAAGTATAGCCGGGATTTGTTACGAATCGCTGAACACTTGCCGCATCATCAACCCTTTCGCACGCAATGCCCGCAAGCACGCGCCCCGTCGGAGCGAACGCGTCAGGGCAGCGTCCTACGACGAACCCACCAACATCCGATGCACGCGGCGAAGGCGCCGAGCGCGAGCGTAAGCGCCGCGCCCTCGCGAAGATCGTCTCCTGTGCGCACGAGGGATACTGTCTTGACGTCCGACGTGCTCGGCGCGCCAAGCGCCGAGGCGCCATTCTTGGCAGCAAGCGCGCTCGATTTCGCGGCGCTCCCGCCGGATGCCCCGCCATTTCCAAGATTCCCACCGGGCTGGTCGCCCGCAGGGCCGGCACCCTGGTCGGGATTGGGGCTGGAACCCGGGTTCGGCTTCGGGTCGGCCTCAGGATCCGGATTGGGCTCCGGGCTGGGATCGGGATCCGGGTCGGGCCCAGGGTCGGGGCCGGGCGCCGTGCTCGTCCTTGTGAACGCCTTCACGGCAACGTTGCCTACGGGCGCGCCCACGTTCTCTTCCCACGCATCGCGCGTGCTCGCCACGTCGTACCAGTGCCCGTACTGGCAGATGAAGCTCTGCCCCTCCTCGACCACCGGGCTGGCATCGTAGCGAGGCGTGCCGTCTTCATTCCAACCGACAACGGTGGCCGCTTCCACGGGCACGGCGAAGCCCGGCGTTGCCGCCGTGGTGGACGAGTGCTCGCTTACCACCACCGAGAACGACTCGCCCGTCGAAAGCCCCACCGGCTCGGGCAGATCGAACGTGTGGTAGCCCGCGTACAGCTCGCTGACCTCGAACGACGCGGCGAGCTTTCCGCTCGTCGGGTCGGCGGCGTCCGTCAAGCCCGTGTACACCTGGATGCTGACCGTGGCGTTCTCGCGCGTCGTCCACATGCCCACGCTCGCAAGCTCCTCGCTCCCGCTCGCCGTGAACACGTTCGCCGCCTGCAGCCCGGCCTCCCAGCTGGTCACCTCTTTTGCCGCCAGCCCGTCGTACTGGTAGTTCTTGTCCGGGCGCCCTGCGGCGGGCGTGCTGTCCGCGGTGAACGCCGCCGGCGCGCGCAGGCTCCCGTCATAGTACGGCACCCACAGATACCCGCCCTCGCCAAAGTCGGCGCCACGACTGTTGCGCACGAGCCACGCGCCGTCCGAGCGCGGGACGATGAACAAGTCCCCACCTCCATCGGACTCGTACGCCGGCGTCCCATCGGCGTTCACGATCATGGCGAGGTCGCCATCGAACTCTTGGCCGGTGTACGGGATGGCGAAGTTCATGCGGCTGCAGCTGTCGTCCCAGCCCACCAAGGTCACCGCGTGCTTGGCTGAGATTCCGTTCGCGCTCGCGTCGTAGAACCAATGGTACGCGCCGTCACCCGGACCCCAGTAGGCATCGTCCTCGAAGGGCTCCGCCATCCCCAGGTCAAGCGCGCCGTCCTTGAGAATCGCCTGCTGAATCGCCTCGACCGCCGCACGATTCTCCTGCGGATAGCCCGCGTCCCTCGAGATCGGCGACGGCAGCTCGTAGGCCGACGCCAGGCGCACCGCGTCATCGTTCGCCACCGCGGCAGCGGCCTCGTCCATGGCTGCGCCCGCCGCTTCGAAGTCGTAGTCCACCGCCTCGGCCGTCACGTACGGCACGTCCGCTTCGTCAGCGGCACCCTGCCACCGCGCCAGCGTGCTCGCCGCCATCTGCCAGGTGCCGCCCGTGCGCAGGCCGTAGGCGAAACCGTGCGAATCGTACGTCTCGTACGCGTCCTTCGCCGAAGCGTCCCCGTCGTACAGCGGCCGGCGCTGGAAGGTGAGCAGCGCAAGCGACGCTTCCGCCAAATCCACCTCGGTGCCGGCCAGGCCCTGCATAATGAGGTTCGACTCGAGCGACCCAAGCGCAGCGAACGCCCAGCACGTGCTGTAGGTGCTTTGGTCGCGCACCGCAGGCAGGCCCGTCGCATCGCGCAGGTCAAAGGAGGGCACTTCCTCCGGCGTCTCCACCTCCACGGCAAGCGGCTCGGAGCCGAAATACCCCGGCGACACCGCGCCGACGCCCTGGTATTCGCCCGGATAGCGGACGTACACGGTGTTCACCGTGCCCGGCGCGAGTCCCAGCACCAGGGGCGTGTCGATCCAGAATTCCCCCTCAAGGCTGAACTGGAGCCGCACGCCATTCGGGTCGCACCGCTCGAACAGCGCGGTCGTCGGCGTTGCGCGCAACAACGTTGCCGCCGCAGGGGCCTCGCCGCGCCCCGGCAGGTCGACCCGCAAGGCGTTCGTCGAAGCGAAATGGCCCTCGCCGGCTGGCGCCTTCACGTAGAGGGTGGTGCCCGGCGTCACGCGGTCGGTCGACCACAGATCAAACGGGTCCGAAAAATCGGCCGCGTACGAAGCGCGCACCATGCCAAGCCGGCCGAACGAGACCGTCTCGGCGGGCCAATTGATGGACAGATCGCCTTCTGCGATGTCGGCATGCCGCGTGGGGACCGCCAACGAGAACACCGCGCCAGCCACTTCCCCGCCCTGCAGCTCGGTCACCTGCAGGTTCTGGGCGCGCGCGCCGTCGACGGACGCCCAGGCGGACACCGAGCTGCCGTCGTGCAGCGGCGTGCCGTCCGGCGCCGCGACCTGGTAGCGCCCTTCGTCGAAACGGACGGTCTCCTGCTCGTAGTCGAACGTCACCTGCCCGGTCACGAAGCGGATACGGTACGTGGCCGGCTCTTTCCCCTCCACCGCATCGCTGCTCGTCAGCTCTAACACGCTCGTGCCGTCACCGGAGAGGGCGGCGTCCGCGCTCCACGCACCGCAGCTCACGTCGAACGCCGCGCCGTTCATGGTCGCCTGCAGCGCGCGGTCGCCCGTGACGAGGATGCGCGCACGCGGGTCCGTCGCCCCCGCGGTCGGCCGCCACGACACCGTGGCCTCCCACGCGCCGTCCGCGGCCTTCGCGAAGTCCACCTCGCCATAGTCGGTCGTCGAATCGAACAGCGCCCCGTCAAGGCCCGTGTTCGTTTCGACGAACTGCAGGTTCACGCCGCCGACGGCCGCCGCGCTCGACTCCTCCAGCTGGCGCGCAGCGTCGTCAGCGTCTGCCGCCTGGGAGAACGCCTTCAAACAGACGTTTGACGCGTAGACGCTCGCGCCGTGCGAGTCCACCCGGCTGAAGCCCAGGGTGCCCCATGTCTTGCCGTCGGCGGAGACGTAGCTGGTCTCCGGGTTGCCCTCGGCATCGTAGCCCAGATACGTGGGCGTCCAGTCGGAGCCGCGTCCCACGGCCGCCTCTGCTGGAATGGGATTTTCGTACCGCGGGTTCGAAAGCTTGACCACTACGGAGAACGTCTCGCCCGCTTGCAGCTGCGCGCGCAGGTCTTCGTCAAGCTCGATCGTGTGATAGCCCGGGTACGCTTCGATGCCCGCCTGCACGCCGCCGACCTGCTCGCCGGACGCCGGGTCGCCTGCCTTCGGATTACGGAAGACGGAGATCTCATACGATGTGCTCTCGTCGGTGGTGTACAGGCCCACCGCCTCCACCGTCTCGGCCTCCTTGGCCGTGAAGATGTTCGCCATCCAGCCCTCGCTGCCCGCAGCGCCGTCCGGCCGAGCGTCGCTGCTCGCGACGGACAGGCTGGTGGCCCATCCCGTGACGTCGTACTGGTGGTTCGTCGTGTAGTTGCCGGCAGACTCCAGCTGGTAGGCGGCATTGTAGATTGCGGTCTTGTCCTCATACGACAGCCAGAAGTAGCCGTTCTCGCCCCAACCGGTGCCCCAGCTGTTCTTTACAAGCCAAGCGCCATCGTTTTCCGGCCGCGCAACAGGGTTGAAGTTCTCCTTCGCGAAATTGTCGTCCCAGCCCACGATGAGCACCGCGTGGTCGATGCCGCATAGCTCGCTGTTGTACAGGGTGGCGTGACCGGTGCCGTCCGCACTCGGCTGCGTCAGGTGCGCCTGATCGCCCTGCGTGGCGATATCCACCGTGACAGGGCCCTTCTCTTTGATGATGCGCTTGACCACTTCGACGCTCGCTTGCTGCACCCCGGCGCCCGCGTCGGACAGCGAGCCGGGCAGGTATTGCGCGTTCTGCAGGTGGTAGGCCGCCTCGAAGCGACGGTCTTCGCCCAGAAGCTCGCTTTGGAACGGCGCGTCACGCAGCAGGACGGGGCCCTGCCACGCTGCCAGCGTGGCCACCGCCGTCTGCTGGAACCCGCTGGAGTCGTACGCGCCGGTGCCGGCGTCCTTGCCCACGTTTGCCTCTTGCTGCTCGCCGCCCGTGTAGCTGAACCATGCCAAATGGGCGGGAGAGAGCAGCGTGTTCGGGTCGTATGGCGCAATGCTCGCCTCGGAGGAGCCTATTGCGGCGAACGCCCAGCAATTGCCCGTCGACCCCTGATTGCGCACCGGGCCGATCGTGTTGGTCGCTCGCAGGTCGTAGGACGCCGGCAGGGGCTCCTCCACCGCGCGCGCCGAAGCAAGCGAGGCGAAGGAATCGTTCAAGTACGAAAGGTCGAGCGTCGACGGGACGATGCCCTCGTAGTCCTCGGCCTCGAGGTACTCGCGGTACGCGGGGTTCACGTCCGCCACGCCGACCTCGATGCCCGCTTCCTCCGCGGTGCGGGCTGCCACCGCGCTCGCCGCGCCGGCGGAAAGGGCGTCTGGCTGCTCAGGCTCAGCGAAAGCGAGCGGTGCGCCAGAGAGCGCGAGCACGAACGCGAGCAGGCACGAAAGCGCACGGCGCATCACGCTTGCGGCGTCGGTGCGCGGACTGTTCTTCGGACGAGGCATGGCATGCGCTCCTTCCCGGCGCGTGCGCGCCGTGGAGAGTCTGGTCAATCATGCCCTATTGTGACAAAAAGACGCGCAAGCGGCAGGAAGGCTGTCCGAATGCACCCCTTCCGGGAACGAATGCCGTCCGGCACGCCCGCGCACAACAGGCCGCCCTCGCATTGCTGGAGCATGCTGGACCAGCAAGCCCTGCCTCCGCATCGTCGGAGCGCGTCGGGCCTGTAAGCCCGCCTCCGCATTTTCGGAGCAGGGCTGATCCTACAGGCCCCGTCCTGCGCGGAAGGCGGCGATCTCGTCCAGGAACGCGGTGCCGTAGCGCTCGAGCTTGCGCTCGCCCACGCCGCTCACGCACAGCAGCTCTTCGTCGGTGGACGGCAAGGCGGCGCACATGCCGCGCAGCGTCTTGTCGGAGAAGACCACGTACGGCGGCACATGCGCCTCGTCCGCCAAGCGTTTGCGCAACGCACGCAGGCGCTCAAAGAGGTCCTCCGAGTACGGCTCCGTATCGGTGCCGGACGCTCCGAACGACCGCACGTTGTCGTCGGGTGCTCCGAAGCCGCCGCGCTCGCCGGCCGCAGGCTTGATGCGCTTGACCGAGAACGAGAACCCGGGCTCGTCCACGGCGGGCGACTTCGGCCCGAGGCCCACGGTCGGGTACGTTCCTTCGGACACGGACAAGATGCCGGCAGCCGCTAACAGCTCGATGGTCTCCTTCACTAACGCAGCAGGCTCTTTGACCACGCCATAGCAGTCCAACTCGTCAAGCCCGCCATCCAGCACGCGCTGGGCGCGCGAGCCGCGCAGCACGTCCACCACCATGGTCTTGCCAAAGCTGCCGTTGAGCAGCCGAACGCACCGCACGCAGGCGCGCGCCACGTCCGTAACGTCCACGGCGTCCACTTCGCCCTGGCAGTTCGAGCAGTTGCCGCAGCCTTCGTCAGTGTTCTGCGCATTCTGCTTGTCGCCAGCGCCCCCGACGACAAGCGCACCTGCCTGGGCCAGCCCCACCGAGGCTTCGCCCCCGGCTAAGCCCCCGTTCGCACCCTGTCGCGCGTCCGCGCGCTCCCGCCCCGCCGCGGCCTCATCTCCGAAATAATCCAGGATGTAGCGGCGCAGGCAGCCCGTCGTGTGGCAGTAGCCCACCATGGCCTCTAGCAGCCGGCGCTGGCCAGCCCGCACCGCCAACGCCTCTTCGGCGGTCAACTCGTCGTTGACCGCGCCTTCCTCAATGAAGTAACGGCAGGTCGAGACGTCGCCATCGCTCCAGAGCAGCAGGCAGTCCGACGGCTCGCCGTCGCGGCCGGCGCGGCCCGCCTCCTGATAGTACGCCTCGATGCTCTTCGGCATGTTGTGGTGGATCACGTAGCGCACGTTCGATTTGTCGATGCCCATGCCGAAGGCGTTCGTGGCCACCATGACGAGCACGTCGTCGTCGATGAACGCGCGCTGGTTCGCGGCGCGCACGTCCGCCGGCATGCCCGCATGGTAGGCCACCGCGCGCACGCCGTTGTCCACGAGCCAATCGCAGACCGCTTCGACGTCCTTGCGCGTGGAGCAGTACACGATGCCCGCGTCGCCCGCGTGCGCGCGCACGTAGCGCAGGATGCGCTCGCGCTTGCGCTTGGCCGGCAGCTTCTCGACGCCGAAGTACAGGTTTGGGCGGTCGTAGCCCGTGACGGCGAGCGCCGGCGCGCGCAGCCCGAGCAGACGCACGATGTCAGCGCGCACTTTCTCGGTGGCCGTGGCGGTGAACGCGGCCACCACCGGGCGCTTCGGCAGCTTTTCGATGAACACGCCGATTCCCAGATACGACGGGCGGAAATCCTGGCCCCACTGGGAGACGCAATGCGCCTCGTCCACCGCCACCAGCGGGACCGGCACGCTCGAGACGAACTCAAGAAAGGCTGGATCCTCCAGGCGCTCGGGCGCCACGTACATAATCTTGTAGGTGCCTTCTCGCGCGCGGCGCATGACCGTGCGCTGCTGCCCGGGCGTGAGCGTGGAGTTCAGGTATGCGCCGCGCACGCCCGCGTCGATGAGCGAGCGCACCTGGTCGCCCATGAGCGAGACGAGCGGCGAGACCACGAGCGCGAGCCCCGGCAGCATGATGCCCGGCACCTGGTAGCAGATGGATTTGCCGGCGCCCGTGGGCATGACGCCGAGCGCGTCGCGTCCCGTCAAAACGGCGGCGACGAGCTCTTCCTGGCCCGGGCGGAACGACGGGTAGCCGTACGTGCGCGCGAGCACCCCGCGCGCCTCGTCGAGCGCGGATTCGGGCATGAACGGAACGCCCTGAAAGGCCTGCGCGCAGGCTTCGGGCGTGGAAGCGGCGGCAGCCGGCACGGCGCCCTCCTTTCAGCTGAACGAGAAAAAGGAGCAGTCGCTTTTTCTCATGGTCGAGACACGAGGGGCGCCCGGCGGTCTGCCGGACGCCCCTCGCATGGTAGCACGGTGTCATGCGCGGAGGCCGACGCCCCCGCGGCTTCGCGAAATGCGCGGCTCGGCGCGGTATGCGCGGCTTGACATGACTTGCGCGGTTTGACGTGGCCTGCGCGCAGCACGACGCGCATGACGCCTCATAAGCCGCGGGCCACCGCGGGCCGCACACCGCCGAGGACCACGCACCGCCGCGGGCCGAAACGCCGCGCTTACGCCTGGTGCTTCTTCGCCGCCAGGATGGACAGGAACTCGAAGACGATGTTCGCCGCCAGGTAGGCCGTGATCTCCGCATGGTCGTACGGCGGCGCGACCTCCACCACGTCGAAGCCGACGAAGTCCAGGTCCTTCACGCCGCGCACGAGCTCCAGCGTCTCCCACGACGTGTAGCCGCCCACCTCCGGCGTGCCGGTGCCGGGCGCGTACGCCGGATCCACGAAGTCGATGTCGAACGTGAGGAAGCACGGTTTGTCGCCCACGCGCTCATGGATGGTCTTGAGCAGCGCCTCGAAGCCCATGGCGCGCACCTTGTGGTTCGGGATGAGCAGCATGCCCAAGTCAGCCGCCATCTGGTGCTCGTTCGGGTCGTAGAGCGAACCGCGCATGCCCACCTGCACAGAATGGGACGCGTCGATGAGGCCCTCTTCCAACGCGCGGCGGAACGGCGTACCGTGGTTGTACTTCTCGCCGAAGACCTCGTCGCACAGGTCGGAGTGCGAGTCGAAATGGAGCAGCGCCACCGGGCCGTGCTTCTTCGCGATCGCGCGCAGCTCGCCGAGCGTGATGGAGTGGTCACCGCCCAGCACGATGGGCACGGCGCCCTCGTCCAGGATGCTTGTCATGCCCGCCTCGATGGCAGCGTAGGTCGGGTGGATATAGCCCGGCACGATGGGGAAATCGCCCATGTCGCCACCGCGCAGGTCCTCCATAATGTTCACCTGCTGGATGACGTTGTTCGGCTTGATCATGGCCGAGATGGCGCGGATGGCCTGCGGCCCAAAGCGCGCCCCCGTGCGGTACGAGCACGCCGTGTCGAACGGCACGCCCGCAATGGCGAAGTCAAGCCCGCGCGCGGAGTCGACGCGCGGCATCCTCATGAACGTGCCGGTGTTACAGAAGCGCGGCGAAGACAGCGCGCTGGCCGGCTGGGCGGATTCGGACATAAGGCCTCCCTTTCTCGTGCCACAGAACGCGACAATTATAGGATGAGAAAAAGGAGCTGTCCTTTTCTCATCACCAGATTATGGGCTCGGATGGGTGTACCGGGAATCCAGCGTCCTTCGTACGATCGAGGGTAAGAACGTGGCGCGCTCTCGCTGCGGCATCGCGAGAAGGATCGAGCGCATCGTGATTGCTCGCGCGTCGCGCGCACATCCCCCGACCGGAAGGAGGAGGCCATGACCGGCAGGAATCACACCACCCTGCGAACTGAGCGCACGAGGTGTCTGCTTGCGGCGCTTTTCGCGACCGCCCTCGCGCTCCTGGCGCTTGGCGCCATCGCCCCGGCGTCAGCCCAGGCAGCCGAGGTCACCGAGCCCATCATCATCGAGGACCCCGCCCAGGCCTACCAGGGCGATGGCTGGGAGTGGACGAGCGCAGGTTCGTCCGGCACCCTGACGCTTGACAACGCGAGCATCCACATCCCCGAAGGAACGACGAGCTCCGCCATCGTCGTGCCCGATGGCGCAACGATCCACCTCATCGGCGAGAACGTCGTCACCCAGGACGCCGCCTCTACCCCGGATCTGTACTACGCGGGCATCGAGGCAGAAGGCGACCTGACCATTGTCGGCGACCCTGCCTCCAGCCTGGAAATCATCGCCAACGGAAGCCTGAGCTGGGGCATCGGATGCGCGGGCGACCTCACCGTCAGGGGCGTGGAGGTCAACGTCTCCGCGACCACCATCGACGACCCGCTGGGCCTTGGCTCCGAAGGCATCGTCGCGAACGGCAACGTGGTCATCAACGACGGCGCGACTATCGCCGCAACAGGCAGCGAGTACGGCCTGCGCACCGAGGGCGGCCTCAACATCACCGATGCGAGCCTGGTGAAGTTCGGCGTCGAGAACGCGCTCTACAACAGCTGCTCCCTGCACGTTCGGGGCGAGACCGTGATCGACGACGTCACCGACGAGGTCGTCCTCGAAGGCAAGTTCGCCCACCTGGAAGGCGCGGCGACCATTTCCAACTCCATGCTCACGGCGGACATCAACGACAACCGCGGCGCGATCGAGGCGAGCAACGGCCTTGAGATCGTCGACCGCGCGCGTGTGAGCGTGGCAAGCCCCGGCATTGCCATGGACGTCACGGGCTGCCTGTTCGTGCAGAACGCCGACCTGCGCTCCGAGGCCAGCGGCGGCCGCGCCATGGCGATTCGCGTGAACGGCGACCTTGCCGTCGACAACGGCACCGTCACCGCCCTGGCTGACGACGCCGAGCTCACCGCGGGCATCAACATCACCCCGAACCTGACCGTCGGCTGCGAAGACCACCGTGGAATCCTGACCCTGAGCGGCAACCCGACCATCACTGCCGAGGGCACGCACTACGCGATCGCGTTCTGGGCCTACGAGGAAGCGTGGGAGAACGACCCGGTCGCCCTCGACCCCACCATCGGCGCCCTTGAGGGCGGCATGCTCAGCTACGCCGAGAACAGCTTCGACGGCATGGACTTCGTGTCCGTGTGGACCTACGCGACCGACAAGGTCTCGCTCACGGACGAGTACGCTATCGAAGGCGCCTCCCAGCGCGTCTCCATCGGCAGGGAGGACACCCTCGCCTTCGTCACCAACGAAGGCGAGCCCGCGACCGGCCTCGAAATCGTCCGCGCCATTGCCGCTGACGGCACCGAGTACGAGGCGGCCGAATGGCTGGACGGCAGCCACGCTGGATACTACCGCTTCCCGCGCGCGCTTCCTGACGGCGTATACACCATCGTGGCCAGCGAGGGCCTGCGCACCGCATCCGCGACCGTGACCATCGGCGAGACCGTGCCGCAGGTCGTCGCGCTCGAGCTCTGCCCGTCGCTTCGCTTCTCCGACGTGGACACAGCGCAGTGGTACCACGAGAGCATCGACTGGGCGATTCTCGGCGGCGTGCTCAACGGCATCGGCGGCACCGACCTCATGATGCCGGAAGCCGCCATCACCCGCGCTCAAATGGCGATGATGCTCTGGAACGCCGCAGGCAACCCGGAGCCGCAGCAAGCAGCCCCGTTCACCGACGTCGTCGAGGCGGACTGGCATGCGCAGGCTGTTGCCTGGGCGTACGCCGAAGGCCTGTTCGAAGGCTATGCTGGCACCGGCACGTTCGGACCTGACGACACCCTTTCCCGCGAGCAGGCGGCCGTCGTCATGATGCGCTGGCAGCAACAGCGCGGAGAGGACGTCTCCGCGCGCGCCGACCTCTCCGCCTTCACCGACGCGCCCGCCACGTCCGACTGGGCGTACGAGAGCATGTCGTGGGCAGTGGCGGCAGGTATCATCAAGGGCGTCGAGCAAGAGAGCGGCACGACCATCCTCGCGCCGCAGGACGAGTGTCAACGCGCCCAGATCGCGGCGATCATGATGCGCGCGCTCGAAGAGGCGCCGACCGACACGGTCGCGTAACCCGCCAGAAAGCATGCTGACCGCATCAAACGCTGCGCATGGAAAGGGGCCGGTCGCACAAGCGGCCGGCCCCTGTTTCTTCATCGCGCGCTCGGCGCCCCTCGACAAGAAAGGCGGACATCTCCGCTACCGCACGCGGGTCGCGCACCGTGGGCGCCCTCGACGCGCCACCCTACCGAAGCATGTGCCGCTTGAGGCCCTGGCGACGCTGGATGCCCAACTTCTGGAAGGCTGCGGAGATGTGCTGCTTCACCGTGTTCGGAGACACGCCCAAGTGCACCGCGATCTCCTTGTTCGTCCATCCGCGCGCCGCGAGCATGCACGTGGCGAACTCGGTGGTGGTCAGGTTGTCCGCCACGTCGTGCCCCGTGTCGGGATTATGGACCTGGCGCCATCCAGCAGAGAAGCGGTACGTGATGGAGATGATGCGCTTGAAGTCGTCGGGCCATTCGGGCTTGATGGCCGCTTCGAGCATGCCGCCCAGCAGCCCGTGATGCTCGCCGAAAGCCTCGATCAGATCGTCCGGGCGGGCAATCTCCCACGCCGCGAGCAGGTGCGCCCTCGCCTCGTCCATGCGCTTCAAGCTCATGCAGCTCATCACCGCCACCATGTGGAGGTAGATCGTCGGGATGGGGTACACCTTCTCCTGGATGACGAGCGCCGCTTCGGCGATGCCAATGCTGCGGCCGTAATCCTTCTGCAGGTACGCCCGGTGCGCCTGGATGTACAAAGCGAACACGCGCAGCCCGGGCGGCAGCAGGGCCACGGCGCGCTTGGTCTCTTCGGCGTCGACAGCAACCGGCAGGTGCAGCAACGTCACCGCCGCCACGTTGATGGCGGCGGTGACGGCGCGCTGCTCGGGAGGGGCGTCATCACCGAGCGAAGCGGCGACAGCCTGCAAGCCCGCAAGCCCCTGGCGCGCGCGGTCAATCCGCCCGATCGTCAGGTTCGCGTACGCATAGATCAGGCATGCGGAAATCCTGATCGACACGTCGGGGTACAGCAGGTAGGGCTCCACCCCTTCGGCGGCGCGCTCCGCCTGGCCGCTGAAGTAATGGTATTCCGCACGGGCGATATCGCGCAGCTCGTCGGGCTCGAACGCCTCGACGCACGCAAGGCACTGCCCCGGCTTGAACGCCGTGTTCATAAGGGGCATTGGCACCATGGTCGATGGCGTGCTCCCGTCCATGCCTTGTTGCATCGCTCATCCCTGCTTCCAGCATCAAACACATCTTTGTAGTAGACAAAACGTGAGTATAGCGCAGCCCTTTGCGCTCGCATTCTTACGAACGGGCGTTGGCGCATCGAAGCACGAAAGGCGGCCACGGCCGCCTTTCGCTCAATGAGAACAGGTGACTGTCCCTTTTCCTCGCTACACGTTGAACTTGAAGTGCATGACGTCGCCGTCCTGGACGACGTACTCCTTGCCTTCCTGGCGCAGCTTGCCGGCATCGCGGCAGCCCTTCTCGCCGCCCAGCGCCACGTAGTCCTCGTAGCTGGCGGTCTCGGCCTTGATGAAGCCGCGCTCGAAGTCCGTGTGGATGACGCCGGCGGCCTGCGGCGCCTTCGCGCCAATCGGGATGGTCCACGCGCGCGTCTCGGTCTCGCCGGACGTGAAGTAGCTCTGCAGGCCGAGCAGGCGGTACGCGGCGTTGATCAGGCGGGCAAGGCCGCTCTCGGACAGGCCGAGCGCCTCCATGTACTCCTTCGCCTCGTCCGGGTCCATCTCGGCCAGCTCGGCGATGTCCGCCTCCACCTTCGCGCAGATGGGAACGGGCACGCAGCCGTCGATCTCCTCCAGCTCCGCCGCCACGGCGTCCTCGTCAACGTTGGCCACGTAGAGCATGGGCTTCATAGTGAGCAGGTGCAGGTCATAGAGCGCGGCAATCTCGTCCTCGGTCAGGTCGAGCGTGCGGGCGCGATGCCCCTCGTTCAGGCCGGCGAGCGCCTTCTTGGCGGTTTCCAGCTTCAGCACGCCCGCCTTGTCGCGCTTGGCGTCCTTCTCCAGGCGCGGGATGGCCTTCTCGATGGTGGCGATATCGGCCAGGATGAGCTCCGTCTTGATGGTGTCCACGTCGCTTTGCGGGTTCACCTTGCCCGCCACGTGCGTGACGTCCGGGTCGGAGAAGTAGCGCACGACCTCGCAGATGGCGTCCGTCTCGCGGATGTTCGCGAGGAACTGGTTGCCTAGGCCCTCGCCCTGGCTGGCGCCCGCCACCAGGCCGGCGATGTCCACGAACTCGACCGTGGCAGGCACGATCTTCGCCGGGTGGTCGATCTTCGCCAGCTCGTCCAGGCGCGGGTCGGGCACCGGCACGATGCCCACGTTGGGCTCGATGGTGGCGAAGGGATAGTTGGCAGCCAGGCCGCCCTTGTTCGTGAGCGCAGTGAACAGCGTGGACTTGCCCACGTTGGGCAGGCCCACGATGCCGATGGAAAGTGACATGCGACGTCCTTTGGATAGCGAGTGTTTACAACCGCCTTATCATAGCAAAACGCAGCGTGGCGGGCGCGCCTTCCCGCGCCATTCTCGCGCACGCGCCCTCGAAACGAAGCGGGGTCGGAGCTCTTCGACTCCAACCCCGCCATCAAATCCCTTTCGCAGGCTGCGCTCCCCGCAGCAACCTCCTACTCGCCGTCCCCCTGCTCCGCCGCGCGCTCGTTCTCGAGGCGACGCGCGGTGTAAGCGGTCATGCCGGCCACCGCGGCGGTGGCCAGCAGGCCCGCGGCCGTCAAGCCCGCCTTGTCGCCGGTTTTCGCCATGCTCGCGACGGTGCGCTTCGCAGAAGGCGCCTTCGAGCCGGCGTTCTGCGCAGGCTTCCCGCCCTGGGCCATGCCCGTGCCGGAGCCGGAGCCAGGGCCGCCTGCCGGGGCATCGTCGCCCGCAGGGTCACCCTCCCTCATCACGACAGAATCGCCCAGGCCGGGATCGTACGCCGCGACCTCCTGGTGCACGTCGACGTCGCACGTGGGGCACTCATCGTGCGGGAGCGAGAACTGAAGCACGTCGTCGCTCTCGCCCGCCGCAAGCCGGGTTCCCGGAACGATGAACTGGTAGTCCTTGAGGACGAGGTAGATCTTCTTCGTGCCACGCCAGTCGGCCGGGATGGTGAAGCTGATCTGGTACGTGGCCGTACGCCCGGGTAACAGAGCACCCTCCGACAGTGGGTCGGCTAGAATGTGCGCGCCCTCCACGCCCGCGGCGGCGATAGCGTCGTCCGGGTAGCGCGGCTCGTCCGCAGCGTCCTCGGAGCCCGTCATGCCCGCGCTCTCGTACAGCTCCGGCGTCCACGCGGACTCCACCACGTTCTCTTTCGCGAACGCGTAACGCTCTTTGCGCTCGACCAGCGCGCCCGTCTCGCGATCGCGGAACTCCACGGTGCAGCCCGTCATGATGACGTTGCCGTCGTTGCGCAGCGTCATGGTGAACTGCTCCTCTGATCCCGCCAGCACGAACAGGCGGTCGGAGACCAGCGACAGCGGCGTGGCGGTCACGACCGCCGGCACGCTGGCGAACCGGACGTCCGCCGTGCTGGTGGTCATGTCCTTGATGACGGAGTAGGCGAACGCGTACGAAGACCCGTCCGCGCCGCTGCTGATGTTGCTGAGCGAGTCGACGGGGTTGTCCATGTCCGCCACCGGGAACGGCGTCGAGAACAGGCCGTCCACGCACACGCTTGCCATCACGCGGTGTTTGTTCGCCGTGATCTCGCCCGTGGGGTTGCCGCTCTCGTCGAACTCCTGACCGGCCTTTCCTTCGATGTTGCGCGCGAAGACGAGCGAATCGCCGTTCGGACTCACGCGGAAAGAAGCCATCTGATAATCCGACGGGCCGACTTGACGGGAGGATATGCCGCCGTGTTCGGTTTTCGGATCGAAGGTCGACGCATGCAAAATACCTCCCTGCAGGGTCAGCAACCCACCCCTGCCCGGCCATGGCACGCCTTCTTCGATGCCCGGCTCATCAACAAGGTTCGGGATAATGCGACCGCTGATAGAGGGAGCGACCTTGCCCACATAGAATGAGGTGATGGATGTGAGAACGGCGTTCGTGCCAGCGTCCTTTGCACGCGAGATAACGTAAAACCATCCCGTCTCGTCCAACGATGCTCCGCAGATATCGTACGTAGCTTTGTTGACGCGATAGCCCATCTCTCCGTACAGCGCGCCAGCCGCCCACACATGAACATATATGCCGCACCCCAGCGTCTTCGGATCCGTCGGCATGATGTCCTCGAGTGTCTCCCCATACCGCCGCACGTACACCACGGCAAGGGCGGCATGGTCCTTGCCGGCAGATTGCACGGACATCTTGAACAACCGCGGAAGCGTGAACGACCAGTACTGGTGCTTCTCCGTGGCGTCGCTCCAGGACACGACATCCCGGACTTTCAAACCTTCGTCAAGCCGCAGCAAGGTCATGACGGGGTTTGCAAGGACCTGCGCAAGCGTGCTCGCATCGCCCTCGGGGCGTTTGCCCCCCGAAAGCAGCACGTAGATGCCCTCCTGCAAGGTGACGCTGTCCTCTTCGTTCACCAGGACGTCGAAGTCGTAGTCGAACATGTCGAT
>DVLD01000168.1 GCA_018715725.1 Candidatus Aveggerthella excrementigallinarum
GTCGTAGCCGGACGTGATGTCCAGCTCTTCTTTGTACTCGACGAGCGGCTCCACGACCGATCGCACCAAACCGGCGATGTCAGTCGTTGTATCGGACATGACCTTACGCGTCCTTGCGGGCGGTCTCGATCAGGCGAACCACGGTATCGGTCGGCTGAGCGCCCTTCTTGATCCACTCGTCAATCTTCTCGAGGTCGAGGTCGATCATGGACGGCTCAACGCAGGGGTTGTAGCGGCCGACCATGTCAATGAAGCGGCCGTCACGCGGAGAGCGGGAATCGGCAACGACGACGCGGTAGAACGGTGCCTTTTTAGCGCCATGGCGGGCGAGGCGAATCTTGACAGCCATGAAGGTGAACTCCTTTGTGATGTACGGTATTCTTCCTGCGAAGACGCGCATGCGCGCACGACCCCGCAAAACAGCGATTGCTTATGATACGTCCAAACGCCACGCGTGGCAAGGCTTCCGCGAAAAACACAAGGCAGGCGGGTTTTCGCAGGTCACGATCGCGCCAGGAGCAAACAAGCCGCCGGGCAGACGGCGGGGCGTCCAGGGGTTAGCCCTCGAGCATCTCGCGCGCGTGCTCGAGCGATGCCCCCGCCTCGTCGCCAGAGAGCATGCGCGCGACCTCGCGCACGCGCTCCTCGCCCTCGATGGGGCGCAGCGTGGAGACGGGCACGCCGTCCTCCCCCTCCGATTTCGCCACCACGTAATGCGCCTGCGCAGCGACGGCCACCTGCGCCAGGTGCGTCACCACGATCACCTGACGGCTTTTGGCCAAATCCGCCAGCACGTCTGCCAAGGCGCGCGCCGTGGCGCCGCCTACGCCCGCGTCCACCTCGTCGAACACGAGCGTCTCGGCGTCGTCAAGGGCGCCGAGCACCGTCTTCACGGCAAGCATCACGCGACTGACCTCGCCGCCCGACGCGATGCGCGCGAGCGGACGCGGCTGCATCCCCGAGCCAGCGCGGAACAGGAACTCCGCGCGCTCCGACCCTGCGCGCGTCCACTGCGCGCGTGGCAGCTCGGTGAACTGCACCTCGATGGCGGCGGAGCCCATCTCAAGGCGCGCCATCTGGGCGTGGACGGCCTCGGCAAAGCGCGGCGCGACCGCACGGCGCTCGGCCTGCAGCTCTTCCGCCGCCCGCGCGAGCGCGCTCTCGGCGGCCTCAAGACGCGCGCGCGCAGCGCGCATGAGCGCCGACGAGTCGCTCGAAAGCTCGACGATTCGCCGCGCCTCGTCGCGTCGTTCGAGCACGTCCTCCATGCGCGGGCCATACGCGCGCATGAGCCCTTGCAGCGTCGCGGCGCGCTCTTGCGCCGCGGCCAATTCCGCCGGGTCGAAATCCGCCTCCTCGGCGTACGCGCGCGCGTCGCGCCCCACGTCCTCGAGCACGAAGCACGCTTCGCGCAGCGCCTGCGCGCTCGTGCCATACCGCTCGTCGACGCCCGCCAGGGACTCGAGCATCGACGCGGCCTGCGCCGCCCTGTCGATGGCGCCCCCGTCGCCCGCGAGCGCCTCATGGGCGCCGCGCGCCGCCAACGCGAGCGCCTCGGCGTTCTCGCGCTTCGGGAGCTCGTCCATCAGCTCTTCGTACTCGCCCGGCTGGGGCGCCGCCTCCTCGATGCGGGCCAGGACGAAACGCGCCTCGTCGACCTTTTCGGCGCTCGCATGCTGCGCCTCTTCGCATTGGGCGACCTCTTCGGCAGCAGCGCGCGCTTCGTCCCACGCGGAGCGGTACGCCTCCAGCGCCCGCGCCACCGACTCGCCGCCCCACGCGTCGAGCATGCGCGCTTGCTCCGCCTGCTTCAGCAGGCGCTGGTGCTCGTGCTGGCCGCACAAGTCGACGGTGCGCCCCACCGTGGCGGCGAGTTCGGAGACGCTGGCGAGCGAGCCGTCCACCGTCACCCTGCTGCGCCCGTCCGCCGAGACGCGCCGGACGACCACCGTTCCCTCGTCTGCCGCGTCCGCCGCGTCGTCGAACAGGCGGCCTTCGACGGAGCACGCCTTCGCCCCCTCGCGCACGACTGACGAGTCGGCACGCGCGCCCATGAGCAACCGCACGGCCGAAAGCAGCGCCGTTTTGCCCGCGCCCGTCTCTCCTGTGATCACGGTCATGCCCCGAGCGGGCGCGAGGGACGCGTCCTTGATGAGCGCCAGGTCTTTCACGTGAATCTCGTCGATCAAAGCAGCCTCCTCATTCGGCAAACGCCGCGAGCCATCGCGGCAAGCTGTGTCGCATCCTAGCTCAATGACCGGCCGCACGGTGCGCTCATGCCCGTTCGCACACCGAAAACGCGCTATGATGTCCGCAGACTAGCTTGAGAGGAGGGACACCCATGGCAGAGCACGAGAACGACGGCCTCGGCATTCCCGAGGACAGCGCCCTTGACGAGGCGCTCGACACCGTCGGCGAGACCGTAATCGACGCGGTGGGCGCAACCGGCCGCGCGCTGCAGGACGCCGCCGCGAAGATCGTCGATTTCGCGGGCGATATCGTGGACGGCGCAAGCGACGTCGTGGACGACGTCACAGAGCACGGCCCGCTCAAGGCGTGGGGCGACCACGTGGGCGAGGCGGGCCGCGCGGCAGCCGACCATTTGGAAGAGAAGGCGGATGAGATGGAAGAGGACAAGAACCCTGCGTCCATCTAGCAGCTTGGTCGCCGTTCTGCTCGGCACGGCCATGGCGGGCAGCCGCTGACTTTACGAAACGCATGATGCCCCGCAGCCGCGTGCGGTTGCGGGGCATCATACCGGGAGCGAAGGAGACGAGCGCGCATGCAGTCGTACACCACGGTGCGCGGCACGGCGACCGCCGAGATCGTCGAGAAGAAAAGCCGCTTCATCGCGTCGGTCGCCCATGTGGAGACCGAGGAGGAAGCACTCGCCTTCCTTGAGCGGATTCGTGCCGAGAACCGCATGGCGCGGCATAACGTCTACGCGTACGTGCTGCGCGCCGACGGACGCGTGCGCTATTCCGATGACGGAGAGCCGCAGAAGACCGCCGGCATGCCCACGCTCGAGGCAATTCAGCACGCCGGCATCGTGGACGTCGTCGTGGTGGTCACGCGCTATTTCGGCGGCATCCTGCTCGGCACAGGCGGCCTGGTGCGCGCGTACACGCAGGCGACGCAGGAAGGCCTGGCAGCGGCCGAGAAGGTCACTGTTTCACGCTGCGTCGACGTGACCGTGCGCACGGAATACCCGCTCTACGAGCGCATCCTTCGCGCCGCCGAGGACGCCGGCGCGAAGGTGGTCGACACGGCGTTCACGAACGAGGTCGAGCTCTCGCTGCGCATGCTCGATGGCGCGCAGCAGCCTTTGCTTGACAAGCTGACGGAGCTCTGTCGCGGGCAAGAGCGCGTCGAAGTGAGCGAGCCGTACGACGCGCCATTCTAGGCGAGCCGTCACGCACGACGCCCTTCTGGTACAATACGCTGCGCAAGCGGGCCGGACGATCGCGCGCTTCGGCGTGAGGAAAGTCCGGGCTCCCAAGGGCAAGATGCCAGCTAACGGCTGGGCGGGGCGACCCGACGGAAAGTGCCACAGAAAAGAAGACTCCCCTGCCGCTGCGCGGCCAGGAGAAAAGCTGAAACGGTGCGGTAAGAGCGCACCAGCGCGCCGGCAACGGCGCGGCTTGGAAAACCCCATCTGGAGCAAGCGCAAATAGGAGTGCGATACGGCCGCCCTTCCGTGCATTCGGGTTGCGTGCTCGAGGCGCGCGGTGACGCGCGTCCAAGATAAATGATCGTCCTCGACAGAACCCGGCTTACAGGTCCGCTTGCCTTTCGGCCCCGACGGCGCACGCCGCGGGGCCGTTTTGCGTTCGGAGGCTGCAAAGCGCTCGAAGCCCGAGCACGCAACGCGCTTCCTTCACGCTCCATCTCCCTGGTCGTTCG
>DVLD01000014.1 GCA_018715725.1 Candidatus Aveggerthella excrementigallinarum
GCACGCTTCACAGCGGTGGCGACCACCACCGCCATCGCCATCTTGGCGACGTCCACCACGACGAACGGGGCGACGGCCGTCATGAACGCCTCGGCAGGCCCCATACCGGAAACAGCCATGAGCTGCGCCCATCCGATCGCGTACGTGACGACCATGAACGCCAGCGCCGCCACGGCGCTGGCCGCCACCTCTTCGCGACGTCCGCGCGCCGAAAACCCGCGCAGCGCCCACAAGATGCCCACCGCCACGACGGCGCCCGCAAGGAAGCCCCACAGGAACCCGCCCGTCGGGCCCGCCAGCATGCCGACACCGCCGCGCATGCCGCTGAACACGGGCAGTCCCACGGCACCGAGCACCAGGTAGCCCGCCGTGGCGGCCACGGCCTCGCCCGGGCGCAAAGCCAGGATCGCGAACGCCACCGCGAACGTCTGCAGCGTGAACGGCACGGGGCCGAGCGGAACGGTCACCCACGCGCAGACGGCCATGATGGCAATGCACAGCGCGATTTGCGCAATCGAGCGCGTGCGCGTCGAGGCAAGCGTTTTCGTCGTATCTCCCATATTCCCACTTTCTCTCGCAGATTATCGTCACGCCATTGTAGGGAGAGGCAGTCCAAAAATGGGTGACGTTTCTTAGGAGGGTGACAATTGGGATGTCGGCCTCGATACGCCCCTAGAACCGCGCCTGCAGCTCGCCGGACTCGAGCTTCTTGATGCGGCCCATCTCGTGCACCATGAACGCCGCCGTGGTGAGGATGGCCAGGCCATCGGCGATGGGCACGGCGAAGTAGACCGCGTCAAGGCCCGTGTACTGCGGGAAGATGCTCGGCAGGACGTACGGCAAGGCCAGGTACAGCGGGATGAGGAAGATGATCTGGCGCGTAAGCGACAGGAAGACGGACTTTGCTGGCTGCCCGGTCGCCTGGAAGTAATTCGAGCAGACAATCTGGAAGCCCACGAACGGGATCATCATCATCTGGACGGTGAGCGCGAACACCGTGAAGTCGGCCAGGTCCGGGTGCGTAATGCCGAACGCGCCCACGATCTGCGTCGGCCACAGGTGGATGATCGCCCACATGAGGACGCCGATGCCCGTGGCGCCGATGATGCCGTAGAGCAGCGTCTTCTTCACGCGGTCAAACAGGTGCGCGCCGTAGTTGTAGCCGAGCAGCGGCTGCAGCGCGATGGCGACGCCGATGAGCGGCATGACCACGAACGAAGCGACGCGCTGCACCACGCCGATGGAGGCCTGCGCGTCGTCGGCGCCAATGGGCGAGAGCGCGCCCCACTTCGCCAGCAGGTAGTTCACGACGAAGTTCACGGCCGCCATGCCCACCTGCAGGATGAACGACGCGAAGCCGAGCGTGAAAATCTTCACGACCACCGGCCCGTTCAGCTTCAAGCAGCGGACGCGCAGCTTGAGCGGGGACTTCTTCGTGAAGAGGAAGTACCACATGACCGAGGCGCACGAGACGGCCTGGCCGGCAACGGTGGCCAGCGCGCTGCCCGTGACGCCCCATCCCAGCGCGAGCACGAACAGGGCGTTGAAGACCGTACAGGCGATGGCGCCAATGAGCATGGTCATGAACGCGCGGAACGGCGCGCCCGCCGTGCGGATGAAGTTGTTGATGCCCATGCCGACCATCTGGAACACGAAGCCCATGCCGACGATCTGCATGAACGTGCGCGCGTACGGACGCGCCTCGTCCGTGGCGCTGGAGATGGTGAGCAGCCATTCGACGGCAGGCGTGTTGACGATGAGGGCCACCGCCGCGGCGACGATGATGGACAGGGTGAACGTGTTGCCCAGGCTCGTCTCGGCGTCGTCATGACGGCCCTCTCCCAAGCGCAGGGCCGCAAGCGCGTTGCCGCCGTTGCCGACGAGCATGGCAAGCGCCATCATGACCACCATGGCCGGGAAGGCCACGGTCACCGCGGTCAGGCCGATCTCGCCCACGCCCTGCCCCAGGAAGATGGAGTCGATGACGTTGTAGGCGCCGTTGACGAGCATGCCCAGAATGGACGGGATGGCGAACTCGACAATAAGCTTCGGAATAGACGCCGTGCCCATGCGATCAACGCGACCGGCATTCCCCGTGCTCGAGCCCTCCTGCGGACGCTCGTTTTTGATGGCGGTGATCTTACTCATACGCATCCCCTTCTTCGCGCGAAGCCCGTACGGCATGGCGACCGAGGCCGTCATGCCAAGCTTGGTATCGTTCAGAAGCCCCTTTGAATGGCAAAAAACAAGCGCAGGGCCTTGGTGGCGCATGCGCAACGGTTTATTGTACTGCGCCCGCATGATGCGATGCGGGCGATATGATGGATTCCGTGTGAAGACGAAACGCCACGCCGGCGCTAGCCGAGCTTCGTCAGGTGAATCTCCCCCGATTGAACGGCGAGCACCGAACCGTCCGCCTGCCGAATGATCAGGCGCCCGCGCTCGTCGGCGCGGTCGACCACGCCCGCCACGAGCACGTCGTCGGCAATCGTGACCGCCTCCACCGACGCACCGCGCAGGCTCAGCAGCTGGTTGTACTCATGGCAGAAGGGCTCGAAGCCCTCGGTCCGCCATCGCGCGTACCGCGCGTCAAGCTCGGCGAGCACGCATGCCGCGACATCTTCGAGCGTTCGCGCTTGAGACGCGCTCGGCCCGTCCTCCCCCACGCTGCCCTCGAAAGCGTACGCAGGCTCGTTCTTGCCGCCCACCGCCTCCTTGCGCGCAGGCCGCAGCGCGTTCACGCCAATGCCCACGCACACGCCGCCCGCCAGCGCCTCAAGCGAGATGCCGCAGAGCTTGCCGGCGGCGCACACCACGTCGTTCGGCCACTTGATGCGCGGCTCGTGCGCGCAGCCAAACCGCACGAGCGCCGACCGCACCGCGAGCGAGGCGATCAAGCTCAGCGTGGGCAGTTTCGCCGGCAAGACCCCGGGGCGCAGGCACACGGAAACGTACGCTCCGCCCGCCGGGCTTGTCCACGAGCGGCCCTGCCGCCCATACCCCGCCGTCTGCTCGACGGCAACGCAGGCCACACCCTCGGGACAGCCGGCGCGCAGGGCGTCCTTCACTTCGGCGTTCGTGGACGGCGTGGCATCGCGGCATGTCACCGAGAACGCGATCGACCCTTCCCGCCCCCGGCGAAAGTCCTTGATGCGCTCCTCGATGCGTCGTGGGTCGAGCACGGTCATGCGCGCCTACCGTCCAATACGGCGCGCCGCGCCCACGCTGACCGCGTCGGACGTGACCTCGATGCCGTTCGACAGCACATGATGCGGCATGATCTCCAGCAACGGCCGCACCACGAAGTCGCGCTCGAGAATGCGCGGGTGCGGCAGCACGAGCTCTTCGTCGTCGCTCGCGTAGCACTGGTAGTCGAGGATGTCCAAGTCCAGCGTGCGCGGGCCGTTCGCCACCGTGCGCACGCGCCCGAGGCTGTCCTCGATGGCGTGCAGATAGCGCAGGAGCTCGCGCGGCGGCAGACCGGTGCGCAGCTCGAGCACCGCGTTCACGAAGTCCTCCTGGTCCTCGTAGTAGGCAGGCTCGCTCTCGTAGAACGACGAGATGTCGACAATCTGCGTGTCGGGCAGCAGGCACATGTCGGACACGGCTTGGTTGATGAGCGCCATCTTGCCCTCGCGCTCTTCCCCCGGATTCGCCACGAGCGCCACGTTGCTGCCCATGCCGATAAGCGCGTACGGGCGCAGGTCGGCAAGCTTCGCCACCGTGGCGGCCACATTGTGCGCGCGCACCACCGAGCAGCCAAGCTCGCAGGCGAGCAGCGCCTCGGCGGCGGACGCCTCATCGCGCGCCGCCGGCTCATCAATGCCGTACATCCGCCCCACAAACGACTTGCGCGAGACCGCGCACATGACCGGGTACCCCAGGTGCACGAACTCCTGGAAGTTGCGCACCACGTCCTTCGTCTGGGAGTACGTCTTGCCAAAGCCGGGGCCCGGATCAACGCAGATGCGCGCACGGTCCACGCCGGCAGCCTCCAGGGCGGCAGCCTGGTCGCGCAGGTAATCGCGCACGTCGGCCACCACGTCGTCGTAGGCGGGCGCATCCTGCATGGTGGCGGGATCGCCCTGCATGTGCATGACCACCAAGCCCGCGTCGCACGAGGCGGCGAGCTCGACCATGGCCGGATCGCGGAAGCCGGAGACGTCGTTGATCACGGCGGCGCCCTCTTCCACGCAGGCGCGCGCCACGGAAGCGTGCCGCGTGTCGATGCTCGTGCAGACGCCGCGCGCCGCAAGCTCGCGCACCACCTCGAGCACGCGGGAGAGCTCCTCTTCCTCCGTCACGGGCGCGGCGCCCGGGCGGGTGGACTCGCCGCCCACGTCGATGATGAGCGCACCCTCTTCGACCATGCGCTCGGCGTGCGCGACGGCGGCCTCAAGGCCCTCGTGCGCGCCGCCGTCAGAAAACGAATCGGGCGTAACGTTAAGGACGCCCATCACGATGGGCGTCCGAGAGTCGAATGCGTACTGGGAACAACGCCAGATCATTTACGCGGTGCCGTCCTTTCGGTCGGTGCTGTCGTCCTGCGCGCCGGGCTGCTGCGGAGCCTGCGGCGTGCCGGGCTGCTGCGGCGTGCCGGGCTGCTGCGGAGCTTGCGATGCGCCCGGCTGCTGCGGCTGCTGGCCTGCCGGCGGCTGGGGCGGCGCAGCATGGCGCGGCGCCCCGAAGAAGCCCGGGTTGCGCTCCTCCTCTTCGAAGGCGCGCTCAAGCTGGGCGCCGAAGCCGCCGCCCGCCGCGTTGTTGTTCTGCGGCTCGGGCTCTTCCACCGTCGGCGGGACGTAGCCCTCGGCGATGGTGTTCGCCGCCTCGTCGCGCTCCTTGCGGCCTTCCTCGGACTGCTCGTGCGCCAAGTACTCGCTCCAGCGGTTGTCGAGCAGGGCCTTGCACGCCTCGCCTTCCACCGTCTCGCGCTCCAGCAGGACGCTCGCCATGAGGTCCATCTGGTCGCGACGCTCCGAGAGAATCTGGTACGCGCGGTCGTGCGCCTCTTTCATGATGCGCGAGACCTCGGCGTCGATACGCTTGGCCGTCTCCTCGGAGTAATCCTGCGTGTTGCCGTAATCGCGGCCCAGGAAGACCTCGTGGTTCGGCTGGCCGAAAATCTGCGTGCCCATTTCCGAGCTCATGCCGTACTGCGTGACCATGGCACGGGCCATCTTCGTGGCGCGCTCCAGGTCGTTGCTGGCGCCGGTGGTGATGTCGTCGCAGAAGATCTCCTCCGCCACGCGGCCGCCCAGGAACACGGCCAGCTCGTCAAGCATCTCTTTGCGGCCGTTCAGCACCTTGTCCTCCTTCGGGATGGACAGGGTGTAGCCAAGCGCGCGACCGCGCGAGATGATCGAGATCTTGTGCACCGGGTCGGCGCCGGGCAGCAGGTGGCCCACCAGGGCATGGCCGCTCTCGTGGTAGGCGATCGTGTGCTTCGTGTTGTCGTCCATGATGCGGCCCTTGCGCTCGGGACCGGCGATGACGCGCTCCATGGACTCGCTCACCTCCTGCATGGAGATGACCTTCTTGTTGCGACGCGCCGTGAGCAAGGCCGACTCATTGAGCAGGTTGGACAGGTCGGCGCCCGTGAAGCCCGGCGTGAGCTTCGCGATCTTCGCAAGGTCGACGTCCTTGGCGATGGGCTTGTTGCGCGCGTGCACCTGAAGGATGCGCTCGCGGCCCTTCACGTCGGGCGCGTCCACCACGATCTGGCGGTCGAAGCGGCCCGGGCGCAGAAGCGCCGGGTCAAGGACGTCCGCGCGGTTCGTGGCGGCGATGAGCACAACGGAGTCGTTCGTCTCGAAGCCGTCCATCTCCACGAGCAGCTGGTTCAGGGTCTGCTCGCGCTCATCGTGGCCGCCGCCCAGGCCGGCGCCACGCTGGCGGCCGACCGCGTCGATCTCGTCGATGAAGATGATGGAAGGGCTGGCCTCCTTGGCGTTCTTGAACAGGTCGCGCACGCGGGACGCGCCCACGCCAACGAACATCTCGACGAAGTCGGAGCCGGAGATGCTGAAGAACGGGACGCCCGCTTCGCCAGCGACAGCGCGCGCGAGCAGCGTCTTGCCCGTGCCCGGAGGGCCCACGAGCAGGCAGCCGCGCGGAATCTTCGCGCCCATGGACTGGTACTTCGTCGGGTTCGCCAGGAAGTCCTTGATCTCCTGCATCTCCTCGACCGCCTCGTCCACGCCGGCCACGTCGGAGAACTTCACGTTCGGGCGCTCTTCGATATAGTTCTTCGTCTTCGCCTTCCCGAAGGACATCTGCGAGTTGTTCGCCTTCTGCATCTGGTTGAACACGATGAAGAAGAACACCGCGATCAAGATGATGGGCAGGATCGAGGACAGGATGCTCAGCCACCCGGACGGCAGCGTGATCTTGTACTGGATGTCCGGATGCTTGGCCATGAGCTGGCCCAGCGAGTCGGAGCCCACGTACGTGGACGTGTAGTTGCGCTCGGAGCCGAGCGTGGACGATTCGACGTTCGTGGTGCCCACGCCGGCGAGCACGCTGCCGTCGGCGCCGCGCTCCATGCCCACCAGGGAGTTCATCGCGTTGAACGACGTGTTGAACGCGTCGGCGATGGTGGAGCCCGCCGTCACGGCCGGGTAGTACGAACCGCTCACCGTGTCACCGCCCGCGTCATAGTCCACCGTGAGGACGCGCCCCTGCTCGACCGCCGTCACGAATTCGGAGGTGAGCAGGTTGTCGGTGGGCGTCTGGTTGCTGTTCGACGCGTTCATGAACCCCATGAACTGGGTGCCCACGAAAAACGCGATGATCAGGAAGCACACCGTGGACACGATGGCCATGCGCGAATCGGGCTTTTGCTGAAGCGGCTTCTTGTTCTTGTCGTCTGCCATGTCGCTCGTCTTCCAGCCCAGCCCGCCGGACAGCGCCCGCGGGCTCGGGCGTAGGGGTCGTTTATTCGGTCATATCCTGGCGCAGCACGCCGATGAACGGAAGGTTGCGGTACCGTTCCGCGTAGTCGAGGCCGTAGCCGACGACGAACTCGTCGGGGCATTCGAATCCGACGTATCTGCACGCGATCTCTGCTTGGTTCGGAACGTCCTTTCGCAGCAGCGCGGCGACCGCGAGGGAGGCGGGACCGCGCGACGCAAGCTCGTCGACGAGAGCGCGCAGCGTGAGGCCGGAGTCCAGGACGTCCTCGGCAATGAGGACATGGCGGCCCTCGATGGAGGACGTCACATCCTTCAAGATGCGCACGACGCCCGAGCTTGTCGTGCCAGCGCCGTACGAGGACACGGCCATGAAGTCCATCTCGAGCGGAAGCTCGATAGCGCGCACAAGGTCGGCCATGAAGATGGCAGCGCCGCGCAGCACGGAAACGACCAGCAGGTCTTTGCCCGCATAGTCGGCCGTGATCTGGGCGCCCATCTCGGTGACGCGACGCGCGAGCTCCTCCTGGGTGAACAGGACGCGCTCGACGCCTTCGTGCTCGCAGGTGCTCACGTGCTCCTCTTTCCGAACGTAGTTATACAACCGGCTAGTGTAGCATTACGTTCGAAACGGACGGCCACAGGACGGCAACGCCCGGCGTGCGCCTCACGAGATTTTCAAAACGGGCTGGCCGGGGAGGAAAACCGCCGCACCCCGTCACCGGCGCAGTTCGGGATACTCGTCCAGCAAGCGCGTCACCGGCAGGCCCACGATGGTGTCGTAATCGCCCTCGTAGCGCTCCACAAGCTTGCCACCCTCCCCCTGGATGGCGTAGGCGCCCGCTTTGTCGTAGGACTCGCCCGCGTCCAGATAGCGCTCGATGTCCACATCTTCCAGCGTCTTGAACGTGACCTGGCTTTTCTCCACGAACGTGCGGAAGCCGAGCGAGAGCTTTTCCGCCTCGGGCGCCATGACGGCCCACACGGAGACGGCGGTCATGACCTCGTGCGTGCGGCCGGACAGCTTGCGCAGCATGCCCTTCGCCTCAGAGCGGCTGTGCGGCTTGCCGAAGATCTCGTCGTCAAGGACGACCATGGTGTCGGCGCCCAGGATGAGCGCCAGCCCCGTGTAGTCCTCTGCCAGAACCTCCTGCACGACGGCGCCCGCCTTGCGCTCGGCGAGCTTTTTGACGGCCTCTTCCGGCTGGCGCAGCAGGTCCGGCTCGAGCGACTCGTCCACGTCGGACGACCGCACGTCGAAGCGCACGCCCGCGTTCTGCAGCAGCTGACGGCGTCGCGGGCTGCCCGACGCCAGGATGACGTCGAAGTCGGCGAACGAAGGCGCCGACGCCTCCTCGGGCGCGCTCGCCTCGGAGCCGGAGTGGGCAGCTTCCGCAGACTCGAGGGCAGCCTCGTTCGTGATGTCGTGCTCGCGCTCGCTCATGCGCGCTCTCCTCTTCCTTCGTTCTCGTCTTTCTTGCGGCGCGCGCGGTACGCGGCCATGGGCTCGATGCGCAGGCCGTGCTTGTTGGCGGACAGCGCCAGGTCGCCCTGGATGTTGTTCACGTAGCCCGATACGGGCGCCTCGGGGCCGAACCCCGCGCGCACCGCCTCCACGGACGCCGACTCCACGCGCGCGTCGGAGCCCAGGATGCCCTGCAGCACCTCCCGCACGACGCGCCGCTGCAGCGGGGTCGCGACCGTGGCGAACTCCGGAGCGATGACGCAGCCGGCAGTGTAGTCGGGCAGGTCCCCTTCCCTCTCAGTCCACGACACAAGGCGCGCGGCAAGCTCGGCCGTCTGGGCCTCGAGCATGTCGTCCTCGTCGGCGATAAGGTTCATCGTGCGGCACAGCGCGTCGAGCAGCTGCGGGTTGCGCTCTTTCGCGCGCGGCACGATCTCATGGCGCACGAACGCGCGGAAGCGGTCGGTATGGGCGTTCGTGGCGTCCTCGCGCCACAGGCGGCCGTCGGCATCGCGCGCCACCGCGCGGCCGGAGGCGGCGCGCAGCTTGATGAACGCGCGCAGGTCATCGCGGCTCACGTCCAGGCAAGGACGCGCCACCGGGCCGTTCGTGTAGAGCATGGAGCGAAAGCCGCCTGGCCCCGTGCCCACGATGGAGCGCATGTAGAAGTTCTCGACGCGGTCGTCCTGCGTGTGCGCGGTCCACACGCGCGCCGTCGAGAGCGGCACGCCCTCGTGACGGCACATGCTCTCAAGCGCCTCGTTGGCGGCCAGGTAGCGCTCACGGCGCGCCACGGCCTCGACGTTCTCGCCGCGCTCGTCCGCCAAACGCCCGATGTTGACCTCGCAGGTGAAGAGTGGGATGGACAGCAAATCCGCCAGGCTCTGGACGAACCGCTGGTCGGCGTCGGCGTCGGCGCCGCGCAGCCGATGGTTCACATGCAGCATGGCAACGGGGCCGATGACCTTCTGTTTCGCCAGGTCAGCCGCCGCGTACGCGAGCGCCGTGGAGTCCGACCCGCCAGAGACCATGAGCAGCACGCCGGATTCGGCGTCGCCCAGGCCGCGCTCCGCGATGGTGGCGCGCATGCGATCGAGGACGTTTGCCATTACCCGCCCTTTCTACGCGATGCCTTTGAACAGGTCCGTGGACAAGTAACGCTCGCCCGTGTCCACCGCAAACGTCACGATGACGCTGCCGCGCGCCTCGGGATGCTCCGCCACCAGGCGTTTCACGCCCGCGATGTTCGCGCCGGAGGAGATGCCCACCAGCAGGCCCTCCGTGCGCGGCAGGGCGCGCGCCTCTTCGAGCGCCGCTTCCGTGGGCACGGCGATGGCGCCGGCGATGACCTCCAGGTCAAGGTTGCCCGGCAGGAAGTTCGCGCCGATGCCCTGGATGCCATGCGGGCCGGGCGTGAGCTCCTCGCCCGCCAGCGCCTGCCCGATAAGGGGGCTTTCGGCCGGCTCCACGGCATAGCAGCGCGTGGCCGCCCCGTGCTTCGCGAAATAGTGCGCGCATCCGCTGATGGTGCCGCCCGTGCCGGCGCCCGCCACCACGTAGTCAGGCGCGGAGCCGAGCGCCGCCTCGATCTCGGGCGCGGTGGAAAGCTCGTGCGCAAGCGGGTTGTCGGGGTTCTCGAACTGGCCGACAATCCACGAGCCCGGCGTGGTGCGCTCGATCTCCTCGGCCTTCGCCACGGCGCCCGCCATGCCCTCGGCCGCTGGCGTGAGCTCCAGGCGTGCGCCGTACGCCGCCAAAAGCGCACGGCGCTCGAAGCTCATGGACTCGGGCATGGTGAGCACCACCTTGTAGCCGCGCGCGGCGCCGATCATGGCGATGCCGATGCCGGTGTTGCCGCTCGTGGGCTCGATGAGCACGCTTTTCCCCGGCGTGATGATGCCGGATGCTTCGGCGCGGTCGATCATGCAGCGCGCCGCACGGTCTTTGATGGAAGCGCCCGGGTTGGCCGCCTCATACTTCATGTACACGCGCGCGTCCAGCTCGGCGGACAAGCGCTCGAGGAAGATGAGGTCCGTGCCGCCGATGGCGCGGGAGATCTCGTCGGTCATGATGGTTCCTTTCGACCGGTCGATTCTACCGCAACGCGGGCGCGGCAGCGCGCGAGGGGCGCAAGAGGCGCAGGCGCAGGCGCGGGGAGCCCACGCCGGCCGGCATCGCGGAGCGTCAGGGCGCGATCGCGCGACAACGCGCCGGAAGCCCGCATCGGCTGACGGCAGCGAGCGCGCACGCACGGCGCCCGCTGCGGCGTGTCCTCACGCCTCGAGAACGCAGATGTTCTCGACGTGTGCGGTGTGCGGGAACATGTCGACCGGCTGCACCGCGGTCAGGCGATAGCCCGCCTCGCGCAGGATGGCGACGTCGCGCGCTTGCGTCTGCGGGTTGCAGGAGACGTAGACCACGCGACGCGGCTTGAGCGCGCGCACCGCCTCCAAGAACTCTTCGCTCGCGCCCGCGCGCGGCGGGTCCATGAGCAGCACGTCCACTTCATCACCGCGCGCAGCACGCTCGCGCATGAACGCGCCCGCGTCCGCCACCGCGAATTCCGCGTTCCCTACGCCGTTGTGCGCCGCGTTCTCGCGCGCGTCGGCAATGGCGGACGCAACGTTGTCCACGCCGATGACGCGCGCGGCGTGCGCGCTCGGAGCGCCCTTCCCCGGCACGCCATGCGCCGCGACCAGGCCGATCGTGCCCGTGCCGCAGTACGCGTCGAGCACGGTCTCGCCGCCGCTCAGCCGCGCAAGCTCGATGGCCCGGCGGTAGAGCACTTCGGTCTGCACGGCGTTGACCTGGTAGAACGAGTGCGACGAGATGCGGAAGCTCAGGCCGCACAGCGTGTCGAGGATAAAACCCGGGCCGTAGAGGACGTGCTCGCCCTCATGCCCGAGCACCGCGTTCGTGTCGCGCGTGTTCACGTTCTGGACGACGGTCGTGATTTCCGGGCAGCGCCTCACGAGCTCACGCGCGAAGTTCTTCGAACCAGGGAACGCCTCGCCGTTGGTCACGAGCGTGACCAGCACTTCCCCGCTCTCGTGCCCCACGCGCACCACGGCGTGGCGCAGGAAGCCGGACAGGGCGTCCTCGTCGTAGGGCTCGATACGGAACTTCAGCATCAGCTGGCGAATGGCGAGCAGGATGCGCTTTGCCGCCTGGTTCTCGAGCAGACATTCGTCCGTTGGGATGATGCGGTGGGAGCCGGCTGCGTACATGCCGCAGAGGATCCCGCGGCGCGGCGCCTCGGAGCGGCGTCCGCGAGCGCCGCGCGCGCCCTTCGCCCGCTGCATGCCCCTCCCGGCCCCCGCACCGCGCTCATCGCGCGAGCCGTCGTTCGCCCGCCCGTCCGGACGAACGACGCGCCCGGGGGCGTAAGGGGTCATGACTTTGTTGCGGTAATAGAGCGGCCGGTCCATGCCGCAGATGGGAAGGAACGCGCACGCGTCGTCGGACAGCGGCCCGAACAGCTCGCGCATGCGCGCTTGCTTCTCCTCCAGCTGCTCGGCGTACGGGACGCCCAAGAGCTGGCACGCGCCGCACTCCCGCTCGACCGGGCACGACAGGCCGCTCCGAGAAGGGGCCTTCCGCTCGGTCGCTTCCGCGCGCTGCGCTTCCGCGACGGCCCTGTCGCGCCTCGGCTTCGCGGGCTGCGGGCCTGCCGCCTTCGCGCCCCGCGCGCTACCGCGCGCCGTCCGCTCCGCGTCCCTCGCGCTCCGCGGCTCGCCGTGCACGCTGGCTTTCGCGGCTTTTTCGCCCTTCGCGTTTTGCGCGCGGCTGCGATGAGCCGCCTTTGCCCCCCGCTTCCCTTTCGCGCGCTCAAGGCGCTTCGCTCGTGCGGTGGCCTTCGCCTTCTCGTGCGCCGCGCTCGTCTTGCGCGCTTTCGGCTTTTCGCCCATGCGTCCCCGCTCTCTTCCGTTCAACACTCCCGACAGCATAGCAAACGCCCAGCAACAATCCGGCAACCGAACGCGCCGATGCGCAGCAGCACGCCTATAGTCGAGGCAGCTCGAGAAAGGACCCGCCATGAAGTTCATACTCCGCTGGATCGTCACCGCCCTTGCCGTGGGCGCAGCGGCATGGATCGTCCCTGGCATCAACGTCTTCGGCGCCGAAACGTGGGCGGCCATCGCGCTGTTCGGCCTCGTGCTCGCGCTCGTCAACATGAGCGTGAAGCCCGTATTGCAGATCATCAGCCTTCCCGTCACCGTGCTCACGCTCGGCATCTTCTACCTGGTCGTGAACACCCTCATGCTCTACCTGGCACAATGGGTGGCTGACGGCATCTTCCACGTGAATTTCTACATCGCTGATTTCGGGAGCGCGTTCTTGGCGTCCATCGTCATCAGCATCGTCACCGCCATCCTGAACGCCATCACCGGCGCGAAGGAATAGTGCTGCGGACCACCCCGTGAAAGAAGGGCGCTTGCGACATGCCTTCCGTCGCAAGCGCCCGTAGTGCTTTCGCCTTCTTCCGCGCAGGCATCTTAGAATGCCAGGCGGTAAATCTCCGCGGCGTCCTCCATGGTGAGCTTCTTGAAGTTGCCGAAGGGCTCGCCCTTGTTGATCTTCAACGTCGGCAGCATCTCGGCAATGGCCTCCTCGAGCTGCTCCTCGGACTCAATGCCCAGCTCCTGCAACGTGGCGGGCATGCCGAGCGACGAGAAGAACGCGCGCGTCTCGTCGACGGCGGACAGCGCGTCGGCTTCCTTGTCGCCGGTGATGACCAGGCCGAACACTTCGCGTCCATACTGGATGAAGCGGTCGTAGTTTTCCTCGCACACGTACTCCATCCACGCCGGGAACAGGACCGCCAAACCGGCTCCGTGCGTGATGGTGGTGTCATAGGCGGACAGCTCGTGCTCCATGCCGTGGGTCGCCCAATCCTCGTGGCGGCCGACGCCCGCCAGGCCCTGGTGGCACAGCATGCCGGCCCACATGATGTTCGCGCGCGCCTCGTAATCCTCCGGATCGACCATGACGCGCGGCGCTTCGGCGCGGATAGTGCGCATAAGGCTCAGGCACAGGTTGTCCGTCACCGGCACCGGCCCCACGTCGCAGAAGAAGCGCTCGAGCAGGTGGCAGTACATGTCGGTGATGCCAGCGGCCGTCTGGTACGGCGGCAGCGTGAACGTGAGCTCCGGGTTCATGAACGCGAGCTTCGGGCGCTGGGCATTGTTCGCATAGCCGGTCTTCATGCCCAGTTCGTCGTTGGAGACGACGGTGTTCTTGGACGCTTCGCTGCCAGCGGCAGGGATGGTGAGCACCACAGCAATGGGCAGCACGTCAGTGACCTGCTCTTTCGACTCGAAAATCTCCCACACGTCGCCGTCGTAATGCGCGCCGATGGCAATGGCCTTCGCGGAGTCGACCACCGAGCCGCCGCCCACGGCGAGCACCCAGTCGACGCCCTGCTCTTTGCACATCCTGACGCCCTCGCGCGAAAGGTTGATCTCGGGGTTGGGACGCACGCCGCCCAGCTCGATCCAGGCGATGCCCGCTGCGTCCAGCGAGCCCTTCACGCGATCGAGCAGGCCACTCTTCTGCGCGCTCTGGCCGCCGAAGTGCAGCAACACCTTCTTTGCCCCGCGCTCGGCGAGCTTCTCGCCCACCTGCAGCTCGGCGTCACGGCCGAACACGAAATGCGTGGGAGAAACGAACTCGAAGTTCTCCATTCTGCGTCCTTTCCTGGTCAAGACCGCCCCGGGCGGTCGAACGCTGCGCCGAACGCGCCGGAGACGGCCTCGCCGCGCAGAACGGCCGGCTTGCACCGAGCGATGAGCTCGATGGCGCTCGCCCTCGACGTCTGCGGCATTCATTCTCCATGGAGCACATTCAGGCGCAAATTGACCCCGTCATTCTACTCTTCGCATAAGATGGGTTAAAGTGGTTCGGGCGCAGCGGTTCCGCCCGGATGCGCTCTCGGACATGCCAACACCACATGAAAGGAAACAACATGCAGTCCAACTCTGCCCGCGTGCTCCGCGGCTTGAGCATTGCCATCATGGTGATCTCGATCATCGCGCTCGTTCTGGTCGTGCTGTTCGGCCTCGTCCTCGGCGGCCTTGGCGCGGTGGCGGCCAATCCCGAAGTCCAGTCCAACGTCTCGATGTCCATCGAAGGCGACGCCGAGACCATGCAAGCGCTTGAGGACATGGGCATGAGCTCCGCAGATGCGCCCGCCCTGCTCGGCGTGTTCCTGGGTTTGGGCATCCTTGGCATGGTCGTCGTCGCCGTGCTCTGCATCGTGAGCCTCATCGCCGGCATCGTGGGCAAGGGCGTTGCCGCCAATCCGTCGAAGGCGGGCGCCGCCATGGTGTGGATGATCGTCAGCGCGGTCATCAGCTTCCTGTACGGCGACATCGTCATCATGGTGCTCTCCATCATCGCCGCCGTCTACGCGCACAAGGTGAAAAAGGAGCTCGCCGCCGCCTCTTATGGCGCGCCGTACCAGCAGTAAGCGCACGCGCCTCGCGCACGCGCAAAGGGCCGCCCCGAGGGGCGGCCCTTCGTATTCTGCGGGATGGACGTCCTTTCCGGGGCCCTCGTCCAGGAAGCTTTCCTTCGCCCCCGGGGCGACTGCTTCCACCCCTTTGGACGTCCCGTTCGGCTCGGTGGCGCGCGCTATCCCAGCGCCACGTCCAGCACCATCATGACCAGAAAGCCCGCCATGACGCCCGCCGTGCCGGCGTTCGAGTGCTCGCCCAGGTGCGCCTCGGGGATGAGCTCTTCCACCACCACATACATCATGGCGCCCGCCGAGAACGCCAGCATCCACGGCATGTATGGGCTCACCAGCGCGGCGAACAGCACGACCAGGCAGCCGAACACCGGCTCGGCCAAGCCGGACAGCGCGCCCATCGCGAACGCCTTCGGCCGGCTCATGCCCTCTTGCAGCAGCGGAAGCGAAACGGCGGCGCCCTCCGGCACGTTTTGGATGCCAATGCCCAGCGCCAGCGCCGTCGCCATGCCGAAGATGGCCGGGTCGCCGCCTTGCTGCGCCGCCATGGCGAACAGCAGGCCAACGCTCATACCCTCGGGGATGTTGTGGAGCGTGACCGCCGTGAACAGCAGCGTCGGGCGCTTCCAGTTGGACGGCAGGCCCTCGGCCTTCCTTTCTCCCGGGTGCACGTGCGGCAAGAGCGCGTGCAACGCCATGAGAAACAGCACGCCCAGCACGAATCCGCCGGCAGCGGGAATCCAGCCGACCTGGCCCGCCTCTTCGGCGCGCTCGATGGCGGGAATAAGCAGCGACCAGACCGACGCCGCGATCATCACGCCCGCGGCGAACCCAAGGAACACCTGCTGTGCCACCTTGCCGCCGTCGCGGCGGAACAAAAACACCGCCGCTGCGCCCAGCGTGGTCATCAGAAACGTGAAGCCGGTGCCCGCCGCCGCCCACGCAAGCGGGCTCACCAGTACGCTCTCCACCGTGCGGCCACCCCTTACGCGCCCTGCGCGGCGAAGTACGCGACGATGTCGTCGGACTCGTAGAGCGGCTCGCCGTCAATGAGCAGGCACGGCACTTGCGCCTTGCCGCCGACGCGCACCAGCTCTGCGCGCGCGTCCGGATCCGTTGCCGTATCGCGCGTAGGCACCACGATGCCGTGCGCGTCCAGATAGCGCATGACCTTCTGGCAGAAGGGGCACGCGTCTTTCTTGTAGAGCAGAAGCTCGGGCATGGAGTCCTCCTTCAGAAAAAGCCCCTGGCGGGATGGCAAGCCGCCCGCGCGCAGTGCGGGACGCGGCTCACAACCGCCAGGGGCGTGACGAGCGCAGTGTGCCGGCCGGACTACTCGGCGGTGGCCAGCGGGGTCGGCGTGGTGTACACGCGAGCGGCGTACTCCTGATCGAGGTCGTAGAGGGCCTTGGCGTCAGAGCCAAAGAGCTTCATCTTCGTGATCATGGTGTCGGCCGTGTCCTCTTCCTCCATCTGCTCGTCGATGAACCAATCAAGGAACTTCATAGTGCGGTAGTCCTTGACCTCGGCAGCGGCAGAGTAGATGTTGTGGATGAGCGAGGTGACGTACTTCTCGTGCTCCAGGCCGGCTTCGAGCGGCTCCATGAAGTTCGTGAAGACCTTGTCCGGTGCGGCGATGGCGCCCAGCTTCACCTTCTCGCCGTTCTCGTGCAGGTAGTTGCGGAAGATGAGCGCATGGTCGCGCTCTTCGGCGGCCTGGACCTCGTAGAAGTTGGCGTAGCCTTCCAGGCCCTCCTCCTCGTAATAATCGGCAAAGCTGAGATACAGGTAGGCGCTGTACAGCTCGGCGTTGATTTGCTCGTTCAGCAGTTCGTAGACTTTCGCGTCCATGGCGGTCCTTTCCGTGATGGTCCGGCGTCGCCGTGTGCGGCGCCCCTTTTTTGACACCTGGATGCTAGCATATGAGCGTGCTCAGGTGAACGAATGACGCCGGAATTCAAACGACGGTCACAAGAGAGACGGCGTCTCGATTTCCCGGCACGATTGCACCTGCGGCGTGCCCAGAAAGCCGCGGCACGCCACTGCGCGCACGGCCTCGGCGGCGCAAGCGCGTGCCCTGCCCACCGGCGCCCGCGCGGCGCAACGCGCTATCGCCCTTCGAGCGCGCGCACGACCTCGGCCGGCTGGAACACGCCGCGCTCCGTCACGACGCCCGCAATGAGCGCAGCGGGCGTGACGTCGAACGCCGGGTTGAACACGTCGGGCGCAAACCCGTCGACGTCGATGACCTCGCGCGCATCGCGGTGCTCGATAGGGATGCCCGCGCCGTCGGCAAGCGACGCGTCGATGGTCGACGTGGGCGCCGCCACGTAGAACGGCACCCCATGGTACGCCGCCGCGATGGCGAGCGGGTACGTGCCCACCTTGTTGGCGACGTCGCCGTTGGCGGCAATGCGGTCGGCGCCCACCACGACGGCGTCCACCTGGCCTGCCGCCATGAGCGAGGCCGCCATGTTGTCGCATTGCAGCGTGCACGGCACGCCCGCGCGGGAAAGCTCCCACATGGTCAAGCGCGCGCCCTGCCCCACCGGCCGCGTCTCGTCGGCGTACACGTGCGCGAGCTTTCCCTGCTCGAAGGCGGCGTACACCACGCCGAGCGCCGTGCCGTAGAACCCGCACGCAAGCGAGCCGGCGTTGCAATGCGTGAGCACGCGCGCGCCCTGGGGCAGCAGCGCCGCCCCGTGCGCGCCGATGGCGCGGTTCGCCTCCTCGTCTTCGCGCGCAAGCCCCTCGGCGCGCGCGATGGCGGCGCGCAATGCCGCACGCGCCGTGTCGCCACGGTGGGAAGCGGTCCGCAGTACTTTCATCACCTGCCTGACGCCCCACACCAAGTTGACCGCCGTCGGTCGGGCGGCGGCCAATCGCCGCGCCTGCGGTTCGAGGGCGGCAACGAGCGAGCTGGCGGCGGCCTCGCCACCGGAGCAGGCGTCGCGCAGCGCGATCACGCCCGCAAGGCACACGCCGTACGCGCCCGCCAAGCCGAGCGCGGGGGCTCCGCGCACCGCCAGGCACTGGATGGCCTCGATGAGCTCGTCGAGGCTGCGCACGCCCCAAAACTCCAGGCGCGCCGGCAGCGCGCGCTGCTCGACCAAGCGCACCATGGCGCCGCCGACGCCGTCCGCGCCGTCCAGCGGCACCCACTCGATCGTTCGCGGCAAAGCCTCGACGCCCATATCGCCTTCCTTTCTGCGCCACGCCCGCATGCGGCCGTCCTTTGCCCGCACTCATTTCGGAAATGCCGGCATTCGTGCGCTTTCCGTGCGCCCCATGCCAGCCCTGGCTATACTACTCGAAGTACATGCCGCATGGCAGCCACCATACGAGGAAGGAGTCCCGTGAACGCTCACGACGACGCGCGCACCCCGAGCACCTGTGCGGCAACGCCCAGCGAGCACGGGCTGAACTCGCCCGAAAAAGTTGAGAACCCCCTGACCGACGCCGACCTCGAGCTGGTACTCGGCGGTCTGGTCGAGATGCCGGACGATCCGGCAGACGCGCTGGCCGACCTCACGGCCACCGAGGCGCTCCCCGAGTAGGCCCCGCGGTGCCGAAATGTAGGCTGCAGGAAAAAGGAGCACGAACATGACCGAGAGCATCGACCAGCTGCCTGCAATCGTGAAAAGCGTCATCGCCTCGTATTATTCCAAGGATTACACGCCGCTCTTCGAGCGGTGCGCTGACGACTGCACGTTCATCGGCGCTGGCAGCGACCTCTTCGCGACCAGGGACGACCTGGTGCGCGCCCTCTCCGCACCGGAGGACGTCCCGCTGCTGCTGATGCGCGACGCCGACTTCCGCCTGGTGGGCCCGACCGCTCCGGACGAGCGCGAGGCGCTCGTGATGGGAACGTACCGCCTCTACACCGCGCCGAACGAGCAGCTGTTCTTCGCCACGCGCCAACGCATCTCCGTGTTCTGCCGCCTGGAGGACGGCGTCTGGAAGACGCATCACGTGCACTCGTCGAACGAGTGGAGCGAGCCGGTGGGCGAAGAGGAGTTCCCCTACCAGGTCAGCCGCGAAACGTACGAGTACGTCCGCAGCATCCTGCGCACCGGGCGCAAAGCAGGACTGTTGCCCGCGCGTATCGCGCTGGAAGGCAGCGCCCGGACGACGTACCTCGACCCCGCGCAGGTCGTGTGCATCCAGGCGGACGGCAAGCGCAGCATCGCGCACACGACGGACGGCAGCGTAGAGCTCGCGGGGCTCCTGCGCGACATCGAGCCGCAGCTGCCCGGCACGTTCGTGCGCGTGCACCGCAGCTACGTGGTGAACGCCGCACACATCACGGGCGTGCGCCATTTCGCCGTGGAACTCTCGAACGGCATGGACGTGCCCGTGCCCGAACGGCGCTTCGACGACGTGAGCCGCGAAATCTCGCTGCGGCTCGAGAACGCGTAGCCTCGCAACCGCCCCACCCCCGTAGAACCCGAAGGCCGCTCAGCGAGCGGCCTTCGTTCGTTTCGGGGCTTCGGTGGCGGGCGCAGCTTTGCGCGCGAACTTCGCGCACGCCGGCCGACGCCAACAGCCGCACGGCCTTTACGCCTGCTGGCGCTCGACCAACTGGGCGAAGATGCCCTTCTGCTTCATGAGCTCTTCGTACGTGCCGTCTTCGGCGATCTTCCCACCATCGAGGACCACGATGCGGTCGCAGTGGCGGATGGTCGAGAGCCGGTGCGCGATCACCAGGCGCGTGCATTTCAGCTCGTCAAGCGAGTTTGAGACGATTTTCTGCGTCACGTTGTCGAGCGCGCTCGTGGCCTCGTCGAACATGAGAATCTTCGGGCGTGGCGCGATAGCGCGCGCGATCATGAGGCGCTGGCGCTGGCCGCCGGAGACTCCGCCGCCGCCCTCGGTCACGAAGGTGTGCATGCCCATGGGCATGGCGCGGATGTCGTCGGCGATGCCCGCCATCTCGGCGGCCTTCCACGCATCGTCCATGGACAGGCCCGGCGCCGAGATGGAAATGTTGTCGTAGATGCTGCCCATGAACAGATCGCCGTCTTGCAGCACCACGCCGATGTTGCGGCGCACGCTGGAGGCGTCGACGCCCGAAAGGTCGCGGCCGTCGTAGTAGACGGCGCCGCGTTGCGGCGTCTCGAACCCCAAAAGCAGGCGCATGAGGGTGGACTTGCCGCATCCAGTCTTGCCCACAACGGCCACGTACTCGCCCGGGCGAACCTTGAGCGAGATGCCGTCGAGCACGGGCTTTTGCCCCTCGCGGTACGCGAACGTGACCTTGTCGAGCTCGAACCCGCCCGAGAGGCGCTGGACCGCCGGCTTGCGTTCGGAGCTTTCCGGCACCGTCTTCATGATGGGCTCGGCGATCTCGAGCAGCGGCTTGACCATGGCGGCTTGGGAGGCGATGCCCGCGATGCCCGCGAACGCGCCCGACACCATGCCGAACGCCGAGGTGAACGCCATGTACTCGGCCACGGTGGTGCCGCCGGCAAGGGCGGCGCCGTAGAGCGCCATGGTGCCGACGAGCGAGACCGCCGTCTGGATCGTGCCGGACAAGCGCACGACGAGCGGGCCGTTGTAGGTGAGGCGCGCTTCCTTCTCGTAAACGTTCGCCCAGGTGGCGAACGCACGCTTCTCGGCGCCAGCAAGCTTGATCTTCTGCACGCCGGAGAGCAGCGAGTACTCCCAACCGGAGAGCTGCATGCTGTACTGCAGCCGCTCGCGCGTGGTGCGCACCTGCGCCACCACCACGGTGACGCTCGTCACCGAGGTGGCGAGCACAATGGCGAAAGCCGGCAATGCAAGCGCCGGGGCGATCGCCCAAATCTGGAAGATGTAGACGAGCGAGAACACCGAGGTCAGGCCCGTAGAGAGCACCATGTTCTGCAGCGATGCGGCAATGGAGCGCACCGACTCCACGCGCATGGCCAAATCACCGGTCTGGTATCGACCGAAAAATGACGCGGGCAGTGACAGCACGCGCATCATGACGGCCGCCTGCACCGGCAGATCGAGCCGCGTGCCCACGCGCGTCATGACGAGCGACTTGATACCGCCAATGACCACCTGCGCGAACATGACGCCCACCAGCAGCGCCGCGATCGGCCCGATAATGCCGATCTTGCCAATCTCCACGACCGGCCCGAACACGATAGAGTTCACCGTCGGGACGACCATGCCAAGCAGCGTGGCGGCCAGCGTGGCCAGAACGATGGCGACGTAGTCGCTTGAGTCGAGCGAGCGCGCCAGGTAGAGCAGGATATCGCGCACGCCGAGCTCTTTCTGCGGCAGCGGGCGGTAGAAGCAATACGCCTCGTCCTTGAGCGTGGCGGCCACAGCGCGGTCGATGCGCACGTACGAGCCGTCCTCGGGAGAACGGTACGCGTACCCACCGCGCTTTTGGGGCAGCAACGCCACGGGCGTGCCGTCCTGTAGAAAGCCGAGCAGGGCCCCGATGGCGTCGTCCGTCCAGCCTTTCGGCAGGCGGACCGCTCGGTGCATGACGCCCGTGGATCGCAGCTGGAACTCGATAAGCTCGCCCAGGTCCTCCATGCCGCGTGGGGGCTCGGCAGGCTTCGCGCCGTAATAGCCCAGCACGGCCGCGAGCGCGCTGCTGGCCTGGGCCACCATGTCCACGCCGCTCGAGGTGTCCTTGCCGGTGACGGCGTCGCACAACGCCCGCAGCGACGCTTCGAGCTTTGCCGCGTCAGAGCGCTCGCGCTCTTCAATCTGGCTTTCGAACCAACCCATGGGCGCTCCTATTCCTGCGACACGAGCGTCGCGTACATGCCGCCCGCCGCGTACAGCTCCTCGTGCGTGCCACGCTCCACCACCTTGCCGCGATCGAGCACGATGATCTCGTCGCAGTCTCGAACGGCGGAGAGTCGGTGCGCCACGACAATGCACGAAATGCCACGGCGGCGGATGGACGCGATGACCTTCGCCTCGGTCTGGGCGTCCAGAGCGCTCGTGGCCTCGTCCATGATAAGGACGGTTGGGTCCATGACGAGCGCGCGCGCAATCTCCAGGCGCTGCCGCTGGCCGCCGGAGAAATCGCGGCCGCCTTCGGCGAGCACGTGGTCGTAGCCCTCGTCGCGCTCCATGATGACATCGTGGACGTGCGCGTCGCGCGCTGCGAGCACCACTTCGAAGTCCTCGATGGAGTCGTCCCACAGGCGGATGTTGTTCGCCACCGTGTCGTTGAACAGGATGATGTCCTGATCGATGACCGCCACGGAGCCGCAGCGCACCGAGCGCGGCACCTCCGCAAGCGGCGTGCCATCGAAGAGCACCTCGCCCGACCACGGGCGGTACATGCCGGAAATGAGCTTCGAGATGGTGGATTTGCCGCAGCCTGACGGGCCCACGAAGGCCACGGACCCGCCCGGCTTCAGGTCGAGATTGAAGTCCTCGATGAGCGGGTCGGCCAGGCGCGAGTACCCGAAGGTCACGTGCTCAAGCCGCACGCCGCCGCGCAGCTTCTGGCGGTCGCCCTGCGTCTCGCCTTCGGCGTGCGGGTCGGCCAGCGGATCGGACGGATAGTCCATGACGTCCTTCACACGCTCCATGTCGGTGCGCATCTCCTGGAACGTCTGCATGCTCGTGATGAAGCTTTGCGCCGGCGCGCTGAACGCGGCCAAGTAGCCCTGGAACGCGAGCAGCATACCGGTGGTGAAGCGACCCTCCAGGATGAGCCACACGCCCACGACGAGCACGGCCACCGTGGAGGCGGTGCTCACAAGCTGCGGCACCAAGCCCAGGTACTGGCCCAAGCGCGCGTACTTGACCGCCTGCGCGTTCGCCGAGGCCTGATACCCCGACCACCGCTGGAAGAAGCCGGATTCGGCGCCGGCGGCCTTGAGCGTCTCCACCATGGAAATGCCTGCCATGGTAGCCGAAGAAAGATTCGCCTGGTCGCGCATCTGCACGCGCGTGATGTTGACGCGCTTCGCTGAGATGACGCGCGCGACGAACACATTGATGACGCTCGACGCGATGCCGATGGACGCCAGCAGCGGCGAGTACGTGACCATGATGACCAGGTAGACCACGAGCATGACGGCGTTGATGAGCAGCGGGGCCAGCTGGCCCACGACACGCTGCGCGATGCCGGCGTTCGTGCCGGCGCGCGCCACGATGTCTCCCACCATGCGCTGGGAAAAGAACTCCATGGGCAGGTGGAGCACCTTCCACATAAAGCTCGCGTTGGACGTGACGGCCATCTTCCCCTCGACACGCAACAGGTACACGGCGTTGAGCGCGCTCACGACCACCTGGATAAGGGCGATGGCCGCCAGGATGCCCATGAATGGCACGAGCCAATCCGGGTTGCTGCCCGTGAGCAGCCGGTCGGTGAAGATCTGGGAGAGCGCCGGGTTCACGATACCGAGCAGCGAGGTGATGGCGGCGGTGATGGCCACGAACGCGAGCGCTGCCTTCGCGCCGTGTAGGCGTTCGAGCGCGAACTCCTTGATGGAGGCCGGCGCGCCGCCCGGCTCGAAGTCTTCGCCCGGCACAAGCTGCAGGCACACGCCCGTGAACTCGCGATCGAAGGCCTCCAGGTCAATCTTGACCTCGCCCTTCGCCGGATCGTTCAGATAGACCTTGTCGCCCTTGAACCCGCGCACGACGATGAAATGGTTGAACCCCCAGTGCACGATGCACGGGAAAACGGCCTTCGCGCGCAGCGACTCGGGCTCCATGCGGTACCCGCGCGCGTCGAAGCCGTACGAGCGGGCGGCCTTCACCACGTTGAGCGCCGAGGAGCCATCCCGCGAGACGCCGCAGTCGGCGCGCACTTGCTCGAGCGGGATCCATTTCCCGTAATATGCACATACCATGGCCAGGCTGGCGGCGCCGCATTCGAGCGCCTCCATCTGCATGATCTGTGGGATCTTCGCGGCCATCTGGCCGGCAGGCCGGACTTTGTTCGCCACGTTGCGCGCCATGGGCCCTCGCTATTCTCGCCCGAACAGAAGGGCGAGCGGATGGTACTCGCGCGTGGTGACCGTGCCCGCGTACACACCGTCGGGCAGGTCGATGGACGCCGACGCCGCGTAGACCCAACCGGAGTTGGACTGCAGGGCGTCCTGGGCGGTGGCGGAAAGGCTGGAAAACGGTGTGGCCTCGGACGAGACGCTGGCCACGGAGCCTTCCGTGCCGGAGACGTCCACGACGTCGCCCATGGTGAGGTCCGCGGCGTTCGCCTGGTCCACGTAGCAGACCGCCTTGCCATCGGACACTTCCACCGCGCAAGGCTGCTCTTCTGCAAGGTTCGCGAAGCATGCCCACACCAGGCCGCCCGCCAACAAGAGCAGGATGGCGATGAGCACCATCCACACGCTGGGGTTCGAAACCTGGATATAGTCATCGAGCCGGTCGGGCGCGGCAGCCCGCTCAAGGCTGGATTTCCTGAATACCTGCGCCATGCGTCTCCTCTTCGTGCACGGAAACCGCCGGCCGAACGCCAGCAGCCTCCATTATGCACCAACACACAGCGAAACGCCCCGCCGGCGTGCAGCCAACGGGGCGTTCATGCAGATAAAGACCGGCTTCGCAGCTTTAGTTAGCTCCGACGGCCGAAAGGCTCGCGGAGCTTCTTTACGACACCGTGATCGGCAGCGCCGCCATGACGATCAGGAAGCGCAGCAGGAAGCCGCCGACGAGGACCGCGGCGTCGGACGCGGCGCTGATGTAGTGCGCCGTGCGGGACTCCTCGAACTCCTTGGAGCTGAAGAACAGCAGGCGGCACTCCAGCACGGTCGGGAGCACCAGGCCCACGGCCACCAGGCCGACCCAGAACAGCGGCGCCCACTTCCCCGCCACGAGGCTCCAGACGGACTCGAAGCCCGCGGTGGAGTTGTACATGGTGACGAACAGCAGCGCGGCCACGAGCACGAACTCGATGATTGGCAGGCAGAAGTGGAACTTCTTGAGCACGCCCGCGCGGTTGAACTCCTCCGGGTGCTTGAAGATGGCCGTCAGCAGCACGCTCGCCGCGCCGGCCGACATGGCCGACACGAGGAACAGGACGGGCAGGAGCGCGGTGTTCCACAGCGGGAAGGTCTTCACCACGCCCAGCAGCGCGCCGGTGTACATGCCGACGCACAGGCCGAAGGCGGCGCCCACGAGCTCGAGCCAGCGCGGGACGCCCTTCTTCAGGACGTCGAGCGCGAGCACGACGACCGACACGACCATGAAGCCCGCCAGGAAGACGACGCCCCAGGTCATGACCGAGAACGGGTTGTGCAGGAGCAGCGCGAAGCGCAGCGGATTGTGCAGGCCGCCCTCGGCGTCGAACATGAGGAGCACCAGGCCGATCGCCACGGCTACGGGCGCGATCACGTGGCCGATCTTGCGCATGGTGACCGCGTGCGGGTGGCGCCAGTGCAGGAAGGCGGACGTGATGAACGCGCCGCCGCCCATGCCGGCGAGGAACAGGTACCACGCGATGAGGGAATTCCAGACAGGCTCAAACGTCATTTCCATCTTTCCATCACCTCACGTAGAACACTTTGACGTCGGTCAGGTCGCCCTTGATGGGCTGGGCGTTCAGCTCCTTGACCTGCTTGGAGATCTCGGAGTCCGGGTCGTCCAGGTCGCCGAAGACGCGGGCGCCCGTGAGGCACGCCTCGACGCACGTGCACATCTTCGTGCCGCCGTCGGAGGCCGACACGGTGCAGAAGCGGCACTTGTCGGCGATGCCCTCCTCCTCGTTGAACGTGCGCACCTGGTACGGGCACGCCGCCATGCAGTACTTGCAGCCGATGCAGCGGCCGTGGTCGACGAGCACGATGCCGTCGGGGCTGATGTGCGTGGCGCCGGTCGGGCACACGTTCGCGCACGGGGCGTCGGAGCAGTGCATGCACTGCAGCGGCACCGTCTCGACGCGGACGTCCGGGTAGGAGCCGTTGACGTGCTCCTCGTAGCGGATGAAGTCCTCGTTCGGCAGCAGGCCGTTCTGGCGCTGGCAGGCGGTGCGGCACGCGTAGCAGCCGACGCACTTCTTGGTGTTGATGAGCATTCCGTACTTAGTCATGGGCCTTACGCACCTGCTTTCTTCACCGTGACGAGCGCTTCCTGCGACATGGTGCCGCCGTAGCCCGGCTCAATGTGGAACGGCACGAAGTCCATCTGGCGCAGGCCCACCTGGTAGGCGGTCTTCTGCTCCGGGACCGAGCAGCCGTAGTGGCTCGGCAGGTAGACGGCCGTCGGGTTGATGCGGGGCGTGACGTGCGCGCGGCCGCGGCCGGTGAACCCGTTCGCCGGGGCGGTGACCTCGACCTCGTCGCCGTCGGCAATGCCCAGCTCGGCGGCCTTGTCCTCGTTGATCCACACGCGGTCGAGGCCGTACTCCTTCGTGATGGCCATGAGCTCCTCGTTGTTGGCCGTCTGCGTGTGGGTGTGGATGGCCTGCTTGCCGCCGATCAGACGGAACTCGTTGCCCATCGGCATGACCATGGGCTCGAGCCAGCCCGGGGACGACGGGAAGCCGGCCTTCTCGCAGGCCTCGCTCGTGAAGTGGACCTTCTTGTCCTTCGTGCCCCACGAGGTCTTGGGGCCGAACTTGAGCGCCTTCTCCGGGAAGGCGACCGTGCCGCCGGCCTTGCGCAGCGCGTCGAGCGACAGCCCCACGGTCTGAAGCTGCGCGTCGGCGAGCTCGTCGACCGTGAACTGGAAGTACTCGCCCACGCCGCACGCCTCGGCCAGCTCGGTGAAGATCTGGTCGACCGGGCGCGTCTCGGGGTGCACCTTCTCGATGACGCGGTCGCGCAGGGAGACCACCGGCACCTTGCCGCCCACGAACTCGGGCACCTCGAGGCGCTCGAGGTAGGTGGTGTCGGGCAGCACGTACTGGCACGCCTGGCAGGTCTCGGTCATCTGGACGTCGATGGCGACGGACAGCTCCGCCGCGCCCACGAACTCCGTGAGCTGGGCCGGGTTGGAGTAGCCCGCCACGCAGTTGGACTGGTAGAAGAAGACGCCCTTCACCGTGCCCTCGGGGATCAGCGAGAGCGCGTAGGTGGACACGCCCATGCCCGAGGAGGACAGCGGGTACTCCTCGGCGCCGATGATCTTCGCCTCGGGCGCCGCGGGCGCGGCGAACTTCGGGTCGGTGAGCTTGCCGGCGGACTGGCTGGCCGGGAAGTAGGCGCCGCCCTCGACGCCCCAGCACCCGAGCAGCGTGTTGAACAGGCACAGCGCGCGGGCGGTCTCGCCGGAGTTCTGGTAGGCGCAGCCGAAGGCGGCGCGCCAGCCCTGCTCGATGCAGGCCTTGGGCGCGGCGTTCCACATCTCGTTGGCGAGGCGCTTGATGGTCTCGGCCGGGATGCCGGTCTTCTCGGCGGCCCACTCGGGCGTGTACTCGGCCAGGCGCGCTGCCCAGTCCTCGAAGCCGACCGTGTAGTTGGCCACGTAGTCCTTGTCGTACTTGCCCTCCTCGACGAGCACGTGCGCCATGCCGAGGATGAGCGCCAGGTCGGTGCCCGGGTTGATGGGCAGCCACTCGTCGGCGAAGACGGTGGAGGCGTTGCAGCGCGGGTCGACCATCACGATGCGGCAGCCGCGCTCGTGCGCCCTCTGCAGCGCGTGGACGGAGGCCGGGCGCACGGCGTCGCAGTACGAGCGGCCCAGGAACATGACCATGTCGGCGTTCGCCACGTCGGCCGTGAAGTCCGCCGCGCCGATGGCCTGGGTCATGCCGGAGTTCTTCGACATGTTGCACGCCACGCCGTGGGTGTAGACGTTGGCGCTCCCGAGCGCGTTCATGAAGCGCTTCGTGTAGTAGCTGCCGGACGGGCGCGGGTCCTGGATCATGGCCAGGGCCTGCGGGCCGTCGGAGCTGATGATGGACTGGACCTTCTCCGCGATCTCGGCGTAGGCCTGGTCCCAGGAGATGGGCTCGAAGGCCCCCTTGTCGTTCTTCTTGAGCGGCTCGGTCAGGCGGTCCTTGGACCACGCGATGGAGGCATACGCGTAGCCGCGGGCGCACAGCGTCCCCTCGCAGTACGGGTGCTGCTCGTCGCCGATCATGGTGACCAGCTCGCCGTCCTTCACGTACGCGGTGAAGCCGCACTTGGACGAGCAGGAGTTACACAGCGAGTGCACCGCCTTGATCTCGCCCTTCTCGACGCCCTCCGCGACGGCGTCGTTCCACTCGCCGAAGCCCACGGCGCCCGCGCCCAGGCCCGCGAGCGCCGCGGCCCCGGCGCCGGCGGCCAGGAAGCCGCGGCGCGAGATAGTTCTCTCAGACATGTCTCCCCCTTACGCCAGCGTGGCCGTGCGGACGATGCCCTGGGCGATCACCTCGTCGGCGATGTCCTTCCAGTCGATGAACCGGATGGCGCCGTTCGGGCACTGCTCGGCGCAGCGGCCGCAGGAGATGCACTTCGTGGAGACGCCCGTCTCGGTGTCCACGACCGGCATGTTCCACGGGCAGGCCATGTGGCACATGCCGCAGCCGATGCAGACGTCGGCGTCGACCACGCGGGCGCCGGTCTCCTCGTCGGCGTGGATGGCGTGCACCGGGCAGTACTCCGCGCACTTGGCGTCCTTGCACTGCTTGCAGTGCTCGACGGTGAACTGGCAGTTGCCGTTCTCGGCGCCGTCGCCGGAACCGGGGTTGGAGCCCCAGTAGTAGTTCTCCCACACGCGGACGCGCGCGATGTTCTGGCAGACGCGGCCGTCGTTCTTCAGCGTGCACATCATCTCGCAGCGCTGGCAGCCAGAGCAGCGCGCGCGATCGGTCACAATCATCTTCGTCGGCGTCGTCTCGATGGCGATGCGGCCGGAGGCGACGGAATCCTCGACAATCCCCCACTTGGCCAGCACGCCGCCGACGACCAGGCCGCCGACGCCGCAGCCCGCCATGGCGAGCACCTGGCGGCGGGTCACCGTCTTCTTGGGCTGGGTATTGGTCTCGGTCATCCTAAAACTCCCCCTCACTTTTCGTCTGTGAGCTGTGTCTTGTTCGGGTGCCTGACCCTCTTCGCATCTTCGCGGGCGGCTTTGCCGCCGGCCCGAGCCTGCCCTCCAGCAGGCACGAACGCACGCTGCGCACAACGGCGACGATTGTGCCCCTACGCGTGCACGCGCCTTCCCCTCTTCAGGGGTAAAACGCCGTTGAGCAGGCAATCTGCGCACTTTACCCTCAAAGAGGGGATACCCCTCCCCTCGCCTTCGAGCACACTGACCGCTGACGTTTGCGTCGCCTGGACTCTCGCATCGACTTCGCGCACAACAAACGAAGGTTCGGGAGGCACGGCCGCACCGCTTTCGCCCAGGCTCCTGGGTTGAGGCACGGCCGGCGTTTCCTTCATGAGATTGGGAGAGATACAACATGGCTGACGAAAAGTCCTACGGCTGGGCCGGGAAGATCCTGCGCGTCAACCTGACGACGGGGTCCATCACCACCGAGTCCACCGACCCGTACAAGAACCTCATCGGCGGCATGGGCATCGGCAACAAGATCATGTACGACGAGGTTCCGGCTGGCACCGACCCGCTGAGCGAGGCCAACAAGGTCATTTTCGCTGTGGGCCCGCTGACCGCATCCGGCGCTCCGCTTGCTGGCCGCACCACCATTTGCTCGCTGTCCACGTTCACCAAGGACCATCTGGTCATCGACGCCCACTTCGGCGGCATGTTCGGCGCGAAGCTGAAGCTGGCCGGCTGGGACGCGCTCGTGGTTGAAGGCGCTTCCGCCTCCCCGTGCTACATCCACATCAAGGACGACCAGGTGGAGATCAAGGACGCCTCCTTCGTGTGGGGCCAGGGCATCCGCAACACCACCGAGATGCTCAACCGCGTCGAGGGCGTGAAGGCCTGCGTCGCGGCCATCGGTCCGGCGGGCGAGAACCTGCTCCCTATGTCCAACATCATCAACTCGCGTAACCACAGCGCTGGCGCCGGCCTGGGCGCCGTCCTGGGCTCCAAGAAGTGCAAGGCCGTCGTGGTCGAGGGCAACGGCTCCGTGAACGTGGCCGACCCGCAGGCCGTGGCCGAGCTCTCCGACTACATGCTGCGCGAGATCATCGGCTCCAACAACAACCACGTGGTGCCTTCCACCCAGCAGGAGTGGGCTGAGTACTACGACAAGGGCTCCCGTTGGACGGCGCGCAAGGGCCTGTACTGGGCTGCCGCCGAAGGCGACCCCATCGAGACCGGCGAGCCGAAGCCGGGCGAGCTCAACACCGTGGGCTACCGCTGCATGAAGTCCACCAAGGACCTGGGCGCCGCCGCTGAGAAGTACACCATCAAGATGGACGGCTGCCACAGCTGCCCCATCCACTGCTACTCCGACCTGCGCGTTGACGAGACCGAGGCCAACACCGGCTTCAAGAACACCGGCAACACCTGTGCCGCGAACTTCCCGGTCTCCACGTACATGGAGCCGCAACTCAAGATGGGCCTGAAGTCCGACGAGTCCAAGGCCGACCTCTCCGTCATCTGGGACACCACGACCCTGAACGTCATGGACGACCTGGGCGTGTGGTGCAACTACGCGCAGCTCTACCGCGACATCGCGTACTGCCACGTCAACGGCGTGTTCAAGCGCGTGCTGCCCGAGGCCGAGTACAACTCCATCCACTGGGAGAAGTTCAACGCCGACGTGTGCGACCCGACCATCATGGTGGAGATCATCAACATGATCGCCCGCAATGACAACGAGCTCTCCTACATCGGCCACGGCTCGCTGGTGTGGTGCGAGCGCTGGAACGAGCAGGCTTGGTTCGACAACAGCACCTCCACGCTCATCAACTACCGCGGTTGGCCGGTCCACCACGCCATCGAGTGCTTCGGCCAGGTTGGCGCCGTGTACAACATGATGTTCAACCGCGACGACATGATCCACTCCGCCGTTAACTTCCAGGGCTGCGGCCTGCCGATCGAGCTGAAGAAGCAGATCGCCGCCGAGGTCTGGGGCAGCGAGGACGCCATCACCGCCGACAAGAACTACACCCCGATGAACGAGTACAAGGCGAACTTCGCCTGGTGGTCCATCGTCACCGACGTCCTGCACGACAGCCTCACGCTGTGCAACTGGGTGTGGCCGATGACCATGAGCCCCACGAAGGCCCGCAACTACCGCGGCGACCTCGACCTCGAGGCGAAGTTCTACAAGGCCGTCACCGGCGAGGACATCACCACTGACGAGTTGTACCGCCGCGCCGCCGCCATCATGACCCTGCAGCGCGCCAACACGGTGCGCGGCATGACCGACGCCAACGGCGCCATGGGCTGCAACGACATGCGCAACGTCCACGACGTCATGACGAACTGGGCCTTTGACAAGGATCCGGACAAGCAGGCGTTCACCGAGGGCACCGACAAGATGGATCGCGAGGACTTCCAGACCGCGCTCACCATGGTTTACGAGCGCTTCGGATGGGACTCCCAGCTGGGTTGCCCGACCGCCGAGTGCCTGGACGGCTACGGCCTCTCTGACGTGAAGGACGAGCTCGCCAGCCTGAACCTCCTCCCGTAAGGCTCCTTGCCCTGCCGAGCACGGCTCCATGGGCCCATGGGCGCCCGCATT
>DVLD01000169.1 GCA_018715725.1 Candidatus Aveggerthella excrementigallinarum
ATTATACCGCCGGAAGATCGCGCGGTGGTGGCCAACGCTTGTGGGGCGGCGTCGGCAAGCTCGCGAAGGGCGTGGCTGATGGTTCGTGCGCGCACGCGTCTCGCGTGGGTGGCGTGCGTTGACGGTTCATGCGCGCGTTCGCCTCGCGCGTCATCTGCTTTCATTCCGCAGGAGCCTGCGCTCATGACACGCTCGCGCGCATGCGACCGGGCTTGCGGTATGCTGTGCGCAAAGGAAGTGCACGCGAGAAAGGACGGGCCATGGAGGCGAAGCACGAAGAGCTGCTGGAGAAGCTGCAGGTCGCCGAGACGGCGGAGGACGTCCTCCAGGCCGCTCGGGAGGCAGGCGTCGAGCTGACCGCCGAGCAGGCGGCGCAGGTTCTTGCCGAGCGCGATGCCGAAATGGCAGAGGGCGAGCTGTCCGACGAGGCCCTCGCCGGCGCCACGGGCGGCGTCAGCTGGACGAAGCACCTCGTGGATTTCATCCTGGGAAGATAGCGGCACGAAACGATAGCGGCGGTTGCCGCAATCGACCGCGCGGGAGGGGCGCCTGCTTCGGTGGGCGCCCCTCGTGGTGTGTGCGGGTTCGCTCGGCACGGCGCGGCGCGGCATGCGCGCGGGCGCCCTTTTCAGTCGAAGCGTGCGGGGCGAGACGAAGCGCATGCCGCACGACGAAGGGGCGCTTCCGCCGCGCGCTCCGTTATCGCGCGTGATGTCAGGGGCGACGCGGCGCCAGTGCGCGGCGCGTCGACGCCGCGTGCGGTCAGCGCGGCAATCATCGGCCGCAAGCCCGAGAACGGAGGCCACGTCGACGCCGCGTGCGGTCAGCGCGGCAGGACGTAGCAATCGTAGCGGACCGCCTTGCCCTCGATGGAGTGGCTGGGCTTCTTGCCGGCAAGCCAGGGGCCTTTCGGCGGGCGTTTCACGACGACCTTGCGCGGTCGGGCCGCGAACGCCGCCGCCAGCAGCTCCTCCTCGTCGTCGCACGGCTGTTCCAGGTGGTGAAGCAGCTGGAACTTCTTCTTGACTGCTGCGCTCTTCGTGCGCTCGGGGAACATGGGGTCGAGGTACACCACGTCGGGCGCCGGGCTCATGCGCGGCAGCTCGCGGGTGCTGTCCCCGGGCGAGAACTCCATGCGGGCGACGATGCTTGCCAGGGCAGGGTCGGATGCCGCGCGGCGCAGCGCGTCCTGCAGCATGAGCGCGATGACGGCATTGCGCTCGAACAGGCGCACCCGAAAGCCCGCCGCCGCCAGCAACAGCGCATCTTCGCCCAGGCCAGCGGTGGCGTCGACGACCAGAGGGCCGGCGCCTTCCGAGGGGCCCTTGAGCCGCGCGGCCTTCACGAGCAGCTCCCCGCGCAGCCTGCCGGGCTTCAGGCGGGGGAGCATGCGGGTGAAATCTTGTCGCAGCGTCATGCCGTCGCCCTCGAGTGCAAGCCCCTCGGAGCTTGCGCGCAGGATGACGCGCGCCCGCGCGCCCTCCGCGGCGTCGCGTGCAAGGGGCGCGCCCGTGGCGTTCGCCGCCTGCTCGGCAGCGGGCAGGCTGGCGTCATCGGCGGCCTGCACGACGAGCGCCTTCTCGCGCGCGTTGTCGCGCGGGTCGATCCCCGCGGGATGGTGCGCACGCTCCCGTTCGTTCTCTCGCGTCATGCTTGCTGCTCCTGCGTTGCGTCCGTGCGGGACTTCCGCCCCGAGTCCTCTCCGCGCGCGTCGCCGCCGGCGGGCGCGCACGAGCGTGCGCCTTTGCGCCCGAGCTCGATCTCGCGCAGTTTGCACAGGAGGCGCTCCGCCGTGCGCGACGCCTCTACTAGCAGGTCGCGCTCTTCCTTCGGCAGCAACGCGAGACGGGCGCGCACGCTCTCGGCCGCCTCTTGTTTGTGGGCGCGGCCAAACTCCTTGCCGCGCTCGGTGAGGGAGATTTCCACCACGCGGTGCTCGCGCGGGTTGCGCTCGCGCTTGACGAGGCCGGTTTCCACGAGCGGCGCCACCGAGCGGGAGGCCTGCTCTTTCGACGCGGCCAGGTGCTCGCTCATCTGCGTCATGCTCATCGTGCCGAACAAATCGAGCCCGATGACGACGTCCATCTGGGTTTTCGTGAGCTTTGCGCGCTGCGCCATGACGGTGTGCCGCCCGAAGTTGTCGTAGGCGCCCATGGCCTTGAGTATGGCCACTTCCGGCGTGCCCGCAAGGTCGTCATCGCGTGTTGTTCGATTGTTGTCCATGCTCGCCTCGATGCGTTCAAGCCGCGCGTGGTCCGCAGCCTTGTCTGTCCAACTGGTGGCGATTCTATGGAGTCGTTTGACGAGTGTCAATTAATCGAGGGTAATGTTTGACGATCGTCAATCGAACAGAATGACACGACACGATAACGCGACGTGGCCCGCGCGGCGTTCCGAGGGAAGGCGCGCGGGTCGCATGTCGGCAGAAAGGGATGATGCGCAGCATGGGTCTGGGAGTCGCACGAAAACAACTTGTCATGGTGGCGGTGCTGCTGTCGGGCGCGCTGGTGGCGGTCTTGAACGCGACGTTGCTCACGCCGGCGTTGCCCGCCATCATGGAGGACGTGCACGTGGCGTCGACCACGGTACAGTGGCTGACGTCGGGCTACGCGCTCGTGGAGGCGGTGGTCATCCCGCTGGCGGCGTACATGATGGGGCGGCTGTCCACGCGCAAGCTGTTCATCGGCGGTATCGGGCTGTTCGGCATCGGCAGCCTGGTGGCGGCGCTCGCGCCGAGCTTCCCGCTCTTGCTGCTCGGCCGCGTCATCCAGGCCGCGTGCACGGGCCTTGTCATGCCCATGGTGTTCAGCGTCATCCTCCTGGTGTTCCCGCGTGAGAAGCGCGGCAGCGCCATGGGCGTCATCGGGCTTGTCATCGGTTTCGCGCCGACGCTCGGCCCGTCGTTCTCGGGCGTGCTCGTGGACACGGTGGGCTGGCGCGCCATCTTCGTCATCGTCACCGTCCTGGCCGCGCTGATCGTGGCGGTGGCGTGGTTCGCGCTCGAGAACTACGGCTCGTTCAAGCGCTCGAAGTTCGACGCGCTTTCGGTCGTGCTCTCCACGGTGGGCCTGCTGAGCCTGCTCTACGGCCTGTCCACCTTCAGCTCCTCGACGAACCACGCCGTCACGGCAGCGCTCGTGGTGGTGGGCATCGTCGTGGTGGGCTTGTACGCGCGGCGCCAGCTGCGGCTTGAGGAGCCCATGCTGCGCGTGGACATCCTGAAGATCAAGAACTACCGGGTGAACGTGATCACGGTCATGATCTTCCAGGCGGCGCTCATCGGCATGGAGACCACCATGCCCCTCTACATCCAGAACGCGCTTGGCTACAGCGCCACGGTGAGCGGCCTCACCCTCTTGCCGGGCGCGCTGATCGGCGCGTTCACGGGCGTGCTGGCGGGACGCCTGTTCGACCGCCACGGCGTGCGCCTGCCGGTGAGCATCGGCGCCGTGCTCATCGTGGCGGCGGCGTGCGGGTTTGCGTTCGCCCTGCGCCTCGACTCGCCCATCTGGGTGGTTTCGGCGGTGTACGCGTGCATGTTCCTGGGCATGCAGTTCACTATGACGCCGCTCAACACCTGGGGCGTGAACTCGCTGCCGAACGACGCCATCCAGCACGCGCAGAGCACGTCGAACACGCTCAACCAGGTGGCAGGCTCGTTCGGCACGGCGCTGCTCGTGTCCATCTCCGCCATGGTCGCGAACTCGTCGACGCATCTTGAGGGCGCCGCCCAGGTGTACGCCGGAGACCACGCCTCGTTCTGCACGACGGCGCTGCTCGTGTGCGTGGCGGTGGCGATCATCCTGCTGTTCGTGCGCGATGGGAAGAAGGCTGCCGTGACGGCCGCCTCCGCCGGCGGGCCCTCGGTCGCCGAGGCCGCTTCGGCTGCGCAGGCCGGCTCGGGCGCTGCCGCCGTGGGCGAAGGCGCCTCGCGCCGCCAGCCGCTCGTGCGCGACGCCATGAACCCGCACGCCGCCACGGTGCCGGCAAACGCCACGATGGGCCAGGTCGTTGCGCTCATGGGCGAAGAGGACACGACCGGTGTCGCCGTGGTCGAGACGGGCGGCCGCCTGGTGGGCTACGTGACCGACGGCGACGTGGCGAACTACCTGGCTCGCCACGACAGCCGCGTCGTGAACCCGTCGGGTAACGTCCATGCGCTGTTCATGGACGACGACGACCTGCGCACGCGCTTGAGCGAGCTCTCGTCGGTCAACGTCATGGAGCTTGCCACCAAGCGCGTGATCACGGTCGACGCAGACCTGCCGCTCGACAAGGCGTGCACCGTGCTCGCGGAGCGCAAGATCAAGAAGATGCCGGTCGTCTCCGACGGCAAGCTCGTCGGCGCGCTCAGTCGCCGCAACGTCATGCGCTACCTCATGAAGGGATAGAAGCGCACGGCTCTAAGGCGTTGGCGATGGCCCTTCGGGTGCGCGTTCACGGTGCCGACGACAGCTCCTCGGGCGTGCGGGCTCTCCTGCGCGCCCGATACGAAGCAGCCCCTTCTCCCGGGCGAGGGAGAAGGGGCTGCGTGCGTGTGGGGTCGAGTGGCGAGGGGTGTTTCGATTCTGCGCTCTGAAGGGACGGATTGCGCGTCAGGCGCTTGAGGGGAGCGGCGCGGCTCGTTACCGGCCGTCGTCCTCGCGGTGCTCCGGGTCGACTTCGGCGTCGTCCTCGTGCGAGGCGGCGCCGCCCCAGTGGTCGCGGATGCGCTCGATGGGGTGCGCCTCCGCCACGCGGTAGGTGAGCGAGGCCAGCAGCGGCATGACGAGCACGGTGAGCGCGCCGGCCGAGACGAACACCGAGGCGGTGGAGGCGTCCATGGCGCCGGCCGTCACAGCCACGGACGTCACGGCCACGATGAGCGGCAGCGCCGTCGTGCAGTAAATGGCCACGGTGGCATGGTTGCGCGCGCCCAGCTCCTTGACCTCGGGGTCTTTGTCGCGGGCCATGGAGACGAAGATCGGCACCGCGCGGATCAGCACGAGCATGACGATGAACAGCACGAGCAAGCCAGGCTGCTCGGCGACGGCCGTGAGGTCGATTTTCGCGCCGGAGATGACGAAGAACAGCGGGATGAGGAAGCCGTAGCCAATGGCGTCGAGCTTGTGCTCGAGCATCTCGTCGCCTTCGGGGATGACGTAGCGCAGGATGAAGCCCGCCGCGAACGCGCCGAGCACGATGTCCAGGTCGAAAAGCGAGGATATGGCCACGAGCACGATGAGCAGCAGCATGGTCACGCGCACGAACGTCTGCGAGGTGGTCTGGCGGCCTTCGAAGAGCACGCGCGCGAGGAGCCCGTTCGAGCTGGAGGCCTGGTGCCCGAAACGGGCGACGAGCACGGCGATGAGGACGAACGCCACCAGGATGACGACGGTGGCCCAGGTGGCGCGCGTTGAGAGCAGAAGCGCCATGGCGAGCACCGGGCCGAGCTCGCCCCACGTGCCGTAGGCGAGGATGGACTCGCCAATGCGCGTCTCCATGAGGCCGCGCTCCTTCAGGATGGGCATGAGCGCGCCGATGGCGGTGGTGGTGAGCGCGATGGTGACGGCCAGGCCGTCCAGGCCGCGCGCCGAGACGCCGGTGAACACGTGCACCGCGCCGAAGGCGAGCGCGAGCGTGACGGCCCACGTGGCCAAGCCGCGCTTGCCCTCGCGGCCGGTGATGGTCTTGGGGTTGATCTCGTAGCCGGCCAGCAGGAAGAGCATGGCGCAGCCAAAGTCGGAGAGCAGCAGGACGCTCTCGTCGAGCCAGATCACGTTCAAAAGCGACGGGCCGAGCACGGCGCCGCCGATGAGCAGCAGCACGGTCTCGGGGACGGGACGGCGCGGGATGAGGCGCGCGATGACGGGCGCCGCCGCCGCGACGAGCGCGATGATGGCAAGTGAGATGAAGTCGTGGGTCATGGGTCTTCCTGCGGTCGGAGCCGGCATTGTGGCTGCCGGGGCGTTTACAACAGCTCTTCAATATACCGGTTCCGTCGGCCCGAAGGCGTGCAACTGTTGGTTGAAGCGCGTCAGTCGCCCGCGCGCTCCTCGAGCGGGAACACGAGCGTCGCGGCGAAGCCCGCTCCAGGCCCTTCGCTTGCGAAGAGCACGGTGCCACCGTGGGCGCGGGCGATGCCGCGCACGAGCAAAAGCCCCAGGCCGTGCGCGGCGATGCCGTCGCCCCGGCGCTGCGCCGCGTCGCCCAGGCTTGCGGGCCCGTTCTGCAGCTCCACGAGCTCGGGCACCTCGATGCCCGCGCCGTCGTCCGCCACGCGGACGTACCAGGCGGCCCCCGGGCGCGCGTCGTCGGGGAACGTGACGGCCGACGCGTCGCCGATCCCCAGGCTCACGCTGATGCGGCAGCCGTCCGGGTTGTGGGTGACGGCGTTCTGCAGGAGGTTGCGCAGCGCGCGGCCGAGCAGGCGTCGGTCGGCGCGGAATCGGACGTCGGCGGCGCGCGGGTCCACGTCGAGGGAGAGCTCGTAGAGCGCCGGGTCGACGCTGTCCGCGAACTCCGCCACCGCCGTCCGCGCAAGCGAGGCGGGGGAGAGCTCTTCGGGGTGCATAGGCTGCAGGTCGTACTCCAGGTGGGAGGCGAGGTTCAAGTCCTCCACCAGATCGCGCATCTTCATGCTTTGCGAGCGGATGATGGACGCTTCAGTGCGGGCGCGCTCGGGCACGCTCGGGTCCTCCGCGATGCGGTCGGCGTAGCCCATCACCATGGACAGCGGCGTGCGGACGTCGTGCGAGACGCCGCTGATCCAGTTCGCTCGCGCGCTGTCTTTCGCGCGAATGACGTCGGAGGCGGCGTTCACGTCGTTCGCGATGTCGGCAAGGTCGCCGCGCGCTTCGACCGAGGCGGGCACGCCCTTCGCGAGCTTGCCGATGCCCTCCGAGAGGGGCTCGATGCCCTTCACGACCGATCGGCGCGAGATGACGTAGGCAGCGAACAGGATGGCCAAGTCCACGAACAGGATGATCGCCACGCCCGCGCCGAGCGCCGCGAACGAGCTGCCCGAGAAGGACGAGGTGGGGAAGACCACGCGGCTGTCCTCCGGGTAGACGAGCACGAGCAGCGTGTCCGCGCCCACGTTCGCCTCGCCGATCGCGGAGTCGTCGCTTTGCGGCGTGTCCGCGTCCGCGCCGTCGATGATGGGGTTGTCGGCCGGGGTGTAGACGAAGGCGGGGTGCCCGTCGAGCGAGCCGTAGTGCGCCACGAGCGCGATGTCCTGTGCGGTGGCGGGCAGGACGGCGTCCTGCGGCGCGCTCTTGCTCGTCCAGACGACGCTGCCGTCCGCCGCCATGAGGAAGCCCCACACGCCTTCGCTATCGAGGCGCTCTTCCATGTCCGGCGAAAGCCGCCAGCCCTCGTCTTCCTGCTCGAGCGACGAGCACACGCGCGTGGCCAGCTGTGTCGGTCCGGTGGCCTCGTCGGCGCCGCCCTGCATGCCGTAGACGGCGATGGCCACGTACAGCACGAAGTCCACCACGACGATGGCGAACAGGAGCGCGCAAAACAGCAGGAAGTACTTGCCCACGAACACGGTGATGCCGCCCGAGCGCCGGCGTTCGCGGCGGCGGGCGCGCTCGTGCGTGCGCGCCTGGGAAGGGTGGACGGGTCCGGGCGAGCGCCTCATGGGCGCTTCCTCGCGTTCAGCCGGTACCCGAGCCCCTTCACGGTGACGAGGCTCTCGGGGTGCGAGGGGTCCGCTTCGATTTTCTCGCGCAGGCGGCGCACGTGGGTCATGAGCGAGTTCTCGTAGCCGAAGCACGCCGGCCCCCAAAGCTCCTCGCAAAGCGCGTCGATGGTGACGATGCGCCCGGCATTGCGCGCGAGCGCCTCAAGGAGCGAGAGCTCCTTCGCCGTGAGCTGCGCGGTGCTGCCGTCCGCGCGGTGGACTTCCGCGTTGTCCAGATCGACCGTGCAGGAGGCGAGCGCCAGGGAGTTCGACCCGGCGTCCTGCGGGTAGCAGCGCCGCAGGATGGCGCCGATGCGCAGCGTGAGCTCTTGGGGGAGGAAGGGCTTCACCAGGTAGTCGTCGGCGCCGAGCGTAAGCCCCGAGAGGCGGTCTTCGGGGCGGTCCTTCGCCGTGAGGAACATGACGGGCAGGTTTGGGTCCATCGCGCGCAGCTGCCGCGCGAGCGAGAAGCCGTCGCCGTCGGGCAGCATGACGTCGAGCAGCGCGAACTCCGGCGAAACGCGCTGGAACTCCGCGAGCGCCTCGGCGTGCCCTGCCGCGAACGCAAGGTTCGTATACCCCTCGTCCTCCAACACCGCGCGCACGAGCGCGCGAATCTCCGGCGCGTCGTCAACGACGAGCAGGCGTTTCTCATGTATGCGGTCCCTCGTTTCCATGCGCCCATTCTTGCAGCCGTCCCGGCCTGCCGCAAGCGATGGAAGGGAAAGTTAGGAAAACGTAAGGACGCCGCCAGGACCGTGCAAGACCGGACCGCGAGCATAGAGCCTACCGAACGCGAAGCGGCGTGCCCGAAAAGCGCGCAGGCAGCGACCTTCGCGCCACATGGATCCTGCGCGCGTCCGGCCTCTGCGCCCGCTCGCTTCGGAGGGCGAGCCAGCGGCGATGGCGCCCTGCCCGGCGGTGCGCCATCGCGGACGAAGAAAAAAACCGACCGAAAGGAGCCCCTCATGGCAACTCAGTGCGCGCTCGACGTGCGCAACGTCACGAAAGTGTATGGCGGCCGCGGCAAGCGCGCCGACGTCGCACGGACCATCGCGCTCGAGAACGTGAGCATGCAAGTGGCGCCCGGCGAGTTCGTCGCC
>DVLD01000170.1 GCA_018715725.1 Candidatus Aveggerthella excrementigallinarum
GTCGTGCTGGGTCGGTTCGGCAAAAGCGGGTTCAGGTGCGCCGACGAGTAGGGCGATACCTGCTGCGGCGGCGATGAATGTAGAGCAGGCGCGAACGAGCGGGAGCCTCATAGTGACCTCTGTTTTACATATTGTCTAATGGTGCAGAATCAAACGTGAATAGCTTACAAGAAAATGTGGCCCCCCTTAAGGAATCATTAAACTACACAGGGTTTGAAGGAAAAAGATGAGAGGGAGTGAAAGCTCTTATCCCGCTTGTGCGTGCGCTAACGGGTGCCGTTTCAAAAGGCCCACCCTGTAGAGGTCAGGGGATGGGGAGCAAAAAAAGGTCCGCAGCCAAGTTCGACTGCGGACCCTTCCGGTTGATGCGCGGTAGACCTAGGGGCTACTCGGCGAGCAGCTTCTCCTTGATGTCGGCTGCTGCCTTCTTGCCAGCGCCCATGGCCAGGATGACCGTGGCGGCACCGGTCACGATATCGCCGCCAGCCCAGACCTTGGGGTTCGAGGTGCGGCCGTTCTCATCGGTCTCGATGAGGCCCCAGCGGTTGAGCTCGACGTCAGCGCAGAGCTTCGCGAACGGGTTGGCGCGCGTGCCGATTGCCGTGACAGCAACATCGCAGGGGATGGCGAACTCGGAGTCCTGGATGGGGATGGGGCGACGGCGGCCGGAGGCGTCTGGCTCGCCGAGCTCCATGCGCTGCAACTCGATGGTCGAGACGAAGCCGTCAGGACCGGGCAGGAAGCGCAGCGGGTTGCAGAGCTCGAGGATCTCGACGCCCTCCTCCTTGGCATGATGGACCTCGGCCTTACGGGCGGGCATCTCGGCCTCGGTGCGGCGGTAGGCCAGGGTGACCTTTTCGGCACCCAGGCGCAGCGCGGTGCGGGCGGCGTCCATGGCCACGTTGCCGCCGCCGAAGACGACGACGTTCTTGCCGTGGCGGATGGGGGTGTCGTACTCGGGGAATTCGTACGCCTTCATGAGGTTCGTACGGGTGAGGTACTCGTTAGCGCAGTACACGCCGGGCAGGTTCTCGCCGTTGACGTGCAGGAAGCGCGGTAGGCCAGCGCCTACGGCGAGGTAGAGCGCGTCGAATCCGTCCTCGTTGAAGAGCTCGTCGGCGTCAAACAGGCGGCCGGCAACCGAGTTGTACTCGAAATGGACGCCCAGCTCCTCCAGGCCCTTGATCTCGCGCTTGACGATTGCCTTGGGCAGACGGAACTCGGGGATGCCGTAGGTGAGAACGCCGCCGCCGGTGAAGAACGCTTCGAAAACGGTGACGTCGAAGCCTTCGCGTGCGAGCTCACCGGCGCAGGCGATGCCGGAGGGGCCGGAGCCCACGATGGCGACCTTCTTGCCGTTGGACGGCTTGCACTCGGGTGCCTCGCCAACCTCATCGGCCATGTCACCGACCATGCGCTCGAGCTGGCCGATGGCGACGGGCTCGCCCTTCTTGCCGAGGATGCACTTGCCCTCGCACTGGTTCTCCTGCGGGCACACGCGGCCGCAGACGGAGGGGAGCAGGTTGTCGCCCTTGATGGTCTTGAGCGCGCCGGCCCAGTCCTCCTCGCGGATCTTCTCGATGAACTGCGGGATGTGCACGCCTACCGGGCAACCCTCCATGCACAGCGGCTTCTTGCAGTCGAGGCAGCGGTTGGCCTCGGCGATGGCATCCGCCTTGGTGTAGCCGGTGTCGACCGGGCGGAAATCGCGGGCGCGCTCAGCAGCGGGCTCCTCGTTGGCGGGGGTGCGGGGAGCGCCGATGTTGGGGCGATACTTTACTTCTGGCATGCGCAATCCTCCTCATGGCGCTTGATGGATTCGGCTTCCTCGGCCTTGTAGCTGGCCTGACGATGCGCAAGGTCGTCCCAGTCGACGAGGTTCGCATCGAAATCGGGGCCGTCGACGCAGGCGAACTTGGTCTCGCCGCCGACCTCGACGCGGCAGCAACCGCACATGCCGGTGCCGTCGACCATGATGGGGTTCAGGCTCGCCACGATGGGGATCTTGAACTCGCGGCAGGTGAGGGTCGAGAACTTCATCATGGGCACGGGGCCAACGCAGAAGGCGGAGTCGATGGCGTCCGTCTCGCACAGACGACGCAGCGGGAGGGTCACGACGCCCTTCTCGCCCATGGAGCCGTCATCGGTGGTGACGAAGAGGTTCTCGAGAGGCAGCGCGGCGAACTGCTCGAAGAGGATGAGCAGGTCCTTGGTGCGGGCACCCATGATGACGGAAACCTTCTTGCCCTGCTCGCAGAGGGTGCGGGCAACAGGGTAGGCGATTGCCAGGCCCACGCCGCCGCCGATGACGGCAACGCGATCGCCCTCTACTTCGGTCGGGCAGCCGAGCGGGCCGGTAATGTCGCGGATCTCGTCGCCTTCGTTGAGCTCGGAGAGGCACTGGGTGGTCTTACCGACGACCATGAAGATGAACTCGACCCAGCCCTCCTCCGGGTTCCAGTTGGCAAACGTGAACGGGACGCGCTCACCCGTCTCGTCGATGCGCACCATGAGGAACTGGCCGGCATGCGCATGCTTGGCCATCCTGGGCGCGTGGACGCGGAACTCGAAGACCTTCTCCGAGAACTGCGTCTTTTTCAGGATCTTGAACATAGAACCCCTCTCTTACCATGGGATGCGTGGAATACCCGTGCCTCGCACCAGGCGCGGCGCGCGGCGGCCGGCATCCCAAATTGCAACCGTGCTGCGGGTATACGCGTAGGCGCATACACCAACAGATTATACCGCTCAGAGGGGCATATCAGGCATCGTATCGGGGACGGTATTGGACGATTCGGCAAAGGTTGTCGGATACGGTGCTGGCGGCTCTATGATGAGCAGCGAGTGAGTGGTATCTGGCGTTTGCCAGTTCCCACCCAAAGGGGAGTATGATATCCACGCTGTTGTCATCAATTCGTGCGGAGAGCCGATGGAACTCGAGGCCAACTCTAACCTGCCGCTCTTTGAGCAGCTTGTTGCGGATATCATTGCCGACATTGACGAGGGCGTATATGCTCCCGGTCACGCAATTCCGTCTGAACGAGAGCTCGCAGAGCGTTATTCTGTGAGCCGCGTTACCGTTCGTCGCGCTATCCAAGACCTAGTAAAGCGCGGCGTACTTATCAAGCGACAAGGAAAGGGGACGTTTGTCGCTGCCATTCATCTTGAGCGGCAGATCACTCAGACGCCCGAACTGCTTACTTTCGAACAGATGTGCCGCGACATCGGCAAGACAGC
>DVLD01000171.1 GCA_018715725.1 Candidatus Aveggerthella excrementigallinarum
CGCCGACGTTCCGTCCCCGCCGGGGCCAGGCGGAGGGTCCCTGGCCGGGGCGGGGCGGGCGCGAGACGCCCGCCGTGCTCGATGGGAGCGAGCCACCATGCGGCGCGGGCGGGGTTCGCCCGCGCCTAAGGCTGTTCAAGGTCGTCCGCAAGACGCCCGCGCCTGCTTGCAAAAGACAGGGTGAGGGGGAAGGCAAGCGCGGGCGTTGGGACTCGCTAGTAGAACATGAAGACGCTGCCGCCGCAGGCGAAGAACACCGCGCGGAGCAACGCTGCGCCGACCAGGGCGCACACGGCAGCGCCAGCGCCGGCGATCGTCCATTTCTTGGACTGCTTGCCGAAGACGGCGAAGGCGACTGCGGCAAGCGCCAAGATGATGGCGCACACGGTGAACGCCATGGCGTCGCCCGAGAAGGGGCTGTAGTCGGTCGCGCTCGACATCGGAGCCGTGGGGTGGTTCGGGTCGAAGTAGTTGCCCACGTTCGTGAAGCTGTTGGCGGCGCTCGACATCATGAAGATGAAGCCGAGCGTGCACACCGCGTTCGCGATCGTGCCGACCAGCCCGTACAGGCCGTGGAACTCCGCGTCCTCCTGCGCGCTCGCGTCGAGGAGGGCGAAGATGCCCGCGCCCGCGGCGAGGGCGTAGCCGAGCAGGGACAGAATCTGCAGGGCGTTGTCCCAGGCCGGGCGTGCCGCCATCATGTAGGACATGCCCATGACGACGACGAGGATCGCCGAGATGACCACCGCAAGGACGCCGGCCCATTTCGGAGCCTGCTCCTCGCGACGCAGCATGGCGAAGTACACCACCATCACGATCACCATGACGACGATCGCGATGAGCTCCTGGGTGATGCCGGAGCTCAGGTGGCCGAAGCCGTTGAAGATGCGCTCCCAGTGCTGCAGGTGGAAGAAGACGGCGATGCCGGCGACGGCCAGCAGCACGACGCTCGTGATGAGGGCAGGAAGCTGCGCTTTCTGGCCCTTACCGAGGATGGCGTAGATGCCCTGCGTCGCGAACACGCCAGCGCTCGCAGCGCCAAGGGTGGTGAAAAGAATCAGAGGCCATTGCAGTTCCATGGTCTACTCCTCTCCGCGCCATTGGCGATCGCGTAGGATGTACCCGAACGACGGGCCGTTGCCCACGTCGGTCAGGTGGTACACCTGGTCTTCGGTGAAGGGACGCACGTACTCGCCCAGCTTGACGCGAGTCGCCTTCATGGTCTCGTACGATTTGTCCTCGCCGAAGGACAGGGGTTCGCCCGGCGCCTCGAAGTTCTCGATGCCTTCGTCCAAATCGCCGAAGAAGCGGGCGCGAGCGCAGCACTGCTCGACGCACGCCGGCAGTTCGCCCTGGGAGATGCGCTGCTCGCAGAGCGTGCACTTCTCCACGACGCGCTCCTCCTCGTTGAGGTAGCGGACGCCGTAGGGGCAGGCCATGGCGCAGAACTGGCAGCCGATGCACTTCGCCTTGTCGATCTGCACCGTGCCGTCCTCCAGGACGTGCGACGCCTCGGTCGGGCACACGGCCACGCACTCGGGGTTCTCGCAGTGCTGGCAGCCCATGGGCAGGAAGTACATCTCGACGTCAGGGCACTGTCCGCCCTCGGCCTTCGGGTTGGGGCCGATGCGCAGGACTTTGTTCCAGAAGTTGCCCACCGGAACGCTGTTGGCGGCCTTGCAGGCGACGCTGCAGCTCAGGCATCCAACGCAACGGTTGAGGTCAGTAACTATGGCGTTGCGCATCAGTAATCACTTCCGTTCAACGAATAGTCGGGCAACCATTCCTTCAGGCGCGGGTCGGTGGCATCGTGGATGATCTCGGTGCCGTCCGTGTCGCACGGAATCGGATTGCCGAACGGGCTGTTCTCCGGCGTGGCCTTGTAAATTTTCACCATGAAGCCGCGCATGCACGGGGATGCCATGATGGGATCCACGTTGTCGGGGTTCAGCAGGCGGTTGCAGTTGCAGAGCTCTTCGCCGTGGTTCGGAGCAGACAGCTCCGGGAACCACCAAGCATGCTCGAGGTTCACGACGCCCTCGCCGATGCCGTAGTAGATGTCGACGCACTCGCGGATCTTGCCGTACTTCGTCTCGATCCACGCCCAGTCGCCCTGCTTGAGGCCGAGCTTCTCGGCGTCGGCCGGGTTGATCTCCATGCGCGGGACCGGCCATTGCTCGCGGCACCACGGGAGCTGACGGTGCTCGGAGTGGAAGTACACCGGGATACGACGGCCGGTGGTGGCGATGAAGGGGTATTCCTTTGCCAGCTCGGGGTCGCTGACCGGACTCTCCATGGGCTCACGGTAGTCGGGGATGAGCCAGGACAGGTCGACATTCGCCTTGCCGCCCAGGCCGTAGCGCTCGATGACGGTCGGCCACAGCTCGTACTTGGACGTCGGGGTGATGTAACCGAAGCGACGGGTCTCGTCGCAGCCGGGAACGCTCATGCCCTGGATGCCGGTGGCGCAACCGACGCCCGGCTTGATGGACATGTAGCCGGTCTCCCAACGACGGTAGGTGCCCATTTCCTTCGGGTAGACCTTCTTGGCGTTCTGCCAGCCGTTCTTCTGGAAGTCCTCTTCGAACTCGGCGTACGTGGCGTACGGCAGCCCCTCGCCGATCTTCGCCGCTTCCTGCTGGGCGAGCTGGTACATGCGCTCGCACGCGTCGGCGGTGTCGGGGTCGGGCATGTTCGGGTCGGTGCTCCAGGGGAAACCGATGGCGTTCGCCAGCGCCTTCATGAACATCGGGTCGTCCTTGCAGTCGCCCGGCGCTTCCACGCAGGGGACGTTCATGGCAAGGCCGCAGTGCGGGCCCTGGCTGATGCGCGGGAAGCGCATCTCAAGCCAGTGGTACACCGGGACGAGGATGTCGGCGCACTCGGCGGTCGGGTGATGCCACAGGTTGGCCTCAAGCCAGAAGTCCAGCTTGTTCATGGCCTCCCAGGCGGGGCCGGAAGTTCCGTGGTTCATGAACGAACCAGAGTCATTTGCGCCAGCGACGATGGGGTAGGGCTCCTGTTCCAGGACGGCCTTCCAGATGCTGTTCGGTTCGGACCACTGGCCGTACCACTTGGAGATCGGCCAGTCGTCGCCACCGACGATGAGCTCGTTCGACTCGAACTTATTCGGCTGGTCGGGAGCCGGGTTGAAGCCGCCGCCAATCATCCAGTACGGCAGCCAGCACTCGTCGTTGAAGTACGCGTGCGTCGGGCCGCGGTTGCCGGCGGGGATGTCCATGTTGCCGGTCATGTGCGAGAGCATCATGATGCAGCGGATGGTCTGGTAGTTGTTGCCGTTCTGGTCCATGGCCAGGCTGATGTGGATACCGCCGTTGCCATGGTCCTGGCCTTCGGGGCGCGTGGCCCACGCCAGGCAGGCGTCGCGGATGATGTCGGCCTTGACGCCGGTGACCTCTTCGGCCCATTCCGGGGTCTTGTCCTCGAGCATCTCCACGTAGTACTGCCAGACGGTCTTGGCCTTGACGGTGCGGCCGTCCTTCAGCGTGACCTCGTACTCGCCCGTGAGATCCGGGTTGATGCTCGCGAACTGCGTCGGGGTGGGCAGCCAGCCTTCGAACGGGGTGCCTTCCTTCACGACGCGGCCGTTGGTCATGGCGGCGTCGGTGGTGATGTGCTCGCCGTCCCACTGGGTGACCTCGACGTCGTAGAACGAAAGGGCGTCGTTGCCGGTCTTGCCCTCGGCCGCCTTGGTGGCGTCATGGACGTAGAACTTCTGGTAGGAGCCGCCCTCGACCAGGTCGCATTCCTTCAGCAGGTGCGTCTTCATGTCGTGCGCGCCGGAGTTGTCGATCATCCAGCCGCCGGT
>DVLD01000172.1 GCA_018715725.1 Candidatus Aveggerthella excrementigallinarum
CGTCTTGGAGATGGCAGCCGTCAGCGTGGTCTTGTCGTGGTCGACGTGGCCGATCGTACCAATGTTCACATGCGGCTTGGTACGCTCGAACTTCTCCTTAGCCATTAATGTCCTCCTAACGGGTTTCGCACTGCGAAAGCCTACTCAAACGAAAACGCATGCTTTCGCATGCGAGTTTTCCAAAAAATGGTAGCGGTGACTGGATTCGAACCAGTGACGCCACGGGTATGAACCGTGTGCTCTAACCAACTGAGCTACACCGCCACTTTGAGCTCTCTGAGAGCTCTGAATGCTCCGTCAAGTTTGGCATTCTTTCGGTCACGACCACAAGGCCGCTTCCTCAATACTGCCTTCGCTTTCCTTGCCTTTAACCTCTCAGAGGCTCAAAGCATCGCATTCAGGCCGAGAGCGTGATAACAAATTCTGGAGCCCGCGACCGGACTTGAACCGGTGACCTCTTCGTTACCAACGAAGTGCTCTACCGACTGAGCTACACGGGCGAAGATGGTGGGAGCGCTAGGATTCGAACCTAGGTAGGCAGAGCCAACGGGTTTACAGCCCGTCCCCTTTAACCACTCGGGCACACTCCCAAATTGCTGCAGTTCACTGCTCTTATCATGTGCGTTTTCAAGCTGCCTGCCTGCTCATCCGGCACTTCCGAACCAGCAAGCAGGTGCATGATACGCTACGTTCTTCGAGGTGTCAACACTTGTCACGCCCCCGGGCGTGTCTCCTGCTTCTCCCTCTCAGGAACCTCAAGCAGCGCTTTCGGCGAGGCAATATATTACTGGATGCCCGTCAAAGGTCAAGCCCTAATTTGAAAAAGTCTTCGTGCGGCCTTTTACATGCATAACTCCAGGTCGATTAGGTCTTTTGCCGCAACTCTCCGCGCTTGCGGCATGCCGGAAGCCAACTTTTTTGCCGCGCATCTCCTCCGCCCTGCCCTCTGCCTGCTCTTCGCGTGAGCGAGAAATCTCTCCATAAACGAGAGGACGCCGGCACGCGGCCAGCGTCCTTTGTTGATTCTGCACGAGTTCTCCATGCGGGGCGTCGCGCCTTAGACGTCCGCCTCCAGGTAATGATCAAACTCGTCGTAGACCTCTTGCGGGGGCTCCTTCGTGAGCAGCGACACCACCACGATGGCCGCGGTCGCCAGCACGAAGGCCGGCAGGAGCTCGTAGATGGCGAAGATGCCGCCGAGCGGCGCGATGAAGTTCGACCACACGACCACCGTGACCGCGCCCACGATCATGCCCGCCAGCGCGCCCTGCAGGTTCGTGCGGCGCCAATACAGGCTCAGGAGCATGAGAGGGCCGAACGAGGCGCCGAAGCCCGCCCACGCGTAACTCACGACGTTGAAGATGGACGAGTCCTCGTCGAGCGAGATGACCACGCCGAAGAGCAGGATGACGACGAGCGTGATGCGCGCCACGAACATGATCTGGCGATCGGTCGCGTCCTTCTTCAGCAAGCCTTTGAAGATATTGTTCGCCACTGCGGAGCTGGAAATCAGCAGGTACGAGGACGAGGACGACATGGAGGCCGCGAAGATGCCCGAGACCACCAGGCCGCACAGAAATGCCGGCAGCATCATTTCTGAGAGCACGATGAAGACGTTCTCGGCGGCGGACTGGGTGGTGAATTGCGACGGGATGATAGCGCGACCCACCAGGCCGATGCACACGGCGCACGCCAGCGAGGTGGCGCACCAGACGGTGCCGATGATGCGCGCCTTCTTGATCTCGCGCGAATGCTTGATGCTCATGAACCGCACGAGCACCTGCGGCATGCCGAAGTAGCCGAGGCCCCACACCAAACCGGAGGCGATGGTGATGGCGCCGTACGTGCCCGCCTCGCCGAAGAGCGGCAGGCCGTTCTCGACCATCTGATGCCCCGCCTCGTCCACCACGGGCGTGGCGATCTCCGTCGCGGAGAGGTAGCCCGGGATGTCGGAAAGGAAGGCGATCATGTTGTCCACGCCGCCCGCCTGCGTGACGCTGCCCACGAACACGACGGCAAGCGCGAAGAACATGAGCAGGCCCTGGATAAGGTCGGTGGTGCAGACGGACATGTAACCGCCCACGAAGGTGTACAGGAACACGATGATGGCGCCAAGAATCATCATGGTGGCGTAATCCAGGCCGAACAGCGTGGTGAACAGCTTGCCGACCGTAACGAAGCAGCTGCCCACGTAGATGCAGAAGAACAGCAGGATGATGAGCGCCGACACCGTCATGAGGATATGCTTCGTGTCGTGGAACCGGTTGCTGAAGAAGTCCGGCAGCGTGATGGAGTTGTTCGCCACCTCGGAGTACTTGCGCAGGCGCTTCGCCACGATGCGCCAGTTCAGGTACGTGCCGAGCGCCAGGCCGATGGCCGTCCACATGGCGTCGGAGGCGCCGGTGAAGTACGCCACGCCCGGCAGGCCCATGAGCAGCCAGCCCGACATGTCGCTCGCGCCGGCCGAGAGCGCCGAGAGCCACGGGCCGAGGCCGCGCCCGCCGATGAAGTACTCCTCGGAGTTCGCATTCGACCGCTTCGCGTACACGAAGCCGACGATGACGACGACCACGAAGTAGCACAGCATGGCCAGCAGCACCCAGAAGTCGTGTGAAACCATGTCCCCTCCCCTATATAATAAGTTGGTTGTGCGGCCAGGCTGCCAAAGCGACATCACGCGCCCCGCGCGTGCCCGGCCGCGGGCTTTCCGCCGGATTATATACTTTATTCGGCTGGAGTGCCGCACGAAACAGCTTGGCAATTATCGGACGACGGCGAAAGGACGCCCATGACGAAGTACGATGACATGTCGCGCGAGGAGCTTGAGACGCTCAAAGCGCAGCTTGAGGAAGAGTACGCCCGATTCAAGGCGAAAGGCCTGAAGCTCAACATGGCTCGCGGCAAGCCTTCGTCCGCGCAGCTGGACTTGAGCCGCCCGATGCTGGGCATCCTGGGCCCCGATGCCGACTTGAGCGCCGCCGACGGCACCGACTGCCGCAACTACGGCGTGCTCGACGGCCTCCCGGAGGCGAAGGAGCTCATGGCCGCCATGCTCGATGATGAGCCCGAGAACGTCATCGTCTTGGGCAACTCAAGCCTGACCGCCATGTACGACGCCGTTGCGCGCTGCTGGGCGTTCGGCACGCTGGGCTCCGCGCCTTGGTGCACGCTGCCGTCCGTGAAGTGGATCTGCCCCGTGCCCGGCTACGACCGTCACTTCGGCGTGACCGAGGCCTTCGGCATCGAGATGATTCCCGTGCCCATGGGCGAGGACGGGCCCGACATGGACGAGGTTGAGCGCCTGGCGGCGTCCGATGTGTCCGTGAAGGGCATCTGGTGCGTGCCGAAATACTCCAACCCGGGCGGCGTCACGTACTCCGACGAGGTCGTGCGCCGTCTGGCGTCCATGGAGTGCGCGGCGGAGGACTTCCGCATCTTCTGGGACAACGCCTACGCCGTTCACCATCTCTATGGCGAGACGGAACGCCAGGACACGCTGCTCGACATTGCCGCCGCCTGCCGTGACGCGGGCACGGAAGACCGCTACTTCAAGTTCGCCTCCACCTCGAAAGTGACGTTCCCGGGCGCCGGCGTGGCGGCCGTGGCGGCAAGCCCTGCCAACGTCGCCGAGATCAAGCGCCGCATGAGCGCCCAATGCATCGGCCACGACAAGCTCAACCAGCTGCGCCACGTGCGCTTCCTGAAGGACGCCGCGGGCATCGCGGAGCACATGCGCAAGCACGCCGACATCATCCGCCCGAAGTTCGAGCTCGTAGCCCGCAAGCTTGAGGAAGGGCTGGCGGGCACCGGCTGCGGCTCATGGACCACGCCGCGCGGTGGCTACTTCGTGAGCTTCGACGCGCCCACGGGCACGGCATCGCGCGCCGTCGCGCTGGCGAAAGAAGCCGGCGTGGTCATGACGGGGGCTGGCGCCACCTGGCCGTACGGCAAGGACCCGCTCGACAGCAACGTCCGCATCGCGCCGACGCTGCCGCCGCTGGAAGAGCTGGACACCGCCATGGACGTGTTCGTCTGCTGCGTGAAGCTTGCCGCGGTGGAGAAGCTGCTCGGGTAAGCACGGACGCTGCGGCGCGAAAGCCGCGCGCATCGATCGATCGGCGGGCCCGCGCACGCGGGCCCGCTTTGCATGGAGGGGCACATGGACGGCATGACCGTGGGACTTATCTGGGCGCAAGGCCGCAACCGAGAGATCGGCCGGGACGGCGCATTGCCGTGGCGCGTGCCGGAGGACCTGGCACGGTTCGCCGCCCGCACGCGCGGCTGCCCGGTGGTCATGGGCCGTCGCACCTGGGAATCCCTGCCCGAGCGAAACCGCCCGCTACCCGACCGCGCGAACATCGTGCTCACGCGACGCGACGGGTGGCGCGCGCCAGGCGCGCACGTTGCGGCAAGCTTGCGCGAAGGCATCGAGCTCGCGCGCCAGCTTGCCGACCCGCACACCGGCAAGCGCCCTGCCGTCTGGGTCGTCGGCGGCGCGAGCGTGTACCAAGCGGCGCTCGACGAGGGCTGGGCGGCCGTCGTCGAAGTGACCGAGATCGACGCGGAGGCCCCGGGCGCTGACGCGTTCGCGCCGGCGCTCGATGCGGCTGCCTGGAAGCTTACAGGAGAAAGCCCGTGGCGCACGTCCGAAAGCGGCGTGCGCTACCGGTTCTTGACGTACGAGCGGCGCGGCTGACGAGAGGCTGGCTGCGAAGGGGGACCGAGCATCTTCCGCGCCTGCCGGCATGCCCGATCCCCTATCGCGCGTGGCCGCCCGCGTCTCGCCAGGCGGCGCGGACGGCGTCCTCGAGCGCAGGAAGGTCTTCGCGTTCGAAGCGGTAGACGACCTCCTGCGGCTGCCCTGGACGGGCCGCGCCCTCTTGCTCCACGCGCACGAAGCACAGCTCGACCGCAGGCGCACCCTGGCGCAGCACGGCAAGCGCGTAGCACCGGGCTTGCAGGCCATGCTTTTCCCGCAAGCGGTCGGGCGTCTCGTCGGCGCAGCCGCCGGTCTTGTAGTCCACCACGAGCACGGGATCGCCCGCGCCGTTTTCGCACAAAAGGTCAATCTCGCCCTCGAGGTAAAAGAGGTCGCGCGCTGCGCCGGCGCCGTCGCGCGGCGCGCGGACATTCGCGTCGTGGGCGCCCTCACCCTCCGTGTCGACCGCGATGCAGAACGGCACCTCGGCGCGCACGCGCTCGCACGCCGCAGCCCGCGCCGCCGTCTCGCTGGCGAACCAGCGGTCAAGCGCCGTGCTCAGGCGGAACGCCTGATCGGGCGTCACACGGCACGCCCGTCCGATGGCGCGCACGCGCTCTGCCGACGGGCAGGCCAACGGCGCGCCTGCCGCACGCTCTTCCACCGCGCACTGCGCGATACGGTGGAACGCCGAGCCCAGGTCGGTCGCGCGGTCGGCGTCCTCCGCCAGGCTGGCTGCGATCTCCTCCCACGCCGCGTCGTCGTCGAGCGCGAACGGCGAAGGGACCATGGGAGGCTCGGCAAACGCGCGCCCGTCTTCCTCGCGCGCGCTCACGTCGGGCTCCTCGCACGCGTTCGCCTCCGACGCGCCTTTGCCCGCATGCTCGGAGAGGGACGAGTAGCTCCACATGCCTTTGCGCACCGGCCGCCAGGGCACCGGGCGCAGCGGCTCGTGCTCGGCGTACTCCGGCACCACGAACGCCGGGCGCTCGCTCGCGCGCTCGGCCTGCACGCGCCGATAGGCATCGCGTTCCTCCGTCGTCACCGTCACGCGCGTGAAGCGCGCGGGCTCGACGCCGCCATAGTCCAGCAAGGCCTCGCGCTCGGGCCACGGGCCGTCGCCGCACAGCGCCGTCCGCACGTCCCCCACGATAGGCGCGCCTTCCTCCGTGAACACGGGAATGAGTGCCTCCGAGGCGCGCGTGACCGCCACGTAGAAGCAGCGGCGGCGCTCCTCGAGCGACTCCTGCGCGATGAACGCTTTCAGCAGCTCGCGGTACGCGAACGCGGAGCGCTCCGTGCGCAGGCGCTCGAACAGCGGGGTCGTCGACTCCTCCACCTCGTATGCCGCCTCGATTTTGCGCAGCGCTTGGTCGGCGCGCGCCGGCCGCAGCGAGCAGTAGACCGTCCCGCGCGCGTGCTTCACGAGCAGGTTGCCTGCCGTCTCGCGCGCGGAGACCTTCCAGCAATCGACCAGCGCCACAAGGGGGAACTCGAGGCCCTTCGACGCGTGCACGGTCATGATCTGCACGTAATTGCGCTCGCTCGCCGTGAGGGCGCCCGGCTTGTCCTTGCCGCATTCGTCCACAAAGCGCGCGAACGAGCGCGCCACCTGCGCGAGGCCCGCGCCGTCCGCCTCGAAGTCCTCCACCAAGCGCACCGCTTTGAGCATGTTCGCCGCCTGCGCGACGCCCTGCGCGCCCGCCCGCTCGCAGCGCACGAGCACCCCGGAGTCGCGCAGCACGCCCTCCACGATGCGGCTCGGCCGCTCCGTGCCCACGCGTTGTCGCGCGCGGCCCAGCGCGCGCACGGCAGCGCGCAACGGCAGACTGCCCGTGCCGTCCTGCGCCATGGCGCGCAGCCCGGCAGAGAGCGCGCGGCGGCGCGGCAGGCCGTCTTCCCCCCGCTTGGTGGAGACGTCGACCACGTCGTCCGCCGAAAGCCCGAAGACGTCGCTGGTGAGCACGGCAAAGAGGGCCTGGGTGTCCGCCGGGTTGGCGAGCGCGGAGAGCAGCGCGCCCACCGTGCGCACCTCAGGGAACGACGCGAACGTCGAGCCGCCGGTGATAACGCAGTCGAACCCGTGCGCACGCAGGATTTCGGCATAGCGCACCGAGCGCGCCATGGTGCCGAGCAGCAGCACCATGTCGCGCGGCTCGTGGCCTTCGGCGCGCAGGCGCTCGAAGCGCTCGGCGATGGCCTCGGCGGCGAAGTCGGCGCGGTCGTCGGCGACGACGCCCTTCTCGCCCTCCACGTCCACAATGTCGACGCGCGGCGCGCTGCCGCGGTAGGGCGCCTTCACGCGCGCCTCATCCCGGCCCGCGTCAAGGTGCAGGAACCCTTCGCCAAAAACGTGGTCCTGTTTGAACACGCGCTCCGCGAACGAGAGGATGGCGGCATTGCTGCGGAAGTTCGCGTCCAGCCGCACATCGAACGCGCCCACCTCCGGCGAGCGCATGCGCGCCTTGTGCGCCTCGTAGACCGAGACGTCGGCCCCGCGGAACGCGTAGATGGACTGCTGGGCGTCGCCGACGGTGCACAGGCGCTGCTCGCGCTCGCCCACCAGGTAGGAGATCAGGTCGATCTGCAATTGGTTCGTGTCCTGAAACTCGTCCACCATGACGAGCTTGAAGCGGTCGGCGTAGGCGGCGGCCATGCCGGGGCGTTCGCGGAACGCGCGCAAGACCGCCCGCAGCAAGCCGTCCATGTCAAGCGCGCCGCGCTGACGCAACCGTTTCTGATAGCGTCCCTCCACGTCGCGCGCGAGGGCGAGCAGCGCCTCGGCGTGTGGGCGCGCCAAGGCGGCCTCGCACTCTCCCGCCGCCAGGGCCAGCGCGCTGCGCAGCTCGTCCACGGCGGCCTTGAACTCCGTCGAACCGTACTTCTTCGGGCAGAACAGCGCAGGGATGCGCGAAAGCAGCTCGCCGTGCGAGCACCCGCGCTCGACGAGCACTTCGAGCTCCTCGATGGCAGCCGGGCAGCCTACCAGCGCCGACTCCATTGTTGACGTGGGCTTTTTCCGCTGCGCCGCCTCCGCCTCCACGAGGGCGAGCGTCTCTTCGTAGGCAAGCTTGATCTCGAGCGCCAGGCGCGACGCCTCGCGCAGCTCCGGACCAAGCTCGAACGCGTCGAGCCCGTCCATGAGGCCAGAGGCCGTGTTGAGCACCGTGGAGAGCATGTCCTGCACGCTGCCCTCTCCCCCGCGCGCGCCGTACGCGCGGACCAGGCCGCCGAAGCGCCCGTCGTCCAGCAGCTCGTTCTCGGCGCCGAGGGCCTCTTCGATGCATGCGTCCAGCAGGTCGCGTTGCTCCTGGTCGCCCACGATGGAGAACGCCGGGTCCATCCCCAGGCTCAGCGCGTGCTCCTTCAAGATGCGCGAGCACATGCCGTGGATGGTAGAAATCCACGCAGCGTCCACCTTGAGCGCTTGCTCCACCAGGCCTTCCTGGCGCAGCGTGGAGCGCACGCGCGCTTTGATCTCGCGCGCGGCCTTCTCGGTGAACGTGATGGCGAGCACCTGGTCGATGTCGTCCACGAACGCGCGGCCTTCGCCGGCGGAACCGGGCGTGAGCGCCCAGGCGATGCGGCGCGTAAGCGTGAACGTCTTGCCGGAGCCGGCGCCGGCCGAGATGAGCAGCGGGCCGTCAACGTGCTCGATGCTGGCTTTCTGTGCAGGCGTGTACCCCATTTATGCCGTCCTTTTGTCGCAGACCGTCACCGGGCAGTGCGCGCACGCGTCGGGCGTGGTGGGCGCGGCGGCGATGTCGCCCGCCGCCAAGCGCTCGAGCGCCTCGGCAACGCGCACCTCCACTTCGTCGAGCAGCTCGCCGAAGGTGGCGAACCCCGTCTGGGTCAGGCAGCTGCGCTGACGCGCCGGCCCCTCCATGCGGGCGCACGCCGGATCGACCACCGTGTCGTCCACCGCGCCGGCCGCCGTGCCTTTGCTGTAGTTCGCGTACACGGCGCCCACCACGTCAAGCCCGAGCTCGCGCCGCGCGATCTGGGCGTACATGAGCGCTTGCACTTTGCCGGGCAGCATGAAGCCCTCGTGTTCGTCGGCGCTCTTCGGCACGAGCAGGTACGGCGCGTTCGCGCCCGAGCCGATGCCGCCCTTGTAGTCCACGACCACGGCACGGCCCTGCTCGTCCACGTCGATGCGGTCGATGCTACCGCGCAGCGCGTGCCCGGCGTAGATGACCGGCCGCGCGCCCCCGAACTCCCATTCCGCGTAGCGCGGCGTGAAGCCCGGCAGAAAATCCGCGTCCCCTGCGGCGAAGTCCTCCACGAGGCCCGCAAGCTCGTGCACCTGCGCCATCTCGAGTTCGCCCTGCGGTGCCACGCGCGTGGTGGACGAGCTGGCGCGTTGGGCGTCGAAACACTCCCAGAACACGTCGCCGGCCAGTGTGCGCGCCGCTTCACGGTTCTCGGGCGCCACGCGGGCGGTCGGGTCGTCCTGCTGCAAGCGCCCGTAGAACGCGCTCATGGCGCGGTGGACGAGGATGCCCATCTCCATGGCGCCGAAGCCCGCATCCGGCGTGTCGAGGCGCAAGCGACGCAGTGCGAACCACTTGTACGGACACTCGAGGTAGCTTTCCACCTGCGTGGCGGAAAGCGCGGCCAAGCCCGCCGCCGGGCCTGACTCGATGCGCGAGACCACGATGGACTCGCGCCGGTCGGGCGTGATGACGCCGGTCGGCGCGTGCTCCACCGCGTGCACGGCGCCCGGTTCGCCCACGGAGCGCTCCACGGCCTCGTGCACCGCGTCCTCGCCCTGGGACGCCACGAAGGGCAACAGGCACGCGGGCACGCCGTAGGTGCGATCGAGGTCGTCGTCAGCCGTGATGTCCGTGCGATAGCAGTCGAGCACCTCTTCGAACAGGACGCTTGGATACTGCTCGTCGGCGTCGACGGTGTTGAGCGGTCGCGAGAGCACCAAGCGCTCGCGCGGGACGGCGAGCACGCGAGCGAACCGCGCGCGAGCGCGAACCAGCGCGTCGGTCGCCGCCGGGATGCCGAGCTTCTCGAAGAGCGCTTCCTTCGCCCCGCGCTCGGTGCGCACCGGGCTGTCCGCCGCTGTCATGTCGGCGGAGACGAGCGCGAACGCCGAACCGGGCGCAAGCTGCGCCGCGCGGTGCTCGCCGCAAATCAGGACTTCGGGCGAAGCGCCCGTAGACGCGCTTGTGGAGACGGGACGCGCCGCCAGCAGGTCGAGCACCTGCGAGAACGGCACGCCGAACCGCTGCGCCGCGCCGCCCATCTCGCAAAGTGCGGCGATGGCCTGCAGCTGCTCAGCACGGAAGGCATCCGACCAGTCCGCGCGCATATTGACCAGGCGCTCGAGCAGCGGGCGCACCTGCACGGCGTCGCCGTCGTGGGCCACCTCCGCCATGAGCGCCGCCCATTCGCTCTGCTCGGTGGCAAACTGAAGGAGCGCCGCGGCATCGTGCGCCAGGTCGCGGTCTGCGCGCCAGGCGGCGTCGAACTTCTGGGCTTCGGGCAAGGTCACGCCCGAGAAGGGGCTTTCCATGAAATCGGTCAGCATGCTGCCCGTGCGCACCGCGTCGTCCTCGTGGATGAACCGGGCAAGCGACAGGAACGCGCGGCCGAACGCGGTCTCCTTGAACGCGCGGCTGCCCTGCACGGCAACCGAGACGCCGGACTCCACCAAGCGCTGCGCCACGTCCTCGAACATGCGCAACGGGCGCGCGCACGAGACGACGACGGCGAAAGCGGGATGGCTCGCGCCGTCCGCCGCGCCCTCGCTCGCCGCCTGGGCAGCGCGAGCATCCTCGACGAGCCCTGCGACCGCGCACGCCAGGAGCGGCGGCACGGCATAGCGGCCCATGGGCAACACGAAGCGCACCGCACCCTGCGGATCCACGGCCTGATCTTGGGAATGGTAGAAAATGGTCTCGCGCACGTCTCGCAACTCGGGGCACGCACGGGCGGCTTCGTCCGCATCGGACGCGACATCCGGCGCCTTCGCCCCTTCGCGCGGCGGCATGCCCGTCACGCGCGCAAGCCCTGTGGCCTCAAGCCGCTCCAAGAACCGGCGCGCGCCCTCCGCGAGCTCGTCGAACCCGCGCAGCGTCACGTCCCAGCCGCCCGCGCACGCTTCAAGCGCGCTTGGGAGCAGCCCGAGCGCTTCGCCCGGCTCCGCCATGCCCGCCTGCGCGAGCAGCGCGCGGTACCGTGCGAGCAGCCCCATCACCGCACGCTCCGCCTCCACGAGCACGGCGGGCGGCTCTTGCAGCGCGCGCTCGAACTCCGCTAAACCGCTGCCCTGCCGCACGATGGAGCCGAGCAAGCGCACCGTGCCGGCGCCGCTCGCAAGCTCGCTGGACTCCGCCGCGAGCTCCGAGAGCATGACGTCGCGCTCGACCGACGACACGAGCGAGCACCCGTCGCCAAGCAGCCCCCAGAGCTCCTCCGCCCACGCGTCAAACGCCAGCACACGCACGCCGAACTGGCGCGCGTCGCCTTCGCGCGCGTACTGTTTGCGCGCTTCAGTGGCCTGGACGTAGGTCGGCCACAGTTCGACAGGCTGGAACGTCCGCACGGCAATCCCTTCGATCGAGCTTTCACAACACGAACTATTGTACGCGAGCCATGGGGCGCGAACGCCCCATCCGCAAAACGAACGAAGGCGCTTGGCGGTTTCGGGCGACTATTTTCTCGGGAGCTCAACCGCATCCGAAGCCGAGGCGGCTATCCCTTCGGGGTCCAACCGCACCCGGAGTCGCGACTGCTTCCTGTTCGGGAGCCTGACCGCGCATTGAGCCGAGGCGGCTATCCCTCCAGGAACTCCACTTCACCCGTGGCCACGTCGTAGATGCCGCCGACGACACGCACGCCCTCGACAGTGGCAATCTGCGGGCACGCCTGCACCGCGCGCACGCCCGCTTCCACGTTGCGCGCGCACGCGGCATGCTCGTAGCGCTCGCTGCCAATGGCGGCCTTAATCGGGTCGACGAACGCCGCGAGCGCTTCGTCCTCGCTGCCTGCAAGCGCCGCCGTCACTGCGCCGCAGCACGTGTGCCCGAGCACGACCACGAGCCGCGCGCCCAGGTTGCGAACCGCGTAGACGACGCTCGCCAGCTGCGCCGATCCCACGGAATTGCCCGCCACGCGCACCGTGAAAAGCTCGCCTACGCCCGCCATGAACGCGTGCTCGGGCGCGGTGCGCGAGTCGGCGCACGCGATGATAGCGGCGTAGGGGCGCTGCCCGTTCTCGGCCGTCTCCCGACGACGCTCGGGCGAGACGTCGCCGCTGTTCGCCTGCGCGTCCACGTACGCGGCGTTGCCCGCCTTCAGCCGCGCGAGCGCGTCCGCCGCGCTCATCGCCGGCTCGTTCGCGATATCTGCCATGCCAAGTCCTTTCGCGTGTCCGCGCGAGATTGTAACGCAGCCCGCCGCGGCGCGGCATCCTTCGCGCGCGTCTTGGCGCCATGCTCAAACCGCTGCCAAATCGAACGAAATAGCACATTTGCTCCGTCCGTGCACGGAAAAGCGCCTTCATCTGCCAAATATGCTTCTATGGCACGCGCTCTTCGAAGATTATGGTCACTGCCGGAACCGCGCGCACGCTTCCAATGTGCGCAAAATAACGTATTCCGCTATTTTCCCAGCTCAAGATTATTCTTGTTTCGTATTGTTTAGATGGGTGCGCAGAATAGTCCCTTGTTCGCATCGCATGATGGCCAAAATGTTCGTTCACTGCGTGCCATAGAAGCATATTTGGCAGATGAACCGCGTTTTTGCTGCAAAGATTTCGAAAATGTGCCACGAAAGCCGATTTGGCAGAAACCAAGTGAGCGAAAGGCATGGCGGCGCTGCGGGCGCGGTTGACGTAGCGAGCATGGCGGCGCTGCAGGCACGCAACGCCGCCACAGCACGGTCTTCTGCACGAAAAAGGGCGAGGCCGGGTGGCCTCGCCCTGTGGTGCGCTCTGCGAAATCAGCGACCGTTCGCCTTCCGTTATTCGGCGGCGTAGACGTCCTTGAGCTTCTCGAGGTGCTTGTAGCGGTCCATGGCGGCCTGCTCGTTGCGCTCGAACAGCTCGGCGGCGCGCTCGGGGAACTCGCGCGTCAGACGGCTGTAACGGGCCTCGTTCATGAGGAACTCCTGGTAACCGCCCGCCGGCTCCTTGGAGTCGAGCGTGAACTTCTTGCCCTCCGGCGCGGCCGGGTTGAAGCGGAAGAGGTTCCAGTAACCGCAGTCCACGGCCTTCTTCATCTCTTCCTGGCAGTTTGCCATGCCGCCCTTGATGGAGTGCATCTCGCACGGCGAGTAGCCGATGATGAGCGACGGCCCGTGATACGCCTCGGCCTCGGCAATGGCCTTGATGGTCTGGGCCGGCTTGGCGCCCATGGCCACCTGCGCCACGTACACGTAGCCGTAGCTCATGGCAATCTCGGTCAGGCTCTTCTTCTTGATGTCCTTGCCGGCGGCGGCGAACTGCGCCACCTGGCCGATGTTGGACGCCTTGGAGGCCTGGCCGCCCGTGTTGGAGTAGACCTCGGTGTCGAAGACGAACACGTTCACGTCCTCGCCGGATGCCAGCACGTGGTCGAGGCCGCCGTAACCGATGTCGTAGGCCCAGCCGTCGCCGCCGAAGATCCAGACGGACTTCTTGGCCAGGTACTCCTGGTTCTCCAGGATGCCGGGCGCCAGCGGGCAACCGTCCGCCGCGGCGGCCTCGAGCGCCGGGATGAGCGCCTTGGTGGCCTCGGCGTTGGCTTCGCCGTCAGCGACCGTGTCGAGGTAGGCAGCGATGAGCTCGCCCGTCTCGGCCGGGGTCTTCTCGGAAGCGGCCATCTCTTGCAGCTGGCCGATCAGGCGGTTGCGGACCGCTTCGTGGCCGAGCAGCATGCCCAGGCCGTGCTCGGCGTTGTCCTCGAACAGGGAGTTCGACCACGCCGGGCCGTGGCCTTCCTTGTTGACCGTGTACGGCGAGGTGGCAGCCGGGTTGCCCCAGATGGAGGAGCAGCCCGTGGCGTTGGCGATGTACATGCGGTCGCCGAACAGCTGCGTGACGAGACGCGCGTAGGACGTCTCGGCGCAGCCGGCGCAGGCGCCGGAGAACTCAAGCAACGGCTGCTTGAACTGGCTGTCCTTGACGGTCTTGCCGGCAAGCTGCGGCTTGTCGGAGACATGCGCGACACAGTAGTCGAAGACCGGCTGCTGGTCGAGCTGACCCTCGGCGTCCACCATGGTCAGGCAGCCCTGCGGGCACTGGCCGATGCAGACGGCGCAGCCCATGCAGTCCAGCGGCGAGATGGCCAGCGTGTACTGCAGGCCCGCAGCGGCCCTGCCCTTCGCGGGGACAAGCTTCGTGGCCTCCGGAGCAGCAGCGGCCTCTTCATCGGTAAGGGCGAACGGACGGATGGTGGCGTGCGGGCAGACGAAGGCGCACTGGTTGCACTGGATGCACTTCTCGGACTCCCACACGGGCACGCTCACCGCGACGCCGCGCTTCTCGTAGGCGGCGGCGCCCAGCTCGAACTGGCCGTCGACGTGCTCCATGAACGCGGAGACCGGCAGGCTGTCGCCGTCCATGCGACCGACCGGCTCCATGATGTCCTGAACCATCTTCACGACCTCCGGACGACCCTCGAGCGTGGTGTCCTTCGGCTCGTCCACGGCGTCGGCCCAGCTGGCGGGCACGTCAATCTGCACGAAGGCCGTGGCGCCCGCGTCGATGGCGCGGTGGTTCATGTCGACGATGTCCTGGCCCTTCTTCAGGTAAGACTTCGTGGCGGCGTCCTTCATGTACTTGATGGCGTCCTCCTGCGGCAGCACGCCCGCCAGCGTGAAGAACGCGGACTGAAGGATGGTGTTCGTGCGCTTGCCCATGCCGATCTCGCGCGCAAGGTCGATCGCGTTGATGGTGTAGAGCTTGATGCCGTTCTTGGCGATGTAGCGCTTCGCCTCGGCGTTGAGGTGATGCTCGAGCTCGGCGAAATCCCACTGGCAGTTGATCATGAACGTGCCGCCGGGCTTGACGTCGTTGACCATGCGGAAGCCCTTGGTGACGTAGGACGGATTGTGGCACGCCACAAAGTCCGCCTTGTTCACGTAGTAGGGGCTGCGGATGGGGCTGTCGCCGAAGCGCAGGTGGCTGATGGTCACGCCGCCGGTCTTCTTCGAGTCGTACTGGAAGTAGGCCTGGACGTACTTGTCGGTGTGATCACCGATGATCTTGATGGAGTTCTTGTTCGCGCCAACCGTGCCGTCGCCGCCAAGGCCCCAGAACTTGCACTCGATGGTGCCGGGCGCAGCGGTGTTCGGGGACGCCGGGTCCTCGGGCAGGGAGAGGTTCGTGACGTCGTCGACGATGCCGACGGTGAACTCACGACGCGGCTCGTCCTTGGCGAGCTCGGCGTAGATGGCGAACGCGGAGGACGGCGGCGTGTCCTTCGAACCGAGGCCGTAGCGGCCGCCCACGACGACGAGATCCGTGCGGCCGGCCTCGGCCAGTGCCGTCACAACGTCCTGGTACAGCGGCTCGCCGAGCGCGCCCGGCTCCTTCGTGCGGTCCATGACGGCGATCTTCTTGACCGTCTCCGGCAGCGCGGCCATGAACTTCTCGGTGACGAACGGACGGTACAGGCGGACCTTCACGAGGCCGACCTTCTCGCCGTTGGCGTTCAGGTAGTCGACGACCTCTTCCACAACGTCGCAGAAGGAGCCCATGCACACGATGACGCGGCCTGCGTCCGGCGCGCCGTAGTAGTTGAACAGCTCGTAGTTCGTGCCGAGCTTGGCGTTGACCTGGTGCATGTAGTCTTCCACCACGGCGGGCAGCGCGTCGTAGACGCCGTTGCAAGCCTCACGATGCTGGAAGAAGATGTCGCCGTTCTCATGCGAACCGCGCGCCGCCGGGCGCTCCGGGTTGAGCGCGTGCTCGCGGAAGGCGCGGACGGCGTCCATGTCGCAGAGCTCTGCCAGGTCGTCGTAGTCCCACACGGCGATTTTCTGAACCTCGTGCGAGGTGCGGAAGCCGTCGAAGAAGTTGATGAACGGGACGCGGCCCTTGATGGCGGCCAGGTGAGCGACGGCGGAGAGGTCCATGACCTCCTGGACGTTGCCTTCCGCCAGCATGGCAAAGCCGGTCTGACGGCAGGCCATGACGTCAGAGTGGTCGCCGAAAATGGACAGCGCCTGGGTGGCGACGGTGCGCGCGCTCACGTGGAACACGCCCGGCAGCATCTCGGCCGCGATCTTGTACATGTTCGGGATCATGAGCAGCAGGCCCTGGGAGGCGGTGTAAGTGGTGGTCAGCGCGCCGGCTGCCAACGAACCGTGGACTGCGCCCGCGGCGCCGCCTTCGGACTGCATCTCGCATACCTTCACCGTGGTGCCGAAGATGTTCTTCTTGCCCGCAGCGGCCCACTGGTCAACGAAGTCTGCCATGGGGCTCGACGGGGTGATCGGGTAGATGCCCGCCACCTCGGTGAACGCATAGGAGACGTACGCGGCGGCATTGTTGCCGTCCATGGATTTGAATTCTCTCGTCATGTTCCTCCCCTTTGTCCGGGTGCCGTTCGGCTGAGATCCGTTCGTCTCACGTAACTTCTCCGACTATACCAGCGGGTTTTCTTGGACGACGGGTGCGAAGACGGCGGGGCGGCGCGCGTCGGTAAATGGGCTGCGCCGCTCTTCCTTCTGCCGTTCGCGGCCGGCGAGCGGCAGAAGCGCGCAGGGACCTGCGCGCCAAAACGAGCAGCGGAGCGCGCTTCCGCCCGCCATTGAGACGCAAAAGCACGAAGGCGCGCATGAAACGAGGCTTGCACGCGCCCGGACGCCCTGAACGTCCCACGCCGCAGGGCGGACGCATGCCCGTAACGTCGACAGCGCCAAAAGAATATATTGTGCGCGCGAACTAAATTATGCGCGTTGCACCCCTCGCTGTCTGCCCGATAATGCTGCGCGCTTACCGCCTTTCAACGACCGTTCGCCGCCAAATCGGAACGCTCGCTGAGGGAGCCATATCAGACCGTTTACCGAAAATTTACATCGGTGCTACCGTACAAAACGGCTTTGCCGCAGTGCGCACACAGTAAGCACGAGACAATGCGGCATAGTTTGTCCACTCCGCAGGGAAGGCTCCCTGCGGTTCCTAGACATCAGGAGGGATCATGGAAGGACAGAAGATCGTTCTCAACCGTCGCGCCTTCGTCGCGGGCGGCGCCGTCGCCGCTGCTTCGCTCGGCCTGGGCCTCGCCGGTTGCGGTGGCGGCTCCACCGAGGAGACCGCCGCGTCCAGCTCCGCCAGCTCCGATGCTGGCACCGAGGCTGCCGCTGGTTCCCTGACCGCCGCCGTTGGCTACCAGACCAACAACTACCACCCGTCCACCACGTCTTCCGCCCTGGCGCTCGGCGCCAACTGGCACGTGGTCGAGGGCCTGTACGAGCTGAACATGTCGACCTACGAGCCGCATGCCGCCCTGGCTGCCGGCGACCCGGTCGAGGTCTCCGAGACCGTCTACGAGGTCACGCTGCGCGAAGGCGCCAAGTTCTCTGACGGCACCGCCGTCACCGCTGCCGACGTCGTTTCCTCTTGGAAGCGCGCCACCGCCGAGGGCGGCCTGTACGTGCCGATGCTGTCCTGGATCGCCAACATGGAGGCCAAGGACGACACCACCGTCACCATCACCACCGCCTTCCCGTTCTCGCTCGTGAAGGAGCGCCTGTCGCTGATCAAGGTCGTCCCGACCAACGCCACCGACGACGAGCTCACCTCGAAGCCGGTCGGCACCGGCCCGTGGATGTACGAGTCCATCAGCGAGCAGCAGATCACCTTCGCCCCGAACCCGGAGTACAACGGCGACTACCCGGCTGGCAACGAGTCCATGGTGTGGGACATCATCGTCGACGACACCGCTCGCTGCACCGCCATCCAGGAGGGCTCCGTCCTCTGCATGGAGAATGTCCCGGCCGACATGATCGACCAGATCGCCGCCGGCGGCGCTGCCACCGAGGACGTCCAGGGCTTCAACCTGCCGTTCCTCATGTTCAACACCAAGAAGGCTCCGTTCGATGACGCGCGCGTCCGCCAGGCGTTCTTCTACGCCATCAACGTGGACCAGCTCATCAGCAACGCCATGATGGACAAGGCCGTCGCTGCGAAGAGCTTCCTGCCGGAGACCCACGCGAACTACCACGAGGCCTCCACGGTGTACACCTACGACACCGCCAAGGCGACCGAGCTGCTGACCGAGGCCGGCGTCTCCAACCTGAGCATCACGCTCGACACCACCGACGCCAACTGGATCACCTCCCTGTCCCCGCAGATCAAGAACGACCTCGAGGCCACCGGCCTGATCACCGTCGAAATCCGCGAGCAGGCCTCCAGCTCCCTGTACGCCAACCAGACCGACACCGACGACCCGCAGTTCGACGTCGTGCTCGCCCCGGGCGACCCGTCCGTCTTCGGCAACGACCCCGACCTGCTCATGAACTGGTGGTACGGTGACAACACCTGGACCCAGAAGCGCACCCAGTGGAAGGGCTCCGAGGCGTACGAGCAGCTCCAGACGCTCATGAACCAGGCCGTCCAGGCTACCGGCGACGAGCAGCAGGAGATTTGGAACCAGTGCTTCGACCTGATCGCTCAGGAGGTGCCGCTGTACCCGCTGTTCCACCGCTCCGTGACGACCGCCTACTACGCCGACCAGCTCGACGGCTACGAGCCCATCGGCACCACCGGTCTGAACTTCATTGGTGTGACCGCCAAGTAAGTCGGTTCCATCGCGAAGGAATAAGGGCTTTGCACAAAAAGTCACGATTGTTTCATATATAATTGTAGTTGGTGCGAATTCCTTAATTTCGGTATAAACGACCTCGCATCGCCTTGCGGTGCGAGGTCGTTTT
>DVLD01000173.1 GCA_018715725.1 Candidatus Aveggerthella excrementigallinarum
TTCGCGATGGGTTTCCTCTATCGGCTCGCGTTGAGGCAACGCCCGTCAGATGTGCGCAAGGAAAGCCCGCCATAGCTTCATACTGTCGTGCAGCGTACCATCGAAATAGCAGGTCGCAGACGCGTTCGGCATGAAAATGCGAACGTGCTGCATTTCATGCGTTTCTTGCATAGGCCGCACGGTGTGGCGGGTGCTCCAGAGGAGGTGCCAGCCCCTTATTCAGCGCGCCGATGCTCGAAAATGGCAAGTATGCACCGATGTTAGCTGTGCGAAGGTGTGTCCGAAGGCTTGATTCAGTGAGAAAGACCGCATTCGTGCCGTATATGCCGCATTCGTTCCGTATAGGACGGTGCCGACAGCTTACATCGGTGAGTTTCTGCCATCTCGGCTGGGTTGGGCGCTGATGGAAGGCATGAAGCCGCGGCCTTGATTTATCTTGTGTGGGTGCACTGGCGTTCGCGTCACGTGACGATTCGCCGTTCCACGCCGTGCGGGGATGCCGCGGTCGTCTCGTTCGCGTGGGGATGCCGCGGTCATATCGTGCGTGCGGGGTTGCTGGCGGCGCCTTGGGGTTTGCGGCGTTCGCGTGGTGCGCGGGTTCGTTGTCGCACTGGGACCGATGGCGCTTGGAGGGGTGCGCGCGACCAACGTGCTTTTTACGCTCATGAAATCCAAATGCGCGCGTTGTTGGCCTGGCGAATGGTAGACTACGTGAGTTGCAAACAAACGAACCATCCCGTGAAGTAGAAAGGTCCGGCACGTGGCGAACACCTACAAGAACACGATGAACCTGCCGAAGACCGACTTCGCGATGCGCGCGAACCTGCCCGAGAACGAGCCGAAGCGCCTCGCGAAGTGGGCCGAGCAGGACATCTACCACAAGGTCCTCGAGAAGAACAAGGACGGCGAGCCCTTCGTCCTGCACGACGGCCCGCCCTACGCCAACGGCCCGATCCACATCGGCCACGCGTTCAACAAGATCCTCAAGGACTTCGTGAACAAAAGCCACGCGCAGCGCGGCTACTTCACGCCCTACATTCCCGGCTGGGACTGCCACGGCCAGCCTATCGAGAACATGGTCGAAAAGACCATGGGCACCGAGAAGTTCGCCCAGACCTCGCAGCCTGAGATTCGCCAGGCGTGCCGCGAGTGGGCCAAAAAGTACATCGACGTGCAGCGCGAGGGCTTCAAACGCCTGGGCGTGAACGCCGACTGGGAGCACCCGTACCTGACTTTCATCCCGAACTACGAGGCCGGCAACGTCGAGATCTTCAAGAAGATGTACCTCGACGGCGCGGTCTACCGCGGCCGCAAGCCCATCCACTGGTGCAAGCGCTGCCACACCGCGCTCGCCGAGGCGGAGATCGAGTACTCCGACGAGACCTCGCCGTCCATCTTCGTGGACTTCCTGCTCGACGAGGTGCCGGCGCCCTTCGCCGCCGCGGGCGTGGAGCAGGCTTACGTTCTCATCTGGACCACGACGCCGTGGACGCTGCCGGCCAACACGGCCGTGAGCCTGGCGCCTGACGCGGACTACTGCATGGTGCGCGCGAACGGCAAGGCGCACCTGTTCGCGAAGGAGCTCGTCGAGACCGTGGCGGGCATTGCAGGCTGGGAGTCCTACGAGATCGTGGCGGACGCCGCCGGCGCCGAAGTGCTCGTGAAGGGCAAGGAGCTTGAGGGCGCCACGTACACGTGCCCCATCCGCCAGGACCTCAAGGGCCGCGTCATCTACGGCGACCACGTCACCCTGGACTCCGGCACCGGCGCCGTGCACACGGCGCCCGGCCACGGCATGGACGACTACCTGGTCGCGCAGAAGTTCGGCGTGCCCACGCTCATGCCCGTCGACGACAACGGCGTGCTCACCGAGGCCGCCGGCCGCTTCGCGGGCCTGGACATCGACGAGGCGAACCCGCAGATTATCGAATGGCTGCGCGAGGAGGGCACGCTCGTCGCCGAGAAGAAGATCTCGCACAGCTACCCGCACTGCTGGCGTTGCCACCAGCCGGTCATCTTCCGCGCCACCGACCAGTGGTTCGTCTCCATGGATGAGACCGGCCTGCGCGAGCGCGCGCTCGACATCATCCACAACGAGGTGAACTGGGTGCCCGCGTGGGCCCAGAATCGCATCGGCTCCATGGTGGCCGACCGCCCCGACTGGTGCATCTCGCGCCAGCGCAGCTGGGGCGTGCCGGTGCCGGTGTTCAAATGCGCGAAGTGCGGCGAGACCGTGGCGACGGAGGAGACCTTCGACGCCGTGATCGACCTGTTCTACCGCGAAGGCGCCGACGCCTGGTTCACCCGCAAGCCCGAGGAGTACCTGCCGGAGGGCACGTGCTGCCCGCACTGCGGCAGCACCGAGCTGGAGCCTGAGAAGGACATCCTGGACGTGTGGTGGGAGTCCGGCGTGAGCCACACCAGCGTGTGCCGCCATCGCGCCGACGAAGGCCTGCACTTCCCGGCCGAGCTCTACCTGGAAGGCTCCGATCAGCATCGCGGGTGGTTCCAGTCCTCCCTGCTCACGAGCGTGGGCGCGTACGGCTGCGCGCCGTACAAGTCGGTCATGCACTGCGGCTTCACGGTGGACGAAGAGGGCCGCAAGATGTCGAAGTCGCTCGGCAACGGCATCGACCCGGCCGACGTCATCGCCAAGTCCGGCGCCGACGTGCTGCGCCTGTGGGTCTCTTCCGTTGACTACAGCCAGGACGTGAGCATCTCCGAGAACATCCTGCAGCGCACGAGCGACGCCTATCGCAAGATCCGCAACACCTTCCGCTTCATCCTCGGCAGCCTTGACGGCTTCGACGACGAGAAGGACGCGGTGCGCGAGTGGAGCGCGCTCGAGCCCATCGACCAGTGGGCCATGGTGCGCCTGGAGCGTTTGCTCTCCGACGTGGAGAAGGCCTACGACGAGTTCAAGTTCCACCTGGTCTACCGCGCGGTGTACGACTACATCGTGGGCGACCTGTCGGCCGTCTACCTGGACGCCACGAAGGACCGCGTCTACGCCGAGGCGCCGGACTCGCCGCGCCGCCGCGCCGCGCAGACCGTCATGATGAACATCCTTGAGGTGCTCGTCCGCGTGATGTCGCCCATCCTGTCGTTCACGTGCGACGAGGTGTGGGAGTGCTACCCGGCCGCCGCGCGCGACCGTGCCGGCCGTCCCGAGTCCGTGCAGCTGGCGGGCTGGCCGGACCGCGCCGACTTCACGCCGGCGCTGCCCGACGCCGCCGAAGCAGAGCGCGCCGCCGCCGATTTCGAGGTCGCCTTGCAGGCGCGCGAGGTCGTGACGAAGGCGCTCGAGGACGCGCGCGACGCGGGCGTCGTCAAGAAGAGCCAGGAGGCCGCCGTCACCGTGACGGTTCCGGCAGGCCTGAAAGACGCGCTTGCACGCTTCGACGCCGCGGTCTACGAGGAGCTCTTCATCGTCTCCGCCGTCGCGTTCGAGGACGGCGACGAGCTGTCCGCCACGGTGTCCCCGGCGCCGGGCGAGAAGTGCCCGCGCTGCTGGAACTACCGCGAGCTGGGCGGCAATGCCGCGCACCCGCACGTGTGCGCGCGCTGCGGCGACGTGCTCGACGCCATCGGCTTCACCGAGGAAGCGTAAGTGGCGCAGCGCGAATTCTTCAAGAAGGCTTCGCTGAGGACGCGAGCGCCCTACGCGCTCGCGTTCCTTGCCATTGCCGTCGCGTGGATGGCCCTCGACCGTGCCACGAAGGCGTTCTTCGAGGGCTCGCTGGAGCTGGGCGCGGTGTTCCCCGGGTTCAGCCTGGGGCTCGTGCGGTTCCGGCTCGTTCACAACACGGGCGCCGCGTGGAGCCTGTTCTCTGACATGACGTGGCTGTTGGGCCTGGTCTCCATCGTCGTGAGCGTGGGCATGCTCGTCTACGCCCTTGCGTGGGTGAAGCGCCCGAACTGGCCGCTCACGTGCGGTGCCGCCCTCGTGTTCGCCGGCGGCATGGGCAACGCGTTCGACCGGTTCGCGCACGGGTACGTCATCGACTTCATCGAGGCCACCTTCGTGGACTTCCCGGTGTTCAACGTGGCCGATGTCGGCGTGACGTGCGGGTTCGTGCTCGCGCTCGTGGGCGCGTACCGGTACCTGGAGTGGCGCGACGGCGAGCTGGAGCACGCCGCGCAGGAGGCCGCGGCCGTCGAAGAGGCCGCGGCGGAGCGTCGTCGCGAGAACCGCCTCAAGCGGCAGAAGAGCGGGAAAGGAGGCGGCCGCGCATGAGCCGCATCGTCAGCTACCAGGCAGGCGCTGCCGACGAGGGCACGCGCCTTGACGCGCTGCTCGCCGCGTGCGGCGCGTACGCCAGCCGCTCGCAGGCGGCTGCGTACGTGGAGGAGGGCAAGGTCTTCGTCAACGGCCAGACCGTCGCGAAGAAGCATGCCGTGCACGCCGGCGACACCATCGTCTACGAGGCGTCCGAAGAGCCCGTCCGCAGCGCCCTGCGCGGTGAGGACATTCCGCTCGATATCCGCTACGAGGACGAGGACCTGCTCGTTATCGCGAAGCAGGCCGGCCTGGTGTGCCATCCGTCGCAGGACCATTGGGACGGCACGCTCGTCAACGCGCTCATCTACCACTGCGGCGCCGATCACCTCTGCAACGTGCAGGGCGAGGACGACCGCCTGGGCATCGTGCACCGTCTGGACCGCGACACGACCGGCCTCATGCTGGCCGCCAAGACCGACGAGGCGGGCGGCGCGCTCATGGACGACATCCGCGACCGCGTGGTCGACCGCCATTACCTCACGCTCGTCCACGGCGTCATCCCGCACGAGACCGGCATGGTGGACGCCCCTATCGCGCGCGCCGCGAGCGAGCGCACGCGCATGGCCGTGAGCGACGCGCCCTCCGCGCGCGACGCCATCACGACGTTCAAGGTGCTCGAGCGCTTCGAGCCGGGTGCGAAGGACGACGGCTACACGCTGCTCGACTGCAAGCTCTTCACCGGCCGCACGCACCAGATTCGCGTGCACATGTCCTACATCAAGCACGCGTGCGTGGGAGACCCGGTCTACGGCGCCGGGCGTGAGAACGTCCAGCTGGGGCTCGATCGCCAGTTCCTGCACTCCTACCGGCTCGAGTTCGACCATCCCATCACCAAGGAGCACCTGGCGTTCAAAGACGCGCTGCCCGACGATCTGCACGCGGCCCTGTGCCAGATCGACGACCGCTCGCGCGGCTTGACCGAAGCAGGGGAGGAGCTGCGCGACCTCGTGCGCAAGGACGAGCGGTAGGGATTTCGCGCCCTTTCCGTGCGCAACGCGGCATTGCGCCGTGCCCAGGGGCAATACGTGCTACCATCGACGGTGCGCGGTTCGTGCCGTCTTCCCAGTTCAAGCAGCACGACGGCGCAGGAAGGCCGCGACAGTCGATGGGAGGTGCGTATGGCGAAGGAACCGGTGTGCGGCATTGTCCTGGCCAACACGGGCACGCCTGACGCCCCCACGCCCCATGCCGTGGCGTCGTACCTGCGCCAGTTCTTGAGCGACCCGAACGTCGTCTCGTCCCGCCGCCTTGTCTGGTGGTTCGTCCTGCGCTTTATCGTCATCCCGCGCCGCAAGCGCGCGTCGGCCGAGAAGTACCGCCGCATCTGGACGCCGGAGGGCTCGCCCCTCCTCGTTCAGCACGAAGCGCTCGCGCGCACGCTCGAGGCGCAGTTCGCTGAAGAGCTTGGGCCGGACCGGGTGGTCGTGCGCGCTGCCATGAACTACGGCAAGCCCTCCATCCCGTCGACACTGAAAGAGCTCCGCCGCCTGGGCGTGCACAAGCTCATTATCGTGCCCACCTACCCGCAGGCGGCGTACTCTACCACGCGCGCTGTGGCGCATACGGTGGTGCGGTCGTTGCACCGCATGCGCTGGAAGCCGGATTACGAGATTGTCTCGAACTACCATCGCAACCCCTCGTACGCGCGCGCGGTGGCCGCGTCGATCATGAACGCGGGGTTCGACCCTGAAGGGGACGACCGTCTGCTGCTCTCGTTCCATTCCATCCCGCTCGAGCATATCGAGGGCGGGGACACCTACGAGCGCGAGGTCGGCGCGTCCGCGCTGGCCGTGACCGACGTGCTCGGCCTGGACCGCAAGCGCTGGACCATCGGCTACCAATCGCCCTTCGGCGACCCGGACCAGTGGCTGCAGCCGTACTCGACCGACGTGCTGAAGCGGTGGGGCGCCGTCGGCACGAAGCGCGCATTCTTCGTTTGCCCCGGGTTCGCGTCCGACTGCCTGGAGACGCTCTACGACATTCCCGCCGACCTCGAGCCTGCGTTCCTCGACGCGTGCGCCGAGGAGGGGTATGCCGGCGAGTTCGTTGCCGTGCCCTGCCTTGGAAAGACGAAAGCCCACGTGAAGGTCTTGGCGGATGTCGTCCGCCCTATCGTGAAGGAGGCACTCGATGCCTGATTCGACCGCCCAGCATGCTGTCGCGAAGCAGCCCACGGTGCTCGTCGGCGTGACCGGCTGCATCGCCGCCTACAAAAGCTGCGAGATCGTGCGCGGCCTGCAGAAGGCGGGCGTGCGCGTGAAGGTCGTCATGACCGAGCACGCCACGGAGTTCGTCGGTCCGACGACGTTCCGCGCGCTCACGCACGAGCCGGTGGCCGTGGGCCTGTTCGACGACCCGAGCGACCCGATCCACCATATCTCGCTTGCGCAGGAGGCCGACGTTTTCGTCATCGCGCCGTGCACGGCGAACGTCATGGCGAAGATTGCCAACGGCATCGCGGACGACCTGCTCACCACCACGGCGCTCGCCACTACCTCGCCGCTTATGATCGCGCCCGCTATGAACGTGCACATGTACGAGAACGCCGCGACCATGGCCAATCGCGGGAAGCTCGAGATGCGCGGTGTTGAGTTCATCGAGGCGAGCGAGGGGTACCTGGCCTGCGGCGACGTCGGCCGTGGGCGCCTGGCGGACCCGTCCGACATCGTGACCGCCGTGCTCGCGCGGCTGGGTATCGCGCATGACCTCGCGGGGCTGCGCGTGCTTGTGACGGCAGGCCCCACCGTGGAGCCCATCGACCCGGTGCGCTACCTCACGAACTCTTCTAGCGGCAAGATGGGCTACGCCGTGGCCGAGGCCGCCGCGCGCCGCGGTGCCGACGTGACGCTCGTGAGCGGGCCGGTCGCGCTGCAGCCGCCTTCGGGCGTGCACACCGTGCGCGTGAGGACCGCGCGCGATATGCTGCAGGCGTGCGAAGAGGCCTTCAAGGACACCGATATCGTCGTGTGCGCGGCCGCGGTTGCCGACATGCGCCCCGAGGTTGCCGCCGCCTCGAAGCTGAAGAAGGCGACCGACGCCGAGGCGCTCTCGACCATCCATTTGGTGGAGAACCCCGACATCCTGGCGACGCTCGGCGCCGCGAAGGGCCGTCGCACCGTCGTGGGCTTTGCCGCCGAGACCGATGACGTGGTCGCGAACGGGCGCGCGAAGCTCGAAAAGAAGTACGCCGACCTGATCGTTGCGAACGAGGTGGGCTACCGCAAGACGTTCGGCGAGGACACGAACACCGCGGTTCTTATCATGGCGGACGAGGAGGTGACGCTTCCTACCATGTCGAAGCGCGACGTGGCGGAGCGCATTCTCGACCAGGCGTTGGCCCTCCACGAGCGGAAGTAAACGCCTCATCGCGGCTGGGGCCTGGATGAGGGCGAGCGCATGGTTTGCAGCGCAGGCGCTTCGCGCGTTTGCGCGAAAAAGGTTCTTGTCATTTCGCATAAGAATGGTAAGATAGCCTT
>DVLD01000174.1 GCA_018715725.1 Candidatus Aveggerthella excrementigallinarum
GCGACGCGCGGGAACGCCCGGACTTCAACGGAGACCACGCCCAGGCTCGCCAACGTGCCGACATGGTGGGACTGGAGCACGGTGCCATTCGGTATGAGGACCTGACCAGGAGCGACGTCGTCGTTCTTGAAGACCACGTTGGCACCGGGCGCGCACGGGCGCATGACGCCCACTGTCCCATCGCCGTACTCCTCGCAATGCTCCAGCATCACCACCGCGTTCGCGCCTTCCGGCAGGTGGCCACCTGTGGGTATGCGCACGCACGCGCCGGGCAAGCACGAGCAGTCAGGGACCTCCCCCATGAGCACCTCGCCCTGCAACTCGAGCAGCGCGGGAAGCGCCTCGGAGCAGCCGAACGTGTCGGAGGACGTCACGGCAAACCCGTCCACCATGGACCGATCAAACGGCGGCACTCCCTCGGTCGAAACCACGTCATTCGCAAGCATGCGGCCAGCCGCCTGGTCCAATGTCACACAACACGTGCGCGGCGAAGAAAGCGCTTGAAAGCGACGAGCGGCCGTATCACGAGCCTGCTCGAGCGTTACGACCTCCAGCATAAGCGCCCACCTCCCGAATCAAATCCAGCGATGCGCGGAGTCTGCCAACGAAAGCGAACGCGCCAACAGCGCCCTCCCGCGTGCGCACCGACATCGTCCTCACGGCTGAATCACGCCCAAAGCGTTCAGCACGGCAATCAGCCCGAACGCCACGCCGGCAATCACCGCCACCGCCCGCACGACAGGACGGAGCGAGCGATCGAGGCCGATGTCCTTCAACAGCGATTTCGAGCCGACGCAGATATGCGCAGAAAGGAACGCCGCGACCGCCACGATGACAAGGCCGGCTGGAATGGTAAGGGCTTCGCCGCTTTCTCCAAGCACACGAAAGCACAGGACGTGCACGAGGGCGACAAGCGCCAGCAATCCGCCTGTGACCCATTTCAACGCGAGATGACGCTTCTTGTGAACGCTTGGCGGACGAACGGTATCCGTAAGCTGGTAGACGCTCGTCGCCACGCACAACACGACGTGGGCTACCATAACAGCAACGCCTGCCCACACCGCGACAGAAAACGCGTCATTGAAGCCGCATACCAAGAGAGCGCATCCAAGCGCTCCATGCACGATGAAGAACGCGATGATGAACGCGGATATGATGCCGTTCGCCCGGCGCGCGCGCTGATCGGGGCGCATGGCTCCCTCCCTTCCGATTGAGCCGATTGTACCGCTCTTGCGAAGGCTGCGCCCTCGCTCGCTCGCCGTATCAAGCATGCTCCCGCAGGGTGCGGTAGTCGGCAATGCCGCCATCTTCCGGGAGAGAGCGGTATCCTATCCTGAAACCGCCTCCGGCAGGAGCGATCCTGCTTGAACGCGCAATTCACGTCCGTGAGCCCACGAGGAAAGGAAAGCACGCATGGAGAAGTTCCTTCAGACGCCCGCGTTCGAGTCGATGGAGCTTGTCAGCTCCGGCTGGATCAACAAGTACGTGCTCACCTACCGCATGCCCGACGGGCGAACCCACGTGTACGAGAGCGCCTCGCGCAAGAAGCCCGAAGCGTACGAGCGCGAGCTGCGCGCGGCGGATGCGGCACAAGCTGCGCGAGAGGCGGGCGCAAGCTCCGCCGCAGTCCAGCCGGACGCCTTGAGCATCGTCGGGCGCACGGTGGACGATGAGATCCTCCTCATCCGCGAGTTCCGTTACCCCGTGAACGACTGGTGCGTCGCCTTCCCCGCCGGCTTGGTGGAGCCGGGCGAGGACTTGGCCGCCTGCGCCGACCGCGAGCTGCGCGAGGAGACGGGCTACCGCGTCGTGCGGCCCGCCGACGGCTCCCCCGCCGTGTGCCTCATGCCGCAAGCAGGGCTCTCCTCCACCGGCATGACCGATGAGCAGGTGCAGGTCTGCTTCGCGCGCATCGAGCGCGCCGGCGACGCAGAGCCCGAGGAGAACGAGCTCATCGAGCCGTTCACCGTGCCGGTGAGCGGCCTGCGCCGTTTCCTTGACGAGAACCGCAACCCCATCGGAACCCGTTGCCAGCTCGTGCTGGAGATGTACGCCCACGCCTTCCCGCAGGACAAGGACGGCGGGTACCTGTAAGGCCGTCGAACGCTTCGAGCGCACGCAATCGGCTGCGAGCGGCCCGAAGTGTCCCCGCCGCAGGACAGCGCCCACGCGCACGGAGGCCCTTCGACATGACCATGGTCAGTCGAAGGGCCTCCGTGTTGGATGCTTTAATCACCGGGCGAAGCCGCCATGCTGCCCGCCGTGCTCTTTCCTACGCTTGGTCTGACGGCGCTGCCTGGCGCTGGACCTCGATCTCGGGCGCCAGCACGACCGGCGCCTTCGCGTCGCCGGACTCGCCCGCCACCACAAGCTGCTCGAACATGGAGGCGGTCTGCTTGAAGTCCGCCGGCAGCACCACCGTGGACGTGCGGCCGCGCTTGGCGAACTCGGTCATCATGTCCGTCCATTGCGTGAACAGGAACAGGCTGTTCGCCTCTGCCGTGGACACGCCCGACGAGCGGATGGTCTCGAGCGACTCCGTGATGCCGTCCGCGATGGCCTTGCGCTGGGCGGCGATACCGCGGCCCGCCTGCTCCATGGCCTCCGCGTTCGCGCGGGCTTCGGTGACGGTCTTGATGCGCTCCGCCTCGGCGAGCGACTGGGCCGCCACCTTGTCACGCTGGGCGCTGTTGATGCGGTTCATGGAGGCCTCAACGTCCGGCGGCAGGCCGATGCCCGTGATGAGCGTGGACACCAGGTCGTAGCCGTACGCCTGCATAAGGCCGGACACCGTGGTGTTCACGTCCAGCGCGATGGAGTCTTTGCGGTCGAAGACTTCGTCGAGCGTGTAGGCCGGCACGGCGCTGCGCAGCGCGTCGATCAGGTACGAGCGCATCTGGTCGACCGGGTTCGCCAGCATGTAGTAGCTGCGGTAGACGCCGGACTCGACCGGCGTCGCGCCGCGCTGGAAGCTCACGTGGTACTGCGCCGCGATGTCCATGTTGATGGTGACGTTGTCCTTCGTCTTCGCGTCGATCTGGAAGTTCGACTGGCCGGTGCGCAGGTCCACGCGGGCGGCGATGCGCTCGATGACGGGAATGCGCAGGTGGATGCCCGGCCCCACGATGCGGTTGAACTTGCCCAGCCGCTCGATGATGACCTCCGTCTGCTGTCGCACGATGAAGACGGCGTTGAACAGCAGGAATGCGAGCAGGACCAAAATGATGAGTACGGGGATGAACCCCATGATCAAGGCTGCCGGGTTGAAGTACATAGGACAATCCTCTCTCCCACGCCGCGTCCTCTGGCGGCGATGCACCCATTGTACTCGACCACGATGCCAACGAAGGCGGCGCGTGCAAGACGTAGGTAAAACATGACTGAGCCGCGCCCTGCCGCGCGCACCCGACCACGCTCTCGGCGGGCGCTCCCGGCCGGCGCGCCTGATCGCGCTCCCAGCGGCGCCTTCGGCCAGCGCGCCCGCCACGCGCCCTGACGAGCGTCCGCCTACCGGCGGCGGAGATGGCAGACGAAGAACCCTTCGTATAGCTCGCTCGGCCGGATGCACAAGGCGCCTTCCAGCCCGCACGGCAGCAGCGGCATGCCCGGGAAGCGCGCAGGGTCGATGGGCACGATGTCCGCGCGGATCGGGCCCATTGGCGCGTCGGCGGCGTCGAGGCCGCGCGAGCGACCGCGGGCGCCTTTCTTCCCCTGCGGGCGCGCGCCCTGGGCCGCCTCTTCCAGCACGCGCTGAACGAGTAGTTCGTTCTCCTCCGGCAGGATGGAGCACGTGGAGTACACGAGCTCCCCGCCCGGCGGCAGCAGCTCAAGCGCCTTGCGCAGCAGGCCCGCCTGCGTCCGCACGCAATTCGAAAGAAGCTCTTCGGAGAAGCCGGTTTTCCATGCGACGGCGGCCGAGCTGCCGCCCTCTGCCGCATCGTCTGCCGGCATGCCCTCCTCCGCCGCGCCCGCAGCGCGCTCGGCCGAGACCGTGCCGCTGCCGCTGCAGGGCGCGTCGAGCAGGATCTTGCCGAAGCGGAAGAACGGGTCAAGCCGACGAGCATCCTGCACGAGCACGCTCACGCGGCCGGCGCCCTGGCGTTCCAGGTTGAAGCGCAGGCGCTCGGCACGCGGCGCGCTGCGCTCGCACGCCGTGATCTGCGCCTGCCCGCCGGAGAGTGCCGCCATCTGCGTGGTCTTGCCGCCGGGCGCCGCCGCCATGTCGAGCACCGCGTCGCCCGGGCCGGGGCTCAGCACGAGCGGCGGCACCATGGACGAGAGCGACTGCAGGTAGACGTCGCCGCGCTCATAGAGCGGCAGCGCGCGCACGGCGTCCTCGCGCGCGCCCTCGATGATGAGCGCGTCCGGGCTCCAAGGCACCTTTTGGCATGCGATTCCCGCTTCCTCGAGCGCCGCGCGGACGGCGTCCGGCGTGGTCTTGAGCGTGTTCGCGCGCAGCGTGACCGGACGCTCGGCGCGATAGCCCTCCACGATGACGGCAGCAGTCTCGTCGCCGTACTGCGCGCGCAACCGGGATTCCAGGGCCGCGAAGGCCGCCTGCGGGTCGACGGGCGTGCGCTTGCGCCGCGAGTTCGCATGCTGGCGGGCATCTAAAGTCTGCTGCCCTTTGATCTTTCGCTGATGCGAGCGGCCACCGCGTCGCCCTGCGTTGCCCTGCTTGGCCATACTGCCCCCTGCCGTCAATTCCGATGTGTCTCTCCGGTGCCCCTCAACTATATCCAGAGATGAGCTCAGGACAACGAGAGCCTCGCGGCGCTCGAGAAACCGACATATGGCGAAGCAATGCCCGCCTTCCGGAGAGAACGGGGAGGCGGGCATTGCAAAGAACGCCTCTACAAAATGAAAAAAGGCCAAGTCCGAATCACTCAGAAATTGAACTTGACCTGGCAATGCTAGTGGTGGGGCCACCCGGATTCGAACCGAGAACCAAAGGATTATGAGGGTGCATTATCGCAGGTCAGTGGCCGTTTTTGCAGTGATTTACGCTTGCGGTTGCGTTATGTGCGTACAGGTAAAACGGCCTATGCCCGTCCTCATTGTCCCCTGATTGTCCCCTGCATCCGGGTGGCCTCATCCATCGCATCGCCAGCGCAGCGCATGGCCGGATTGTACTGCATTGCGATGGCCGGTAAGGAAAGAGCCTACCGCCCAGCGCAGGCGCCTTGCTCCAGTCCCGCCACGGCCCGCCAGGCTCCGCCAGACGGGCGCAGGCGAGCGGAGAGGGCAAGGGGCCACCGAAGCGGAACCGGCCTCTGGCGGCACCTGCGCGCCTCTGGCGCGGCCTGCTTCGGCCAGGGCGAGGCGTGCGAGCGCTCGGGTGGGCCGGAAAGAGGAGGAGTGCCAGCCCAACCCCTTGCCGGCCCGGTACAGGACACCACGCGGACGCGCTACTCGGCTGGCGGGTCAATCACGATCGCACCGGGCGCATCGGAGCCGGGCGGCGCCGCCATGAGCGACCATCCGCACGCTGCGAGCATGCGCGCTGCGTTCGTCGTGCTTGGAACGGAACCGCGCGCGGCGGCGTTGCTGATGTAGTTCGGGCTGTTCGATACTTCTTTGCTCACTGCGGCCAAAGAAAGCCCTGCTGTTTTCCGCTGCGTGCTTGATTGCGTCGTATATTTCCACGCAGCCGTTTCCCTGCATTATCGCCTCCTGACGTGGTCGCACATCCCACTGCGCAAGCCATTTCACCCAATTGTACCCTCAGTGGTGGGATGATGCGACATTCTTGGAGATTATGCAGGCATAAAGCAGAACGCGGCCCCCGGAACCCCAGGGGCCGCGCTCGCGGTCCGTTTTGGCGGCCTGCGGGCCTTCCCAAGCCCGGGCTACGCCTCCAGCAGCCTCATCATGAGGGCCGCGGTCTGGGCGCGGGTCGCGGTGCCCTGCGCGCTCACGGTCGTGGTGCCGTCGGGGTTCGCGACGCCCTCGAGGACGCCTGCGTCGACGGCCCACCGCACGCTCTCCACGGCCCACTCGGAGATGCCGTCGGCGTCCGGGAAGCCGGACAGGTCGGCGCGCCCGGACACGTCCTCGCCGTTGGACTCGGCCCAGCGCATGAGCACCGTGGCGGCCTGCTCGCGGGTGAGCTCGGCGTCGGGGTCGAAAGCGCCGTCGTATCCGACGAAGATTCCCTCCTGGGACGCCCAGGCGACCGCGCCGGCGAACCAGTCGCCCTCGGAGACGTCGGAGAATCCCTCGCCCTCGGCGGCGGCAGGCTGCCCCTCGACGTTCCAGAGGACCTGGGCCATCTGTGCGCGGGTGATGTCGCCGTCGGGCAGCATGAGGCCGTCGCCGACGCCCTGGAGGACGTCGTTGTCCACGGCCCAGTCGATGGCGGCGTGGTACCACTGCGACTGGTCGACGTCGGTGAAGTCGTGGCTCGGGCAGAGCTCGCCGCCGTCGCACTCGAACGCCGCGTGGACGGTCACGTCGCCCGCCG
>DVLD01000175.1 GCA_018715725.1 Candidatus Aveggerthella excrementigallinarum
GGCGCCGGCTTCTGGGCCTGGCACAACACGCCGGGCTTCTGCAACGCCTTCTGTCACAGCCCCATGGACGCCTACGTTGAGAGCTACTCCTCGGGCGACCCGGGCATGCTGGTGACCCAGCACGCCGAGGCCGGCGACGGCTGCCTGGACTGCCACGAGGCCGAGCTCACCACGCAGGTCTCCGAGCTCATGGCGTGGGCCTCGGACTCCTACCCGATGGACGGCGACATGCTGGCCACCGGCAAGGAGTTCGCGAACGAGGAGTTCTGCGCGCGCCCCGAGTGCCACGACATGAATGAAGTGGTCGCCAACACGTGGGGCTTCTGCGACAACGAGCCCGACGAGAACCCGCACAGCAGTCACCAGGACCTCGCGCTCGAGTGCGGCGACTGCCACAAGGTCCATGAGAAGAGCACGCTCGTGTGCAACGACTGCCACGATATGAACGTGCCGGAAGGGTGGGAGTAACATGACGACGAACGATTTTTCCCGCCGTACCTTCCTCAAGGGCGCGGGCATCACGGCGCTTGGCGCCGCCGCCGCGGGCATGCTGGCAGGCTGCGGCCAGGGCTACCAGGTTCCTGCGAACGAGGTGCCGTACGATGTTCGCACCACGCCGGCCAACGAAACCACCCCGAACTGGCTGGGCCTTCCTCCGGAAATCGCCGAGTCCGACATCACCGAGACCGTCGACACCGAGGTCCTGGTCGTCGGCACCCGCACGGGCGGTCTGCCGGCCATGATGTCCGCGGCCGAGAACGGCGCCCAGGTGCTCGGCATCGATCGCACGGCGAAAATCGCGTCTCCGCGCGAGGATATCGGCGCCATCGACTCCCGCCTGCAGCTGGAGTCCTTCGAGCAGTTCCCGCAGTTCCGCATCGACAAGAAGGAAGCACTGGAGGACATCGTCCGCTACGCGAACGGCTTCGTCCGCTACGATCTCATCAAGCTGTGGATGGACGAGTCCGGCTCCATGGTCGACTGGCTGACGGACATCATCGGCCGCAACGGCGAGATGGTCATGAACTTCGAGGGCTCCGTGGGCACCGAAGGCCAGGGCGCGCGCGACAAGGCGTGGGCCACGGGCCACAGCCCGGAGGCCGTGGGCGCTGCCGCCGAGGACAAGAACTTCAACTTCGGCGTGTGCCTGCAGAAGTACGCCGAGGAGAAGGGCGCGCAGTTCCGCTTCAACACCGAGTTCATCAAGCTGGAGCAGGACGAGTCTGGCCGCGTGACCGGCGTCATCGCCCGTGACGTGCAGGACCGCCACTACCTCCGCATCAACGCTTCCAAGGGCGTCATCATGGCGACTGGCGGCTATGGCAACAACATGGAAATGATGCAGGCGCGCCAGCCGTGGAACATGGACCTGCGCATCCCGGCATCCGGCAAGGGCGGCAACCCCACCGGCGACGGCATCAAGGCCATGCTGTGGTGCGGCGCGAAGATGGACCCCATTGGCACGTCCGTCATGTTCAACCGCGCGTGCTGCAAGCCCGACGAGACCGCCGACATGAACATCACCGGCGAGTGGTTCTGGTTCGGCGAGCAGCCGTTCCTGAAGGTGAACCTGGACGGCAAGCGCTTCTGCAACGAGTCGGGCCCGTACGACTACATGCTGCATTCCACCTACATGCAACCGCACAAGACCTACGTGGACGTGTGGGACGCGAACTGGAAGGAGCATGTCCGCCAGATGAACGAGGTCGGCTGCTGCCGTTTGTACCCGTTCGACAACGGCGCTCCGTCCAACCGTACGGCCGATTCCATGGAGTCCCTCTTTGAGGACCTCATCGAGAAGGGCTATATCCAGACGGCCGACACGCCAGAAGAGCTCGCTGAGAAGCTGAACATCCCGGCCGAGACCTTCGCCGAGACGTTCAACCACTACAACGAGATGGCGCGTGCGGGCGAGGACACGGACTACTATAAGGAGGCCTACCGCCTCATTCCGCTCGACACGCCGCCGTACTATGGCGTGCGCACGGGCGCGTGGTACCTGGCCACCATCGATGGCATCATCATCGACACGAACATGCACCCGCTTCGCGAGGACAACACGCCCATCGAGGGCCTGTACGCGACGGGTGACTGCTCGGGCGGCTTCTTCAGCGTGAGCTACCCGAACCTGTTCACGGGCCTCGCGTGCGGCCGCACCTTCACGTTCGGCCGTCGCGCCGGCATGCTGGCTGCCACCGGCCAGGCCTAAGGTTCGCGAACGCCCTACGAAAGCGAAGCCGCGCTGAAGCGCAGCGAGCTTTCCGCAGGTGAACAGAGCTTTTCTAGCAGGCTGTGCTCGTCTTGTCCGAGCACAGCCTGCCCGTGCATAACGCGCTTGTTTAATCTCGCGCGTCGCGGGCATTTCCTTGATTGGCGCCGATAGAATAGGTGCACTATGAAGCAGACCTCATCAACGTTCGACTTCCTCAACGCGACCTTCTGGCGCCTCTGCGCCGCGTTCGCGTGCATGCTCGTGGTCACGGCGGCTATGAACGTCGCGGTGTTCCCCCTGTTTGATGATGTGTTCACGTTCGCGCGCGATATTTCGCAGACCGTGCAAGCGTTGACGATTCTGCTGATCGGCGTGCTTGCCACGTTTCGGCCCGCGGTTTTGAAAAGGGTGCCGCTGAGCGGAATCGCGTTGGTCGGCTTGGCGGTCGGAGGCGTTTTGCTTCCTGCGTCGTTGGCGGTGGGCAGCGCCCCGTTGCTGATTGCCGGCTCGTCGCTGTTCGCGCTTGGGCGTGGCTGCACCATGCTGAGCGTTGCCGTCGCCATAGCGCGGCACCTTTCGACGAAAGCGATCGTTGTGTGCGTTGCCCTTGCGTACGTCGCGTCGTCGGCGGTGCAGGCGTTCCTGTGGGTCATGCCAATCGCGGCGGGGTTCGCGCTGTACCTGCTGCCGCCGTTCGTCTCGTTGCTCCTGGTCCGCAAGGACGCCTCGGCCATGATCGCGCTTGCGGTGCAGGGCGAACGTCCTGCCGATGCCGCCATCACGCGCCCCTTGTCGTACCTGCCGCTTGCAAGCCAGGTGTTCGTGTGTCTGTTCTTGTTCCACCTCGCCTTCGGCTTCTCGCTTCGCTTCGGCGAGTCGACGGGCATCCCCGTGGAGACGTTCTTCAACATCATCCCCGTCGGAATCCTCGCGATTATGCTGATGTGCTGGGGTCGATTTGACGCCGATCGCCTCTTGCAGGTCTCGGTGCTGCTGGTGGCGGTGGGCTTCCTGCTCGTCAATTCGAACGACGGGTCCGTCCGCAATGTGAGCAACATCCTGCTTTCGTCGGGAAAGACCGCGTTCAACATGGTGTCCTGGATCGTCATCATGTCAGTCGGCGCGCGCAACAAAGCGGGCGCTCTGAGCGTTGCCGGGTGGGGCGACGGCGTTGGGTCAATCGGCACGCTGGTTGGCGCTGCCCTTGGCATCGGGGGCAACCATCTTGTCGAGCATAGCCCGACGGGCTTGATGGTCTTGACCGGCGTGCTCTTGGCGCTCTTTGTGGGCTATGCGCTCATTGGGCTCAAGAATTTCAGCTTCGAGACCACCATCGAGGGCATCGTTCCCGTGGAAGAGCCCGAAGTCCGCTCCGAGAGCCCGGAAGACCTGTTCCAAGCGCGCTGCGATGCCATCGTCGAGGAATACCACCTCACGCCGCGCGAGCGCGAGGTGTTCGCTATGCTGGCGCGCGGCCGCAATCGCGAGTACATCCAGGAAAAACTCGTTGTCTCGCGCAACACGGTGAAAGCGCACGTGCGCCATGTCTACGAGAAGCTCGATATCCACTCTCACCAAGAGCTCATCGACCTGGTGGAGGAAGGCGCGTAAAATCGGCTGCGAACGGCAGTCGATCTCAGAGGAGCGCGCATGGGCGAGAGCGAGCAACGCATCACGACGGTCGGTATCCTGTCCGACACGCACGGGCGGCTGCCCCTGGCGGCCACTGCCGCGCTGGCAGATTGCGACGTCATCGCGCACGCAGGCGACATCTGCGGCCCGAGCATCCTGACGGAGCTGCGTGCGCTCGCGCCCGTTCACGCGGTGCTTGGCAACAACGACTACGACGAGTACGGCTCGGATGTGCGCCGCTTCGCGCAGTTTGAAGTGGACGGCGTGCGGTTCCTGATGGCCCACTATCCGCAGGACGTGCGCAACGCCTTGCGCGGCAACGGCCCCCTTCATCCCGGCGACAAGCTGCCGCACGTGTGCATCCACGGTCATACGCACGTGCCCGAGATTGTGGCCGGCGCCGCCGCGCGGCCTGCCACGATGATCGTGTGCCCCGGCAGCGTCTCCCGCCCGCGCGGTGGCAGCAAGCCGAGCGTCGCAAAGATAGAGGTAGAGGCTGGCCGCATCCTGAACGCGCGGATTGAGGAGATCTGACGCCTTAGCGGCATGCGCAGTGGCAAAATGTGCCCTGCGAGCTTTGAGCGCCCCTCAGGGCGCGATTTCGCCCTCTCCATGCTGCTCCCTGCACGCTTGAACGTGGCTCATCGTCCGTGTCGTGTTTTGCCTCCCATCTCGTTCGCAACGACAGCGAAGGGCATTCTTGCATGCCAGATAGACGAGAAAGGGCCCTTGGGTTGGACTTCCGTCCACCCAAGGGCCCTTGAACGGCCAGATGGCATGCCGGAGCGCGCTGCGATGTCGCGTGGACGCCGGCGGCCGGCGGGCTGTCAGAGCCTAGTAAGCCTTGAACTTGTCCTTCGGGGCGAAGCAGATCGGGCACTTCTCGAAATCAGAGCCCTTGTGGATGTAGCCGCAGAACGGGCAGAGGTAGTATTCCTCGCCGTCGTCCTCGGCATCGACGTTGTTGTAGGCCTCCAGGTAGCGCTCGGCATGCACGGACTCGGCCAGCTTGGCGCGGGTGAACACCATGACGGCTGCCGCATCGCCCTCTTCCTGAGCCTTCTGGATGAAGGCAGGGTACATGTCGGAGGTCTCGTAAATCTCGCCCTGGGCGGCGGCGATCAGGTTCAGGTCGATGGCCTCGGGAGTAGCCTCCGGGGCGGCCGGGCGCTTGTAGTCCGGCTCGGCCTTCTTCACCAGATTGGCCTCCAGGCCGATGTGAATCTGCTCGGCGTCGGAGGTGGCGCGGAACAGGCGGGCGATCTGGGTGTAGCCTTGCTCCTCGGCGGCGGCGGCGAAGGCGGCGTACTTGGCGGAAGCGCCGGTCTCGCCGCAGACGGCGGCCTTCAGGTTCTCAAGGGTGGTGCCCACGGGGGTGGTGCTGCCCGTTGCCACGCTGAAGTTGTGGGAGTTCTCGGCGGTCGGCATTTCGGGGCGAACGCGCATGGTCATGATGATGCTCCTTTGGTACATCTCGTCTCGGTGGCATGCGTTCTTACTGGGAATGCATGTCAATTGCCCGCACTATATCCCGCGCGCTTGTTTCCCCGCAAGCGATTAGCGCGCATCCTGAAGAAGATTCGCGAGGTGCACACAAATGAGAGTGATTGAGTATCAAAACAGAGCGCACGACCCTGGACAAAAGGGGGATAATGGGCGCGAGCACAAAGCGAAAGGACGCTTCATGGAACGAAAAAACGTATGGAAGACCTACGGCGAATCCGACCTGGCGAAGCTGGAAGAGATCGCCGCCGGCTACATCGAGTTCATCTCGAAGAACAAGACCGAGCGCGAGTGCGCGGCTGACGCCATCGCGCGCGCTCAGGCGGTGGGCTACGTGAGCCTGGACGATGCGCGCGCTCGCGGCGAGAGGCTGCAGCCGGGCGACAAGGTGTGGGCGCACGTCATGGGCAAGGCGCTCATGCTCGTCCACATCGGACGCCAACCCATTGAGCAGGGCGTGAACATCCTTGGCGCGCACATTGACTCGCCGCGCCTTGACCTCAAGCAGAACCCGGCGTACGAGGCGGGCGGCTTCGCGTTCCTCGACACGCATTATTATGGCGGCATCAAGAAGTACCAGTGGGTCACGCTGCCGCTGGCCATCCACGGCGTCGTGGCGAAGAAGGACGGCAGCACGGTGCAGGTGAACGTGGGCGAAGACGCCGGCGACCCGGTGTTCTGCGTGACCGACCTGCTCATTCATCTGGCGAACAAGCAGATGGAGAAGAACGCGAGCACCGTGGTCGAGGGCGAGGCGCTCGACGTCCTGGCAGGCAGCCGCCCTCTGCTCACGCCGGAAGAGGCGGCGGAGCTGGCGGGCGAGGAGCCGCCGGAGAAGGACGCGGAGAAGACCGAGCTCGAGAAGCTGGCCGAGAAAGAGCCCGTCAAGGCGTACCTGCTGCAGCTGCTGGCTGAAAAGTACGGCATGGAAGAAGAGGACTTCCTCTCCTCCGAGCTTGAGGTGGTGCCTGCTGGCCCGGCGCGCGAGTGCGGTTTCGACCGCAGCATGATCCTGGGCTACGGACAGGATGACCGCGTGTGCGCCTATCCCTCGCTGCTCGCGCAGCTTGAGGCGGATGATCCCGAGCGCACGGCCGTCTGCGTGCTGGTGGACAAGGAAGAGATCGGCAGCGTGGGCGCCACGGGCATGACCTCGCGCTTCTTCGAGAACACCATGGCGGAGATCATGGAGTTGGCGGGCGAAGGCGGCGAGCTGCGTCTGCGCCGCGCGCTTGCGGCGTCCGCCATGCTCTCGTCGGACGTGAGCGCGGGCTTCGACCCGGCGTACGCTTCCGCGTTCGAGCCGAAGAACGCGGGCTACCTGGGCAAGGGGCTCGTGTTCAACAAGTACACGGGCGCGCGCGGCAAGAGCGGCAGCAATGACGCCAGCGCCGAGTACGTGGCGAAGCTCCGCCGCGTGATGGACGACGCGGGTGTGAACTTCCACACGTGCGAGCTCGGCGCCGTCGACGCGGGCGGTGGCGGCACGATTGCCTACATCCTCGCGACGTACGGCATGGACGTCATCGACAGCGGCGTGCCGGTGCTCTCCATGCACGCACCCTGGGAGGTGACGTCGAAGGCCGACGTCTACGAGGCATACAAAGGTTACAAGGCGTTCTTGGCGAGCATGCAGTAGCAGTTTCATCGAGGCGTGCTGTGCGTGCGTGCGCAGCACGCCTCCGACGTTGCTCGCCTGCGGGGCAGTGCGCCTCGCGCTCCCGTGCCGCCGTCCGGAGGGCTCGGCGTCTGCCGGGCCTTCTTCGTGCACCGCGGCGCCCCGGCGCCTCCGCGCACACGCCCCCCGGCGTTCCCTCCCGTTCCCCCGGCAGGCCGCACGGCGCCCGCCCGCCACTCGAGGCATTCCTCCCCGGCGACCGCCCCTCGGCCCCGATTGTGGACGATCCGTGGAGACCCCCCGCCTCCCCTTGCAAGGGCGGGCGAGGGGGCGTAATGTACT
>DVLD01000176.1 GCA_018715725.1 Candidatus Aveggerthella excrementigallinarum
GTGGCCGAGCGCGTCGTGCCCGCCATGGTCGTGCTGTTCCTGGCGTTCTCCTGCCTGCTCATCATCTTCAACATCACGAAGATCCCGGCCGCCCTCGTGACCATCGTCTCCTCCGCCTTCGGCCTGCAGGCGTTCGGCGGCGGCATGTTCGGCGCCATCCTCATCGCCATGCAGATGGGCCTTGCGCGCGGCATCTTCGCCAACGAGGCCGGCCTGGGCTCCGCCCCTATCGCCGCTGCCGCCGCGCAGACCAAGGAGCCGGCGCGCCAGGGCCTCGTGTCCATGACGCAGACCTTCATCGACTCCATGATCATCTGCTCCATGACGGGCCTCGCCCTCGTGCTCACCGGCACGTACGACATCGGCCTTGAGGGCGCGGCGGTGACCACCCACGCCTTCCAGGCGGGCCTGCCCTTCCTGCCGCCCGAGGTGGTGTCCTTCGTGCTCATGATCAGCCTGGCGCTGTTCGGCTTCACCACCATCCTTGGCTGGGACTACTACGGCGAGCGCTGCCTTGAGTACTTCAGCGGCCGCAGCAAGCGCGCCGTCATGATCTACCGCTGGCTGTACATCTTCTGCCTGTTCATCGGCCCGTACATGACCGTCTCCGCAGTGTGGACCATCGCCGACATCTTCAACGCCTGCATGGCGGTGCCGAACATGATCGCGCTGTTCGCGCTCTCCGGCGTCACCGCCAAGGAGCTGCGCGACTACTTCAAGCGCCTCGATGCCGCCAACGGCGACGAAGACAAGATGGCGCCGCGCCCCGACGACACGGTCGACTGGAAGTCGCCGAAGCCCCAGGGCGCCTTCGGCACCGTCGGCGCCGCCGCGAACTTCCCCTGCGAGGAGTAAGGCGCGCCGCGACCTCTGGCACGTCGCCTCAGCATTCTTGCACGATTTCAAGCCTCTCCGCGCGCGGTAGCCTGATCCCTCCCTCCACCGCGCGCCCAGCGCACCGCCCCGCCTCCCTGCCCTGCCCGGCAGCGGAGGCGGGGCTTTTTGCTTGGTGGGCCGGACTTCCGCGCACGGCGAGCCCGTCGCGCACGCAGTCCGCTCTCCAGCCGCGTCCTCACGCGCTATCATGCGAACATGGACGATTTCGAACGAAAATGGAAGATCATTCAAGAGCACCTGTTCGCCGAGGCGACGGGCGCCGAGCCGCGCCCGTTCTCGAGCGGGCGCACGCTCTTCGGCATCAAAAGCGAGGCCGAGCAGAAGATGGAGCGCTTCGCGCGCGAGATCGAGAAAGAGCAGCTCGATACCCTTCGCAAAGATGCGCAGGAGTCCGTAGGCGAGTTTGGCACGGAAGGTCCCGAGGCGCCCCCTGACAAGAAAAAACTCGAAAGCGATTCCGACGCTCTCTAGGGTCTCGATGCGCCTCTGCGCGCGTCGCGCCCAGTCATGCCCGCGACGCCAGAAGTTCCCGCACCTCGGCTCCTTACGCCTCGGTCCCCTACGCTCGGATTCCCCACGCTTCGACGCCCTGCACCTCAAATCGAGGTTTTCGACAATTATTTCCGTCCGCTGCGCTCGATGTGGCCATAATATCCCCCTGCGTGCACGACCTGTTTTCGATGGATAGAACTGACCTGGGGTTTTACCGGCTACGCAGGCGAGAGGGCGCGCGAATGCGCCTTCCCGGAGGCCCGCAAGGCGCATTCGGCGGAAATAATGGTCGAAAAGCCGGGATCCAGTTGCAGGTTTGACAATTATCTCCGGGCGCGTGTGCGCGAGCCGTCCACGAAGCGAACGAGCCGCATACGAAGCGCGAGCCTTCGACGAGGCGCGCACTCCGCACCCAGGAAGCCCCCGGCGCGCCCTAGGCCTCATCGCTCATGACACGGCTCCCCGCACGCACAACGAAGGCCCCTGGAGGGAGCCTTCGTTCGTTGCAGGGTGTGCCGTGGGGAGCTTACGCCACCGGCAGAATACAGGCCCTTAAATAGCCCACTCCGCGCTTTCGGCCTGCAGGCGCACCATGCGGGCGAACAGGCCGTTCGCAGCCAGAAGCTCTTGCGGGCTTCCTTGCTCGACCACGCGGCCCTCGTCGAGGACGACCACCTTGTCGGCGGCCATGACGGTGCGCATGCGGTGGGCGATCACGATCACCGTGCGCCCCGCGAGCAGGCGGCTAAGCGCGCTTTGCACCTCGGTCTCGTTCTCCACGTCCAGGCTCGCCGTCGCCTCATCCAGCAGCACGATGGGCGCGTCCTTGAGCAGCGCCCGCGCGATGGAGATGCGCTGGCGCTCGCCGCCGGAGAGTCGCGCGCCGTTCTCGCCGATGGGCGTGCCATAGCCCTGCGGCAGCCTGGCCACAAACCCGTCGCAGTTGGCCGCGCGGGCGGCGGCCAGCACTTCGCCGTCGGAGGCGCCGCGCCGCCCGAGGCGGATATTCCCCGCCACGGTGTCGTCGAAGAGCACCACGTCCTGGAACACCACCGAGAAATCGGCGAGCAAGGGCTCGGGATCGACCGTCGCCACGTCCACGCCGCCAACCGTCACGCGCCCCTCGGTGGCGTCCCACAGGCGCGCCGCCAACCGCGCGCAGGTGGACTTGCCCGAACCGGACGGCCCCACGAGCGCCGTGACCTCGCCCTCCTTGGCCGCGAACGTCACGCCGTCGAGCACCTTCGGCCCATTCTCCCCGTACGAGAAGCCCACGTCCTCGAACACCACGTCATGGCCGCGCGGCTCGAATGCCTCCGCGCCCTCGGCAAGCGGCTCGTCGTAGAACGCCT
>DVLD01000177.1 GCA_018715725.1 Candidatus Aveggerthella excrementigallinarum
CCTGCGCCCGTGGCGACGCAGGGTGCTGACGACGAGTTCAATCATCCCTACCCGAACAGAAAGAGAGAGACCCATGAACATCCCCGAGAACCTGAGCTACACCGCGTCCCATGAGTGGTGCCTGGTCGAGGACGGCACGGCCACGATCGGCCTCACCGACTACGCGCAGAACGAGCTGGGCGACATCGTCTTCGTGAACCTGCCCGAGGTGGGCGACGCGGTCATGGCGGGCGAGTCCTTCGCCGACGTCGAGTCCGTGAAGGCCGTCTCCGAGGTCATCAGCCCGGTGAACGGCACCGTGAGCGAGGTGAACGAGGAGCTGCTCGACAACCCGGCGCTCGTGAACGAGGGCTGCTACGACGCGTGGCTGATTCGCGTCGAGGGCGCGGAAGTGGGCATGGACGTCATGGACGCTGCCGCCTACGAGGCGCAGTGCGCCTAGCCTCCGCACGCCTGCGCCGCCGCCCTTGTGCGCGGCGGCGCGCCCAACGGCTCCCGGCATGAGCCCGGGAGCGACCCGTCGACGTCGCGGCCCGGCCGCGACACCGCACGCCCGCACGGGCGGCGATCAGAACGAAAGGAGGAGGGCGCATGGGCAGCTATCTGCCTTCGACCCCTGAAGAGCGCGCGGCCATGCTCGCCGAGATTGGCTGCGACTCGATCGACGAGCTGTACCGCAACGTCCCGCAGGACGTACGCTGCGGCGAGCTCGACATCCCGTCCGGCCTGTCCGAGATGGAGGTGCTCTCCGAGCTTGAGCGCATGGCCGGGAAGAACACGGTGTTCCGCTCGGTCTTCCGCGGCGCCGGCGCCTACCAGCGCTATATTCCCGCGCTCGTCAAGACGGTGACCTCGAACGAGGCGTTCTTGACGGCCTACACGCCCTACCAGGCCGAGATTAGCCAGGGCGTGCTGCAGTCCATCTTCGAGTACCAGACGATGGTCTGCGAGCTCACGGGCATGGACGTCTCGAACGCGTCGCTGTACGACGGCGCCTCCGCGGCGGCAGAGGCCGTGCTCATGTGCGGCGACCGCAAACGCACGGGCGTCGTCGTGTCGGGCGCGCTGCACCCTGAAGTGCTCGAGACCGTGCTCACGTACTGCGCAGCGCACGACGTCATGGTGACCCTCGTGCCCGCGGTCGACGGCCACACGCGCCCTGAAGACCTCGCAGCGTGCCTCGAGGGGACCACAGCGGCGGTTCTTTTCCAGCAGCCGAACTTCTTCGGCCTGCTCGAGGACGCTCCCGCGCTCATCGAGGCGGCGCACGCCGCCGGTGCGAAGGCCGTCGTCTCCGCGGACCCCATCTCCCTCGGCCTGCTCGCCACGCCTGGAGAGCTCGGTGCGGACGTGTGCGTGTGCGAGGGGCAGTCGCTCGGCCTGCCGCTCTCGTTCGGCGGTCCGTACCTGGGCATGATCGCGTGCAAGAAGCCGCTCATGCGCAAGCTGCCGGGCCGCATCGTCGGCCAGACGCAGGACGACGCGGGCAACCGCGCGTTCGTGCTCACGCTGCAGGCGCGCGAGCAGCACATCCGCCGCGAGAAGGCGTCCTCCAACGTGTGCTCAAACCAGGCGCTCTGCGCGCTGGCGGCAGGCGTGTACCTGGCGTGCATGGGACCGCGGGGCATGCGCCAGGCGGCTTCCTTGAGCCTTTCGAAGGCGCACTACCTTGCCGAGCGCTTGCGTGAGGTGGGCGGCTTCGACCTGGTGTTCGAGGGCGAGTTCTTCAACGAGTTTTTGACGACGTGTCCGATCGACCCGGAGGAGCTCGAACGGCGCCTGGCGGAGCGGGGAATCCTGTGCGGCGTCCCGGTGGGAGAGCACGTGCTCTGGTGCACGACCGAGGTCACCACCAAAGCGCAGATCGACGAGCTGGCGCAGACGCTGAGGGAGGTGCTGTAGATGAAACTCGTGTTCGAACTGTCCCGTCCCGGTCGCGGCATGGACGTGCTGCCCGCGTGCGACGTGCCGGAGCACGCGCTTGACGAGCGGTGGCTGCGGGCGGCGGCCCCGGCGTTGCCGGAGGTGGCGGAGGTCGACCTGGACCGCCATTACCACGAGCTCTCGAAAGAGGCCTTCGGCGTGTGCGACGGGTTCTACCCGCTCGGGTCGTGCACGATGAAGTACAACCCGCGCGTGAACGAGGAGGCGGCCGCGCTGCCGGGCTTCGCGCATATCCACCCGACGCAGCCGGAGTCCACCGTTCAAGGCGCGCTCGAGGTCATCCACACCGCCGGAGCGCTGCTCGGCGAGATCACGGGCATGGACGCGGTGACGGTGCAGCCTGCCGCCGGCGCCCATGGCGAGTTCACGGGCATGCTGCTGATCAAGGCGTACCACGAGTCCCGCGGGGACACGGCGCGCACGAAGGTCATCGTGCCCGACTCCGCGCACGGCACCAACCCCGCGACGGCCACCATGGTGGGCTTTGAGACGGTGAACGTGCCGTCGAACGCGGACGGAGGCGTGGATTTGGACGCGCTGCGCGAGGCCGTCGGCCCGGACACCGCGGGCCTTATGCTCACGAACCCGAACACGCTTGGCATCTTCGACCCGAACATCCTCGCGATCACGCGCATCGTGCACGAGGCGGGAGGCCTGTGTTACTACGACGGCGCGAACCTGAACCCGGTCATGGGCATCGCGCGTCCGGGCGACATGGGGTTCGACTGCGTGCACCTGAACCTGCACAAGACCTTCTCGACCCCTCACGGCGGGGGCGGCCCTGGCGCCGCGGCGGTCGGCTGCAAGGCGCTGCTGGCGCCGTTCCTGCCCGGCCCGACCGTCGAGCAGACCGAAGACGGCACGTACCGGTTCGCGCAGCCTGAGCAGAGCATCGGCCGCGTGAAGGCGTTCTACGGCAACTTCGGCGTCGTGGTGCGCGCGCTCGCGTACGTGCTCGCCCTGGGCCGCGAGGGCATCCCGGAGGCCGCGCGCGCCGCGGTGCTGAACGCGAACTACCTCATGAAGAAGCTCGAGGGGGCCTACCACATGGCGTACCCCGGCCCCTGCATGCACGAGTTCGTCATCGACGTGGGGCCGCTGAAAGAGCGCACGGGAGCGAGCGCGCTCGACGTGGCGAAGCGCCTGCTCGATTTCGGCGTGCACCCGCCGACCATGTACTTCCCGCTCATCGTGCACGAGGCGCTCATGGTCGAGCCGACCGAGACCGAAAGCCGTGAGACGCTCGACGAGGCGGCCGCCGCGTTCCTGCGCGTCTACGACGAGGCGTGCGAGGACGGCGAGCGCCTGCACGGCGCGCCGTTCACGAAGCGCATCGGCCGTCCTGACGAGACGGCGGCGGCGCGCACTCCCATCGTGCGCTGGACGCCGGAAGCGTAGGCCGATGGGCGGCGCGCGCGAGGGCGCTTCCCCCGGCGCGGCTGCGGTGCCGCTCGTGCACCGCAGCCGCTCGCTCGACCCGTACGAGAACCTTGCGCTCGAGCACGAGCTGGCGGCGCGGGTGCGGCCAGGGGAGCACCTGCTCTTCCTGTGGCGCAACGAGCGCACGGTCGTCATCGGCCGCAACCAGAACGCTTGGGCGGAGTGCGACGTTCGCGCGCTCGGGGAGGACGGCGGCCGCCTAGCCCGCCGTCAGTCGGGGGGCGGCGCCGTGTTCCACGACGCTGGCAACCTGAACTTCACGTTCGCGTCGTCCCGTGCCGAGCACGACGTGTCCCGAAACCTGGACGTGGTGCGCAGAGCGGTCGCGTCCTTCGGGCTGGACGCCCGCGTCACCGGGCGAAACGACGTGACGGTGGACGGGGCGAAGTTCAGCGGTAACGCGTTCTTCCGGTCGCACGGCGTGCAGGTGCATCACGGGACGCTCATGGTGGGCGTGCAGGTGGGGCAGCTCGCCCGCTACCTGAAGCCCGACCCGCGCAAACTGCAGGCGAAGGGCATCGCGTCCGTGCGCTCGCGGGTCGTGAACCTCTCCTCGCTGGACGAGCGGATCACGGTCGATGCGCTCGCCGGCGCGCTGGTGGACGCGTTCGAGCAGACGATGGGCGCGCGCTGCGAGGCGTTCCCCGCCGAACGCCTCGACCAGGGCGCCCTTGCCGCCGCGCGGGACCGGTTCTCCTCGTGGGAGTGGCGCTTCGGCGCGGTGCGGCCGTTCACGGACACGGTGGAGGAGCGCTTCGCGTGGGGAGGCGTGGAGTTTCGCCTGAACGTCGTGCGGGGCACGGTGGCCGGCGTCCAGGCGTACTCGGACGCGCTCGATGCGGCGTTCGTCGAGCGCATGGCGCGCGCTCTTGAGGGCGCGCGCTATCACGCCAGCTCGCTTGCCGAGGCGCTGGCGGGCGTGCCGTGCGAAGACGACGCGCACGAGCGCATGGTGGAGGATTGTCGCGCGCTCTTCGAGGCGCGCGTGTAGCGTCCGCGGCCGCCTGGGCGGCGCGGCGTCGTTGAAAGGATGGACGCTTATGGAATCGCGCGAACTCGTCATTGTGGGCGCCGGCCCGGGTGGCTACGTCGCCGCAATCAAGGCAGCCCAGCTGGGACTGCGGTGCACCCTCGTGGAGCGGGCGGAGGTGGGCGGCACCTGCCTGAACCGCGGTTGCGTGCCCACGAAGTCCGTGCTCCACAGCGCGGAGGTGCTCGCCTGCGCGCGGGAGGCGGGGCGTTTCGGCGTGGTGATCCCTGAGGCTGCCGTCGATTTCGCCGCGGTCAGGGAGCGCGCGCGCGAGGTGGTCGCGCAGATACGCGGCGGGGTCGAGCAGCTGCTGGCCGCGAACGGCGTGGAGCTCGTGCGCGGGGAGGCGCGTGTTGCGCCCGGGCCCGTCGTGCACGTTGCCCTGCCCGACGGGGCGCGCGTCTCGTACCAGGCGCGCGACGTGATCGTCGCGGCGGGATCGGCGCCGGCCCTGCCGCCGATCAAGGGGCTGGACGGACCGCGCGTCATGACCTCCGACGGCATGCTGGCGGAGGTGCCGGCCCTTGACCGGCTCGTCGTCATCGGGGGTGGCGTCATCGGCGTCGAGTTCGCGTCGGCGTACGCGGGCTTCGGCGCCGAGGTCACCGTGCTCGAAGCGCTGCCGCGCCTGCTGCCGACGCTCGACCGCGAGCTCGGCCAGTCGCTCGCGCTCGCGCTCAAGAAGCGCGGATGCGCGGTCCATGCCGGCGCGCTCGTGCGCGAGGTGCGCGACGACGGCGATGAGGCGGTCGTGACGTTCGAGCTCAAAGGCGAGCTGCGCGACGTCCGCGCGGATGCGGTGCTCGTGGCCACCGGCCGCCGCTGCGACGTTGGCGCCGTGTGCGCCGACGGGCTCGAGCTCGCCTGCGAGCGCGGCCGCATCGTCGTCGACGAGTGCATGCGCACGAGCGCGCCGCACGTGCGCGCCATCGGCGACATCGCCGCAGGCGGGCCGCAGCTTGCCCACGCCGCGTCCGCGCAGGGCATCGTCGCCGTGTGCGACGTTGCGGGCGTGCCCTGCGAGATCGACCTCTCGTGCGTTCCCTCGTGCGTCTACACCGAGCCCGAGATCGCGTGCGTGGGCCTCTCCGAGGTCGAGGCGAAAGAAGCCGGGATGCAGGTCACGACGGAGAAATGCCTCATGACGGGAAACGCCAAGACTGTGATCGCGGGCATGGACCGCGGGTTCGTGAAGGTGGTGGCGACGGAGGGCGAGCGGCGCATCGTGGGGGCGCAGCTGCTGTGCGGCCGCGCGACCGACCTCGTGGGCGAGCTTGCGGTGGCGGTGGCGAACGGCCTGACGGTCGACGAGATGGCGCGCGTCGTCCGCGCGCACCCCACGTTCGAAGAGGGCGTGGGCGAAGCGCTCGAGGCGTTCGGCACGGGGGCGATTCACGCGCTGCCGAAGAAGAGGCGCGCTGTCTAGAACAAGGGCTGCAGCAGCCCGACGATCACCGGCACGAGCGCCGAGCACACAACGCCGTTCACGACGGCGAGCACGACGGTCTCCTCGTTCGTGCACTTCACGAGCATGGGCAGCGTCGTGTCCTCGCTCGTCGCGCCCGCGGGCGCGATGCACGTGAGGTAGTTCAGGCGCCGTGCGATCAGCGGGATGCTGAAGAAGGAGACGAGCTCGCGCAGGAGGTTCGAAAGGAACGCGATAGACCCCGCCTGGGCGCCAGCAAGGTCGGTGAGCACGACGCCGGTGAGGCTGTACCACCCCATGCCGCCGCCGATGGCGCAGCCGACGGCGGGGTTCGTGCCGCACAGCAGGCTTGCCAGCAGGCCTCCTCCGAGCGAGCCGACGGTGATGCCGGCGGGAATGACGAGCGCTTTGACATGGTAGCGCCTGATCTTCTCGAGGATTCCCTTGGACTGCCCCACGGTGATGCCCACGAAGAACATGAGAGCGTAGAGGATGGCGTCGGAGCTGTGCGCCAGCCAGTCCGCCGGCGCGAGCGTGATGGGGGAGAGCCCGTAGCACGTACCGAACGCGAGCGCGCCCACCGCGCACGCGACGAGCGTCATCTCGCCGTTCGGCTCGTGCGCGTCTTCGCGGCGGTCGGTCGCCGTCGCGGCCGGGCGCGCGCCCTGTCGCACGCCCGCCTGGCTGCCAAACGCCGCCCGCGTGAGGGCGTAGACGAGCACGGTGGACAGCGCGGTGGGAAGCAGACAGAACGCAAGGCTCGCCGCGCCCACCGAGCCGAGCTCGGAGAGGAAGTCCTCCCGCGAGCCGAGCATGACGCCCATGCTGAAGATGAGCAGGGTGGTCGCGACCGTTTGCAAGAGGGCGTTCAGCCTGCTCAGGCGCGCTGGGAATACCGTCGCGCCGATGGCGCAGCCGGCAAGCATGGCGACGATGATCTCCATGGCCCTCCCTTTCGTACGCTCCGGTTCTCAGCACAGCGTTCGCTATTGTATCCCAGCGCAGGGAGCGCGTGGAAGCGGACGGCGCGAAAGCGGGGTCGAGCGAAGGGGCGCCATGCGGGCCGGCGGCCGTCCCGCCGTCTGCCGGCCCGGCGCCTCACGCCCCTATCTTGAAGACGAGGTGCACGACGTTCTTGCCGTCGGCGCGCTCGTAGGCCATGCGCTCGGTCATCTCCTTCGACAGCAGGATGCCCAGGCCGCCGATCTTGTTGTCCTTGCCGGCCTCCACCTTCTCGGGCTCGTACGACAGCGGGTCGTACGGGATGCCCTCGTCGGAGAGGCTCACGTGCACGCAGCCGGCGTTCGCGTCGACGGCCGCCTCCACGTGCACGGAGCGGCGTGGATGCCCGTCGGGGAACCCGTAGTGGGCCACGTTCACGAACAGCTCTTCGAGCACCAGGCGCATCGTGAACTGCGCGCGCTTGGTGCACCCTGCCTCGGCGCACGCCGCGTCGAGGAACGCGAAGAGGTCGTCGAGGGCCCGCTCGTCCGGCGGCAGGGCAAGCGAGCGCACCGGCAGGCTCCACACGAACGAGAGCATGGTGATGTCGTCGGCCTGCGGCGCCCCGGCGGCGAACTCGTCGACGCGCGCGCGCACGTGCTCGACGGCGCTCGCCGCGCCCGTCCCGGCGACCTCGAACAGCGCATCCTGCAGCCGGTCGTTGCCGAACAGGCCCTCGTCCTTGTCCATCGCCTCGGTCACGCCGTCCGTGTAAAGGAACAGCCCGTCGCCCGGCTGCAGCTCAAGGGCGGCGCTGCGGTACGAGGCACCATCGAGCGCGCCCATGACCAGGCCCGGCTTGCAGGGAAGCCACTGGTGGGACGTCGCATGGCGCAGCCAGGGCGGGTTGTGCCCCGCGTTGGCGTAGGTCAGCTGCCCGGTGGAGACGTCGAGGACGCACGCGAACGCCGTCACGAACAGCATCGCGTCGTTGTGCTCGCAGAGGCGCTGGTTCGCCGCGGTGAACGCCGCCCCCACGTCCTCGTTGGCGAGCATCTGCTCTTTGATCTCCGCGAGCGCCCGCATCATGAACAGGGCGGCGGGCACGCCCTTACCCGAGACGTCGGCGATGACGAAGCCCACGCGGTGCTCGCCGGCGTCGAACACGTCGTAGAAATCCCCGCCCACCTCGCGTGCGGGGTCGAGCACCGCCGCGACGTCGAGGTGGTAGCGCTCCACGAACGACGTGAAGTCGTGCGGCACGGCCCCGTTCTGGATGCGCGCCGCAATGTCCAGCTCCGCTGCCGTGCGCTCGCGCTCCGCCATGACGGCGCCAAGCTCGTCGACGTAGCGGACGATGTCGGCGCGCATGGTGTCGGTGGCCGCGAAGAGGTCCGCCATCTCGTGCTTGAGCTTAAGGCCGCGCTCGTCCAGCCGCGTGGCGGAAAGGGGCGTGCCCGCCGCTTGGCAGCGCGCCACCTGCGCGACGAAATCGCGCGAGGCGTCGGTCAGCGTTTCAAGCGGGCGGGTGTAGTGCGTCTCCAAATGCCGCAGGACCGCGATGATGGGCACGTACAGGCAGACGGTCAGGATGGACGTCATGACGTAGATGCTCGAAATGAGCTCGGCGAGGTCGTGCGGCGTGACGATGGAGCCGTCCACGAAGTAGCTGCCGTACCCGATGGCGATAAAGACGGCGAGCACGATGGCGAACAGGAGCGTCGTGCCCACGAGCAGGCGCTGCGTGAGGTTCATGCGCGGACGGTGGTCGTAGGGCGCGCGCTCCTCGACGCGGCGGAACGCGCGCGGCACGAGCGGCGAGCGCTCGAGCACCACGAGCAGCGGCATGCCCACGTACACAAGGAAGATCGCGTTGTTGAGCGCGCGAACGGCATGGATGTTGAGCGCCTGCATGACGTCCTCTTCGAGCGGCATGAGCAGCGCGGTGATCACCAGGGCGTCGAGCACCGAGAGCACAAGGTACGCGCCGATTTTCGCGACTGTGTCCAGGCGCGGGTAGGGGAATGCGCTGTTCCTGCGCGCGGCGTACCAGATTACGTAGGGGAGCGCGTTGTAGACGACCTGGATGCAGGCGTAGAGGGCAAGCTGCGCGGGGTCCGTCGTCTCGTGCACGAAGTCAGAGACGATGTTCGCGCACGCGCATCCCAGGATGCCCGGCCAGCCGAAGAACAGGCCGAGCACGGGGCTCATGCCCGCAGCAGGGCGGACTTGCGTCTCGCCGTTGAGCACGTCGATGTTCAGGAACGCCTCGAGCACGACGAAGTACAGAAGCGCGCTGCCGAAGAACGCCGCGGCCGCGTAAGCGCGCGGCCGGGCCGCGGCGAAGCGCTGGACGGCCTCCGCCGCGCGTGCCGTCCGGTTCATCGGATGGAGAACAGGTCGGAGAAGCCGGTGATGTCGAAGACCTCGCGCACCTCGTCGCTCGCGCCGGAGACCTCGATCTCGCCCACCTGCTTGTACGCCATCATGAGCACGCGCAGGCCGGCCGAGGAGATGTACTCCAGCTCCGTGAAGTCGAACACCAGGCGGCTTATCGTGCCGAACAGGGGCTCGAGCGCCTGTTCCAGCTCGGACGCGGTGTTCGTGTTGAGCGACCCGGCCAGGGCGATGCGGGCGGTGCCGTCTTCGATCGAGGTGGTGATGTCCATGGTTCCTCCTGCGTGCTTTTTTCGGCCATTATACCGGCAAAGACGGCGTTTCCTGCCCGCCCGCGCCCTGAGGGGGCGGGCGGCGTCAGCCTGCCTGCGGCGCGCGGTGGCGGCGGGGCGGATGCCGCGAGCGAGCGACGCCGGCGGGGCGGGCACCGCGGGCAGGCGGGCAGATGACAGGGCTGCGCCTCCCGGCGAAGCGGGTGGCCCTTTCGACGAGGAAGGCCCCGCTCCGAACGGGAGCGGGGCCTTCAGGGCGCCACGGCGCGACAGGATGGAGGGAGGGGATGAAAGGAGAGCGCCGCGCCGGGGTGCCGCCGCGCGATGCGGTGGCCAGGCGCCGTGGTCGCGCGCGTTACGCGAGCGGGACCACCACGGTCAGCGGAACGGCGGCCATGACGACGATCAAGCGGAGCAGGAAGCCGCCCACCATGACGCCGAGGTCGGAGAACGCGCTGATGTAGTGCGCCGGACGGGACTCCTCGAACTCCTTGGAGCTGAAGAACAGCAAGCGGATCTCAAGGATGGTCGGGAGCACGAGGCCCACGAACACGAGGCCGAGCCAGAAGGCGACAGCCCAGTCGCCGGAGATCATGCTCGCCACGGAGGCGGCGCCGGCGGGGTTGGTCTGCGCCGTGATGAAGCACAGCGAGGCCACGAGCGCAAGCTCGATGATAGGCAGGCAGAAGTGGAACTTCTTGAGCACGCCCACGCGGTTGAACTCGTCAGCATGCGCGAAGATCGAGACGAACAGCACGCTCGCCGCGCCCGAGGAGATGGCCGAGACCAGGAACAGGACGGGAAGCAGCGCGTTGTTCCACAGCGGGAAGGTCTGGGCGACGCCCAGCAGCGCGCCGGTGTAGGCGCCCACGCAGGCGCCCAAGACGACGCCCACGATGGCCAGCCAGTTCGGGACCTTCTTCTTCATGAAGTCCAGGATGACCGTCACAATGGACACCACCATGAACAGGCCGAGGAACACGACGCCCCACATCATGACGGAGCCCGGGTTCATGAGCAGGTAGAAGAAGCGCAGCGGGTTGTGCAGGCCGGCTTCGGCGTCGAACATGAGCAGCACGAGGCCGATGGCGACGGCGATCGGCGCGATCAGGTGGCCGATCTTGCGCATCGACGTGGCGTCAGGATGGCGCCAGGCGAGGAACGAGCTCGTGATGTACGCGCCCGCGCCAAGGCCAGCCAGGAACAGGTACCACGCGATGAGGGAATTCCAAATGGGTTCGAACGTCATCTCTCATCACCTCACGTAGAAGATCTTGGCCTTCGTCAGGTCGCCCATGATCGGCTGGGCGTTCTTCTCGACGATGGCACGGGACAGCTCGCACTCGGGGTCGTCCAGGTCGCCGAAGATGCGGCAGCCGGTCACGCACGCGGTGACGCACGTGTTGGACGGGGTCTCCGGGTGCTCGTAGACCCAGTGGTGGCAGAACTTGCACTTTTCGACGGCGCCCGTGACGGCGTTGTGGACGCGCACCTGGTAGGGGCAGGCGGCCATGCAGTACTTGCAGCCGATGCACTTGTTCTCGTCGACCGTCACCACGCCGTTCTCGTCAATGGAGCTGGCGCCGGTGGGGCAGACCTTGACGCACGGGGCGTCCTCGCAGTGCATGCACTGCAGCGGCACCGTCTCGCAGGCCACGTTCGGCAGCGTCCCGACCTCGCGCTCTTCGTAGCGGATGTAGTCGACGGCGGGATCCTGGCCGTTCTGGCGCTGGCACGCGGTGCGGCAGGCATAGCAGCCGATGCACTTCGTCGTGTCAATAAGCATTCCGTAACGGGTCATCATGCACCTACCTTCTTGACGGTGACGATGGTCTCCTGGGACATCGTTCCGCCGTAACCGGGCTCAATGTGGAACGGCACGAAGTCCATCTGGCGCAGGCCCACCTGGTAGGCGGTCTTCTGCTCCGGGACCGAGCAGCCGTAGTGGCTCGGCAGGTAGATGGACGTCGGCTCGATGCGCTGGGTCACCTTCACGCGCGTGCGGCCGGTGTGCGTCTCGCTCGACAGCTCCACCTCGTCGCCGTCGGCGATGCCCATCTGCTCCGCGACGTCGGCGTTCATCCAGATGCGCTCGAGGCCGTACTTCTTCGTGATCTCCATGAGGGCGGGGATGTTGGCCGTCTGGGTGTGCGTGTGGATGGCCTGCTTGCCGCCGATGAGGCGGAACTCGCCTTCGCCCGGCGTGACCTTCGGCTCGAGCCAGCCCGGCGACGCCGGGAAGCCGGCCTTCTCGCAGGCCTCGCTCGTGAAGTGGACCTTCTTGTCGGCGGTGCCCCAGGAGGTCTTCAGCGCGTACTTGAGCGCCTTGTCCTCGAAGACGTGGGTGCCCTCCTCGCGCAGCGCGTCGAGGGACAGTCCCACGGTCTGCAGCTGCGCGTCGGCCAGCTCGTCAACAGTGAACTGGAAGTACTCGCCCACGCCGCAGGCCTCGGCCAGCTCGGCGAAGATCTCGTCGACCGGCTTGGTGTTCGGGTGGACCTTCTCGATCACGCGGTCGCGCAGGGAGACCACGGGCACCTTGCCGCCCACGAACTCGGGCACCTCGAGGCGCTCGAGGTAGCAGGTGTCGGGCAGCACGTACTGGCATGCCTGGCAGGTCTCGGTGAGCTGGACGTCGATGGCGACGGAGAGCTCGGCGCTGGCGAGGAACTCCGTGAGCTGCGCGGGGTTGGAGTAGCCCGCCACGCAGTTGGACTGGTAGAAGAAGACGCCCTTGACCGTGCCCTCGGGGACCTGGGAGAGCGCGTAGGTGGACACGCCCATGCCGCCGGAGGACAGCGGGTACTCGGCCTGGCCGAGGATCTTGTCGGCCGGCTTGGCCGGCGCCGCGAATTTCGGGTCGGAGAGCTTGCCGGCCGAGGCGCTGGCGGGCATGTACGCGCCGCCCTCAAGGCCCCAGCAGCCGAGCAGCGTGTTGAACAGGCACAGCGCGCGGGCGGTCTCGCCGGAGTTCTGGTGTGCACAGCCGTAGGCGGCGCGCCAGCCCTGCTCGATGCAGGACTGCGGAGCGGCCTCCCACATCTCGTTGGCGAGGCGCTCGATGGTCTCGGCCGGGATGCCGGTCTTCTCGGCGGCCCACTCGGGCGTGTACTCGGCCAGGCGCGCGGCCCAGTCCTCGAAGCCCACGGTGTACTGCTCGACGTAGGCGGTGTCGTAGGTGCCCTGGGTCACGAGCACGTGCGCCATGCCGAGGATGAGCGCGAGGTCGGTGCCCGGACGAATCGGCACCCACTCGTCGCAGAAGTGCATGGAGTTGTTATAGCGCGGGTCGACCATGACGAAGCGCGCGCCCTTGGCGTGGCCCTCCTGCAGCGCGTGCAGCGAGGAGGGGCGGATGCCGTCGGCATAGGAGCGGCCCAGGAACATGACCATCTTGGCGTTGGCGACGTCCGCCGTGAAATCGGCGGCGCCGATGGCCTGGGTCATGCCGGAGTTCTTCGACATGTTGCACGCCACGCCGTGGGTGTAGACGTTGGCGCTCCCGAGCGCGTTCATGAAACGCGCGGTGTAGTAGCTGCCGGACGGGCGTGGGTCCTGGATCATGGCCAGGGCCTGCGGGCCGTCGGAGCTGATGATGGACTGGACCTTCTCCGCGATCTCGGCGTAGGCTTGGTCCCAGCTGATGGCTTCGAACTCGCCCGCGTCGTTCTTCTTGAGCGGGTCCGTCAGGCGGTCCTCAGACCAGGCGATGGACGCGTAGCCGTAGCCGCGGGCGCACAGCGTCCCGTCGCAGTACGGGTGGTCCTTGTCGCCCACCATCTCCGTGAAGCGTCCGTCCTCGCCCACGTACGCGGTGAAGCCGCACTTGGACGAGCAGGAGTTGCACAGCGAGTGGACGGCCTTCTTGGTGCCGGCCGCGCGAGCTTGCTGCCCCTGCTCCCAGGCGGAAAAGCCCACGAATCCGCTGCCGGCCACGACGGCCGCTCCGGCCGCGCTCCGCTTTAGGAAGCTGCGCCGGGTCAATGCGTTGTCAGACATCTCCTCCCCCTTCTTTTGTCTTGCTTGCTTTCAAGCGGTTCTATGCTCAAGCGGAATGCCCGCTTGGTGCCAGGTTGTCGGCGCAGGACTGCTGCGCCGCGCGCACGCCGAGCATCAAGTCGACGAGCGCAAGGTAGAATCCCGCCTCGTCGCCGATGCGGCGAAGGCGGGCGCGATAGTCGGTGAGCCATGCCGAGCGCTCCTGCCAGAACTGGCACGCCTCGTCCACCATGCCCGCGTCGATCAGGTGCGCGGTGACGGCGCACTCGACGCACAGGTGGTCGGGGTAGGCGGACAGCGCGGAGGGCGCTTCCAAGCCGAGCGAGGCGAGAAGGTCGCTCATGTAGAGCGCCGCGTCGCTGCGGTAGAGGCCGGAGCGCTCCGCGAAGGGCAGGGCGCACTCGCGTTCGGTCCACGCGACGTACAGCGACTCGACGGGCACGGCGGAGGCGGGCAGGCCGCCGGTGAAATGCCGTGCGGCGAACTGGCGCTTCTCTTCGAAGCTCGGCGGCGCGTAGAGCGCTTTCACCTCGGCTTCGGTCAGATACTCGGAGAAGGGCGCCGCGACGTGCGCGTGCTCGATAGGGGAGCTGTCGGCCGAAAGGGGGCGCGCCTCCTGCAGCAGGCGCCGCGCGGCCGTGAGGAACTCGGACCACGCGGCCGGGGCGGTGGTCTCCGCCCACGTTCCTTCGTCGACTGGCCCGAAGCACGCGGACAGCGTAGCGAAGACGAGCGCGTCGTTGACGGCCATATGATTCCTCCCCTCATCCGGTCTTCTCCGGGGCGCCGTGCCTCCCTCGCACACGCTTCAGAACCCCGCCGGACGTGTTTCAGCATAGGGGCGAGCGGTAGCCCCGCGTCCTCTTTTGAGGTTGAACTTTCGGGAAAGGATTGTTTCGAAAAAATTAAACTCCCAGGTCAAAGGCTGTCATCTGTTAGAGGTGAGGGAGAGATGACACCTTCGTCTGCGTATCATTATGCTAGGATTACCCGGAGAATTCGGAGGGGAGCGCGGCACTGCCGCGGCAGGATGCCCGCAGGCCTCGCCTGCCAGCGGGCGGGGCCTGCGAAGAAGGAGGTGCGCGGTGAAGCGCGCGAACGGGGAGAACGGGACGGAGCCCATGTCGCCTTCGTCCGAGGCAGCTCAAGCGGGCGGCCTGGCAGGTGCGCTCGGGGTCTACCGGCCGCTGTGGCCGTGCATCATGGGCTTTGCGTGCATGCGCGTGGGGGCGGCGTTCACGCTCGGCGGCCTGTACGTCGGAACGGACAAAGGTGTGTTCACCGACGGCCCGAACATCGTCACCCTGCTCGTCTTCCTCATCGTGGGGGCCGTCATGTTCCGCACGAGAGCCCACGTGCGCAAACCGTGGGTGAACCGGGTCCTTTTCGCCGCGGTGGCGGTCCAGGCGCTCGCGGTTCTGTCCATGGTCGTCCTGGCGGTGGCGGGCCTGTACACGCCGCTTGTGCGGTTCAGCCTGCTCGCGCTCGTGTCGTTGGGGTCCACCGTGGCCACGCTGTACTGGCTGCGCCGCATGCGGGGCGCGAGCATGGCCACTGCCTCGGTGATGATCCTCGTGTCCTTGGGCGTGAGCGAGCTCGCCATCTTCGCCTTGTCGTTCATCCCGTCGCAGGAGGTTCGCTGCCTCGTCTCGTCGGCCTTCGCGCTCGGCCAGTTGCCCTGCGCGCGCTGGGCGCGATCGGAGACGAGCGCGTTCCGCATCAGCGCCGCGCCCTCCACGAGTGACCATTTCGCGTACGTGCAGCAAGGGTTCGCCAGTCCGCGCTTTTTGTCCGCCTGCGCTGCCGGCATCGTGGCACTCTCTCTTGTCGTCGGGTTCTTGCGCGGCTACCCGCACGGCGAGCCCGTGGTGCTCTCCTTCGAGGGGCGCGTCCTGGCGTTCGTGCTGACCGAGGCCGTGCTGTTCGGTCTTTTGGCGGCCGTCCTGCGTGGGAAGGGCGACGCCATGACCGTGGGCGTGTGGGTCATCATGCAGCTGCTCGCCGCGGTGGCGCTCGTGCTGTACTGCGCGTTCCACGGGAACCTCTCGTACGGCGCCGCCCTCGTGACCACGCTCAACTCCGTCATGAGCGCGTTCGTATGGCACAGCATCATCGCGTTCATGACGTACGGCACGCGCGATCCTTTCTATTACGGCATCGTGGTCTGGTGCCTGTGGATCGGCGCGCGCACCATCGGCCGCTTCGTGCCGTTCGCGCTCGGCGTGGGCTACGCTTCCGACAGCCACCTGGCGGGCACGATCGTGAGCCTCACGCTGCTCATCTCGGCGCAGTTCGTGTTCGTGAAGCTCATCGAGGTGGCGGCGTTCTCCGCTCGCGAGGAGCTGCGCGCCGAGCACGCCGCCGCGTCGGACGGCGCCTCTGGCGATGCGGTGGCCGTGCGCGCTGCCGCATCGGACGCGGCCCCGCGCACGTTCGACCGCATTCTCGGCTTGGAGGGCGACTCGGGCTTGAAGGACATGCGCGAGGCGCTCATGTGCCACAACGCGCAGGCCATGGGGCGCCAGTTCCTGCTCTCCGAGCGCGAGGTGGAGGTGCTCTCGCTGTACGCCTCGGGCATGACGCAGAAGCGCGTGGCGGAGAAGCTGCACATTTCCACCACCACGGCGCACACGCACATCACCCGCATCTACGCGAAGACCGGGCTGCACTCCCGCCAAGAGATCCTGGACTACATGCACGAGTACGTGGAAGGCGCGGCAAGCGCGCAGTGAGCTGCGTGGGGCAGGGCTGGTCGCGATGGCGGGCGCGCTGCCGCCAGCGTGGCGTATATAATCGAGCGAACGGTTGCATTTCCTGCGTCCTTGCGGGCGTCGGGGCCTTGCGGGAATATCCGGGGATGCGTAAACGGTTTCCCCGCGCGCGTGCAGGCGCGCGAGGATGGGGCTGAAAGGCGGCGTGCATGGAGTCAAAGCGGCTAGAGACGGCGTACGGCCCGGTCGCGTACCGCGTGCGCCCGGGCGCAGGATCGCTTCCTCTCGTGCTCTTGCACGGCCGCGCCGCCGACTCGACCCAGTGGGACGGCGTCGTGCCGCTTCTCGCGGTCGACGCGCCGCTTGTGCTCGTCGACCTGCCGTGCCACGGCGCATCGCGTGCCTACGAGGGGTTCCACTACGATCGCGCGGCCGACCACGTGGCGGAGATCATGCGGCTTGAGCTGGCCCGCCCCGCCCTGGTGGTCGGGCATTCCATCGGGGGCGCCGTCGCCCAGGCGCTGGCGGTGCGGTATCCCGACGCCGCGTCCGGCCTGCTCGTGGCCGACGCCGCGCCGCTCGACGCGCGGGCGTACTCGGCGTTCGACCGGTTCGCGCTCAAGCGCTCCGCCACCTCGCTGCGCGTCTACGAAGAGCGCTCGGTGCGCGGCTTGGCCGGCGGCATGGCGAAAGAGCTGGCGGCCACCGCCGCCGGGCGGGAGGCGCTGCATGAGATCTTCGCGCGCACGGACGCGCTCGGCCTGTGTCGCCTGGTCTCCTTGGCGGACGGCGAGCTCGTGCGCTACGTGGAGCGCATGGCCGAGCCGCAGAGTCCAGCTTGTCCGCTCTTCTTGGCGTGCGGCGCGCGCGACCGGCTGAACAAGACGCGTCGCGCCATGCGCGCGTGGGCGCAGCGGGCGGGCGTCCCGCTGCGCGAGCTGGAGGGTTGCGGCCATTTTTGCATGCTGGACGACCCGGCAGCCTTCGCGCGCGCGGTGGCGGCGTTCGCGGACGACCTGCCGGGTGCGTGCGCTTCCTGCTGAGGAGTGCAGAAATCGTGCAAAAGTAAACCATGCGTGACATTATGCCGACTTCGGGCTAGAATAACCGGCTTGCGCGCCCGGATGCCGCCGCTTCGGCGGACGACGGGCCGCGCGGACACGATTCGAAAGGAAGGCAGCCCGTGGAGGAGATTCTACATCTGGCCTCGCATGCGCTCGAGCACGCGTTCTGGGACACGCTGCGCCTGGTCCCTTTTCTGTTCGTGACGTACCTGGCCATGGAGGCCATCGAGCACAAGGCGGGGGACAAGGCCGAGGCGGCGATGCAGAAAGCGGGCAAGGCCGGCCCCCTCGTCGGCGCGGTGCTCGGCGTCGTGCCGCAGTGCGGGTTCTCTGCGGCGGCGTCCACGCTGTACGCCGGCCGCGTTATCACGGTGGGCACGCTGCTGGCGGTCTTCCTCTCCACGTCAGACGAGATGGTGCCCCTCTTCATTGCCGAGCAGGTGCCGGTCGGCTTCATGCTGGGCATCCTGCTGGCGAAGGTGGCCATTGCGTGCGCGGCGGGCCTGCTCGTCGACTTCATGCTGCGCCGCCTGCACCGTGACGGAGACCGCAAGTTCCATATCCACGAGCTGTGCGAGCAAGAGCACTGCGCCTGCGAGGAGCATCATTCGGTGGTGGGCTCCGCGCTGCGGCACACGTTGCAGGTGACCGTGTTCATCCTCCTGGTGTCCTTCGCGCTCGAGATCGTCATCGACGCGGTGGGAGAGGACGCCCTTGCCCAGTTCATGAGCGCAAGCCCGCTCCTCTCGGTGCTGGCCGCTTCCCTCGTGGGCCTGATTCCGAACTGCGCCGCGTCGGTCACCATCACGCAGCTGTACCTGGAAGGCGCGCTCGGTCTGGGAGCCATGATGGCCGGCCTGCTCGTGAGCGCGGGCGTGGGCCTGCTCGTCCTGTTCCGCACCAGCCGCCCGCTCGGGCGGAACTGCGCGATCGCCGCGGCGCTGTGGGGGTGCGGCGTCATCGTGGGCATCGCGCTCACGCTGCTCGGCTTCTAGCGCGACTGCGCACGGTCCTGACTGCGCATGGCGAACGAAAGGCCCGGTTGCACGCCGGGCCTTTCGTTTGCCATGCCTATTGCCTTGTTGCGGGGAAGCGGCAGCCTCCCTGCGCTCTTACCGCTCTTCGTCCTCCTGGGCGGCGGCCTCGGCGCGCGCGAGCTTGGTGGCGTCCACTTCCGCGTGGCAGGCTTCCTCGATGAGCTTGCGCAGGTCGTTGATGCCCGTGCCCTTGAACGACGAGGTGAGCACCGTCCGGTCGGCGGGCACGTCCAGCTGCTTGCGCAGCGCCGCCATCTGCTTGTTCAGCGCATTGCGACCGAGCTTGTCGGCTTTCGTGAACGCGACGATGAACGGGAAGTCGAAGCGCTTGAGGTACGCGATCATCTGCTCGTCGAGCGCGGAGGCGGGATGGCGGATGTCGATGAGCGAGACGACGAGCGCGAAACGGCGGTCGTCGCCGAAGTAGACGCCCATGAGCTCCGCCCAGCGGTCCTTCTCGGTCTTGGCGACCTTCGCGTAGCCGTAGCCCGGCAGGTCGACGAAGTCCACCCAGTCGCACTCGAAGAAATTGATGGAGCGCGTCTTGCCCGGCGTGGAGGACACCTTCACGAGGTTCTTGCGGTTGAAGATCTTGTTCATGATGGAGCTCTTGCCCACGTTGGAGCGCCCGACGAACGAGACTTCCGGTCGCACGGAGTCGGGCAGCTGCGCCGACGTGCCGTACGATGCGGTGAACTTCGCCTTCTGGTAGTTAATCGCCATGATGCTCCTTCTCGTGTTCATGGAGGGCGTTCGCCCGTGCGTTTGAGCATCGTACCAGCTGGACGGACACATGTCGCGAAGCTTCAGAAATACCTCGCGCTTCTGATTGCACCATACCCCCTCCGGGTATATACTCAGCGCGGTGAAAGAAACCCCAGGGGGGTATACGACGTGGCGGATTGAAGGACGATGGCCATGAGGGAAGACGACGCGACGGCGAAGCCGTCTGGCGAGGAGGCGCGCGCGGGCACCGCGTGCTGCGGCGCGCGGCACAAGGCGACGCCGCGCAGCGCCGAGCTGCAAGCCGACGTGCAGAAGCGGCTTAACCGCATTATCGGGCAGCTGGGCGGCGTGAAGGCGATGATAGACGACAACCGCTACTGCGGCGACGTGCTCGTTCAGCTTGCCGCAGTGGACGCCGCGGTCAAAAGCGTCTCGCGCCTGGTGCTGCAGAACCACCTTGAAACCTGCGTCGTCGAGCAGATCCAGCAGGGCAACACGGAGATCGTCGACGAAGTGATGGGCCTGTTCAAGCGGCTGTCGTGAGGACGCGCCACCGGACTGCACGATAAAGGAATCGAGTATTGGCATGAAACAGACATTTGACGTGACGGGGATGACGTGCGCCGCCTGCTCGGCGCGCGTGGAGAAAGCCGCAGCGGGCGTTGAAGGCGTGCGGTCGTGCGCCGTCAACCTGCTCAAGAACAGCATGGAGGTGGACTACGACGGCACGCCCGACGTGCAGGCTGCGGTGGTCTCGGCCGTTGAGAAGGCAGGCTACGGTGCGCTTCCGCGCCCGAGCGGCAGCGGGCCGTCCTCAAGCGCTCCGGGCATGGCAGCGCGCGCGGCGTCGGCCCCGGCGAACGCCGCGGCGAAAGAGGCGCGCACCGTGCGGCTGCGGCTGGTCGTCTCGTTCGCGTTTTTGCTCCCGCTCTTCTACCTTTCCATGGGGCCCATGCTCGGGTGGCCGCAGCCGGCGTTTCTTGCGGGAGACGCCGCGCTCCTTCCGTGGGCGTTCACGCAGTTCCTGCTGCTGCTTCCCATCGTGTTCGTGAACTTCAAGTTCTTCCGCGTGGGCTTCTCCACGCTCGCGCACGGCGCGCCGAACATGGACTCCCTCATCGCGCTCGGCTCGAGCGCCTCCACGCTGTACGGCGTCTACGAGATCTACCGCATGGGCTACGCGCTCGGCGCGGGCGACGTCGCCGCGGCCCACGCCGCGTCCATGAGCCTCTACTTCGACTCGGCGGCGATGATCCTCACGCTCATCACGCTGGGAAAATACTTCGAGGCGCGCGCGAAGGGGAAGACCACCGACGCGCTCGCGCAGCTGATCGACCTCGCCCCGAAGACCGCGGTGCGGCGCGAGGGGGGAGAGGAGCGGGAAGTGCCCAGCGAGGACGTTCGCGTGGGCGATGTCCTCATCGTGCGCACCGGCCAGAGCATCCCCGTCGACGGGACGGTCGTCGAGGGGTTCGCGACGGTCGACGAGTCCATCATCACAGGAGAGTCGGTGCCGACCGACAAGGCGCCGGGCGCGCAGGTCACGGGAGCGGCCATCGTGCGCTCCGGCTGGATCGCGATGCGCGCGGACCGCGTGGGGCAGGACACCGCGCTTGCCGGCATCGTGCGCCTTGTGGACGACGCGACGTCCACGAAGGCGCCGATCGAGAAGGTGGCGGACAAGATCGCCGGCGTGTTCGTGCCGGTGGTCATCGGCATTGCGCTGGTGACGTTTCTTGTGTGGGCAATCGTGCTCGGCGCGGGGTTCGAGACCGCTTTCGTCCACGGCGTGTCCGTGCTCGTGATCTCGTGCCCGTGCGCGCTGGGGCTCGCCACGCCCACGGCGGTGATGGTTGGCATGGGGCGCGGGTCGACCCATGGCGTCCTGATCAAGTCCGCCGAGGCGCTCGAGACGGCCCACGCGGTGAAGACCGTCGTCCTCGACAAGACGGGCACGATCACGACGGGCGTGCCGCAGGTCACGGCCGTGCACGCCGCGCCGGGCGCCGATGCGCCCACCATGCTTGGCCTGGCCGCCGCGCTGGAAGGGAGGTCGGAGCACCCGCTCGCGCGCGCGGTGTGCGAGCGCGCGCAGACTGACGACGCTCCGACGTTCGCGGCGTCGTCGTTCGTCCAGCACGAAGGGCAGGGCGTGTCCGGGGTCGTGGACGGTCGGGACGTGAGCGTTGGCAACGTCCGCATGGTGGAGCGCTGCGGTATCGACGCCGCGGCGGTGCGCCGTGCGGCCGAGCAGTGCGCCGACGCGGGACAGACGCCGCTGTTCGTTATAGCGGACGGGACGCTGCTCGGTTTCATTGCCGTGGCCGACGCGGTGAAGCCCACGAGCGCCGCCGCCGTGGGCGCGCTACACGATTTGGGTGTCCGCACGGTCATGATGACCGGCGACAACGAGCGCACCGCGCGCGCGATTGCGCGCCAGGTTGACGTGGACGAGGTGATCGCGGGCGTCTTGCCGGGCGACAAGGAGCGGCAGGTGCGCACGCTGTCCGCGCAGGGCGCGGTGGCCATGGTGGGGGACGGCATCAACGACGCGCCCGCGCTCGCCCGCGCTGACGTGGGCATCGCCATCGGCGCCGGCACTGACATCGCCATCGAGTCCGCCGACGTCGTGCTCATGCGCTCCGACCTGCTCGACGTCGCTGCCGCCATCCAACTCTCGCGCGCCACCATGCGCACCATCAAACAGAACCTGTTCTGGGCGCTGGTGTACAACGCGGTGTGCATCCCGGTGGCGGCGGGCGTGCTCTCGGGCGTGGGGTTCACGCTGAATCCCATGATCGGCGCGGCGGCGATGAGCTGCAGCTCGGTGTGCGTCGTGGCGAACGCCTTGCGCTTGCGCCGTTGGAAACCGTCCCTCCCGACGGGCGTGTCTGTGCGGCCTGCACAAAACGCCGGCCAGGAATCCGGCGCCATTGAAGAAACCACCGCACCGGCGAAGGATTGCTGTGCGGACAACGGAAAGGAGACTGGTATCATGGAGAAGACGATCGGAGTCGAGGGAATGATGTGCCAGCATTGCGTCGCGCACGTCAAGAAGGCGCTCGAGGGCGTCGAGGGCGTCGTGATCGCCGAGGTGGACCTCGATGGCAAGCGCGCGACGGTCTCGCTGTCGAAGGACGTTGCCGACGACGTGTTGGCGGCGGCTGTCGTGGAGGCCGGCTACGAGGTGACTTCGATCTCCTAAGGCGGGGCCCGCAAGGACCGACCACGTATGAGGAGGCAAAGATGGCAAACGTGTACAAGAAGATCTTCGCCGCGCTTGACGGTTCCGAGATGCAGCTCGAAGTGGCCCGCAAGGCCATGATGCTCGCTGCCGACAACGAAGCCGAGCTCTGCTTCGGCCACGTCGTCGACGCCGTCCCGGTGGAGGCCACCGGCATCGACATGGGCGAGCTGTGCCGCGAGGTGCAGGAGCGCTTCGAGAACCAGCTGGCGGACGTGCTGGAGGAGGCGCGCAACAATCCGAGCATCCCGCGCGTGACCGTGCAGGTGGACGCGGGCCAGATCACGGACACGCTGCATCATAAGCTCATCGAGCCGTACGGCGCCGATCTGGTGCTCTGCGGCGAGCGCGGGCTTTCCAAGGTCGCTTACGTGTTCGTGGGCAGCGTCAGCACGTACCTTATCCGCAATCTGCGCTGCGATGTCCTGGTGGTGAAGGCGGGCGAGTAACGCCGCTTCACATGGCATACTGACGCGAGGGCCCGAAGCGCGCGCTTCGGGCCCTCGTTTTTCGTGCGGGGAGGAATTGCTCCGGCGTTCTCGCGGGGCGCTACGCAGCCTGCTGGGTGAGGCGGACGCCCACGTACGTGGCCGAGCTCGGCATGCCGTCAACTGGGAACACTTCGCTGAGCGGGCACACGGACACCTGCCAGTTGAACATGACGCCGCCCGCGTCCACCGCGCCGGTCTGGATGAGGTTTCCCGAGGAATCCTCGGAAACCTCGCTATTCTGGGTGCCGTCGAGGCCTTCCGCGGTCACGGCGGCGGCAAGCGCCGCCGCTTCGTCGCTGCTGTCGAAATCGGCGAAGCGAAGCGTCATGCTCACGTAGTCCTCGCGCTCGACGCTCAAGAACCATGCGCCGTGCAGCGCGCTTGCCGCGTCCGAGGCCGACACGCTGCCGGTGCCCGCCCACAGGGCGAGCACCGCCACCGGGTCGACGTCCGCCGGCAGCTTTGCGACGCTCAGGCCGCCCGTCGCGGACATGTCCTTCACGTCAATGAGCGCGGCGCCGCCCGCTTCAAGCGTCGCGCGCATGGTCGCGTCGTCGGCGAGCGCGATGTCCTTCAGCACCGGCAAGTCGAGCGAGACCTCGCGCGAGAGCACCTCTCCCACGGCAGCCTCGCTGCGCGCTTCGGCGTTGAGCACGGTGTCCGCCGTGTTGAAGACGGCCATGCCGCCGATGATGGCCGCGGCCGCCACGGCCACGCCCATGACGATCTTCACCGGCATGGTGAGGTCGAAGGGTCGGGAGAGCGCGGTGCCGTCAAGGCGCGAGACGCCTTCGGCGGAGCGGTCGGTGTAGAGCCGCTCGGGCGGCGTGTACGGGTTGCGGTTCTCAGCGAAATCATGCAGCTTCTGCACGACGGTCGGCTTGTCGGAGAGCACTTCGGGCTTGACGGCATGGGCGCCGCCGCGCGCCAGGCCGCTCCCGCCTTTGACGCTGCGCGAAAGCTCGAAGCCCTTGCCGTTCGCGCCGTCGCCCGCGGGGGCGGCGTGCTTAGCGTGCTTGGGGGCGTCGGACATGGGGATTTCCTTCCTCGTTCGGGGCGCTCGGCGCTCTCGCCGAGCGCGCTGCGGAGCCGCGCCCGCAGCAGGGGAGCGGACGGCGGGCTGCGCCTTCCGCTCCTGCTTCTCCGCGCCATCGTGCAAGATGACGCAAGGGTTACATCAATGCTCAACACGCCAGTATACCATTGCGCCACGTCGGGAGCTTTGCTACGATGCTTGCACGTTTTGATTGAGGGAGTAGTCGGCATGCCTCGGCATGTGGCCCGTCAACATCCTGGCTTTTCGCCTGGCGTGTCTTGAACGACGAGACTCATGGCTTGCGCCATGGGTCTTTTTTTGTGCTCCCTTCCCATCGGACGCGGAATCGAACGATCGTGAAAGGACGGTGCGCCACCGTGGACTTGGCAGTATTCACCACGCCGGAGGCATGGATCACCATGATCTCGCTCATATTCTTGGAAATCGTGCTGGGCATCGACAACCTGGTCTTCATCTCCATCACGACGAACCGCCTGCCTCCCGAGAAGCAGCACATCGGCCGCAAGCTCGGTCTGGGCGGCGCGCTCGTCATGCGCATCATTTTCCTGAGCTTCGCCTCCTTCCTCGTGCACATGACCAACCCGCTGTTCACCATCGACCTTGGCTCGTACAGCCACGGCTTCTCCGTGCGCGACCTCGTGCTCTTGGCGGGCGGCGCCTACCTTATCTACAAGGGCATCTCCGAAGTCGTCGACATGCTGCGCCTGACCGAGGTCAAGGCATCGCACTCGGAGGAGCACAAGGCGTTGCACATGATCGGCCTGCCGCAGGCGGTCGGCACCATCATGGTCATGGACGTCGTCTTCTCCATCGACTCGGTCATCACCGCCGTGGGCATGGCGGACCACCTCATCATCATGATCATCGCGGTCATGCTCGCCGTGTTCATGATGATGGCGTTCATCGACCCCATCTCCAACTTCATCAACGGCCATCCGGAGATGAAGATGCTCGCGCTCACGTTCATCGTGGCCATCGGCTGCCTGCTCGTCATCGACGCCGCGGGCTTCCATACCGGCATCGAGCTTATCCACATGCCGCTCGAGAAGGTCATCGTCTACTTCGCCATGGTCTTCTGCATCGTGCTCGAGCTCATCCAGATGCGCTACAACGCCAATTACTACGCCTGGCGCAAGAACCGCTGGAAGAACGAGACCAAAGAACAGGTCAAGCGCGTCCGCAGCGAGGCCCAGGGCGAGTTCGAGGCCGAGATCGCCGCGCTGAAGGCGAAGTACGACGCGCGCTCCAGCGAGCAGGGGGTGGAGCGCGGCGACGCCTTGGGCTTCGACCAGGATCCGGTGCCGTTCACGCCCATCTTCATCGGCGGCGACGCGTACTTCCTCATGCCCATGAACAACGAGGACTCCGAATCGCTCAAGTCCGCCCTCCAGGAGTCGGACGAAGCGCGCGAGTCGGTGAACGACCCCATCGTCATCGACGCCGTGGACGCCGACCGCGACAAAGACGAGGACGGCCCCGCGCCCGCGAAGGAGGGCGAGGACGTGCAGCGCGCGTCCATCATCGAATAGCGGCGCACGCGACCGGATGAGGCCCGCGCGGTCGGCTTTCAGGGAGCCCGGCCGTGCGGGCCTTCGCGCGCACGCGGCCTGAGCCGGGAAGGCGCCCGCTTTCGTGTGGGAAAACGCGGGATTCACCCCTAGTGGGTGATGGACAACTTCTGCTACTTTTGTAGCTTGCTAACTGTTGTACTATGCCTTGGCTAAAGCGGCGCAGGGAAGCGTCGCGCTGTGGGGCCTGCAGGGCGCAGGTTGTGAGAGGAGCTTGGATTTGAACGCTCAGATGAAGCGCCGCCTGGTCGTGGTGACCGGCGTCATCGTGGTCGTGCTGGCCATCGTGCTGGCCGTCGTGGGAAGCGGCGGCTCGGCGCGCTCGCTGTCCATCGCCGACGCGCTCGGCGGCTCGGGCTCGGGGGAGCGCGTGCAGGTGACCGGCAACGTGGTCGACAACTCGTACTCCACCGAAGGGGGCGTGCTCGCGTTCTCCATCTACGATCCGGCAGGGGACCCCTCGCAGACGCTCGCCGTCCGTTACGAAGGCGCCGCGTCCTCCACGTTCGGCAACGGCGTGACCGCCATCTGCACCGGCCGCCTGTCCGACGACGGCGGGCTCGTCCTCAACGCGAGCGAGCTCGTCACGAAGTGCCCTTCGAAGTACGAGAGCGCCACCGACGCGCTCGGCATCGGCCAGCTGTTGGGCTACGGGGCGGACATCCAGGACAAGACCGTCAAGATCACGGGCGTGGTGAAGGAGGGCACCCTCGTGTCCGCCGGCTCCGACGAGCGCTTCGTCGTCGTCGACGCCGCCGACGCTTCGCAGGAAGTCCCCATCGCCTTCGACGACGCGCTGCCCGAAGAGGTGCAGGACGGCACTTCCGTCGTGATTCAGGGCTCGCTCGGCGGCGACGGCCGCTTCAACGCGACCGACGTGGCGATCGAGGAGGGCAACTAGCATGGCAGTGTTCGGCCTCTTCGGCATGGTCGTCGCCCTTGCTGCGATCGTCGTCTCGATTGGCTCGCTTGTCGCGAGCTCCGTCCTGGCCGCGCGCGGGCGCGCGTCCGGCTCCGAGACCGCCGCATGGGCGGGCGCGGTCGGCTCCGTCCTGGCGGCGGCGGCGCTCACGTTCTGCTGCGGCCTGCTCGTCTTCTGCTTCCTGACCGAGGACGTGACCATCCGCTACGTGCTCGAGAACCAAAGCCACGCGGAAGGCGCCCTGGGCGTCCTATACCGCGTCTCCGGCCTGTGGGCAGGCCGCGAGGGATCGCTGCTGTTCTGGGGCTGGCTCATCTCCGCGTTCAACGCCGTGGTCGCCGCGCGCGTCCTGCGCACGCACGAGCGGCTTGACGGCACCGCGCTTCTGGTGAGCAACGTCGTCCTGCTCGCCTTCGTGAGTGTCTCGCTGTTCTCCGAGAGCAACATGCCCTTCGCCGCGACCGAGGCCCAGTATTTCGACGCGAACGGGCAGCTTCGCGGCGCCGCGAAGCTGTGGGGCATGAACTCGCTGCTCGAGCACTGGGCGATGGCCATCCACCCGCCCACGCTCTTCGTGGGCTACGCGGGGCTCACCATCCCGTTCGCCTACGCCATCGCCGCGCTCATCGTGAACGACCCCTCCGACGCGTGGGTTCGCCGCGCGCAGCGGTACGCCATGTTCAGCTGGCTGTTCCTGGGCGTGGGCATCGGCCTTGGCGCCGTGTGGGCGTACGTCGTGCTCGGCTGGGGCGGCTATTGGGGCTGGGACCCGGTGGAGAACGCCAGCCTGCTTTCGTGGATGATGGCGCTCGCGCTCATCCACAGCTTCACGGTCTACCGCCAGCGCGGCGGCTTCAAGCGCTGGAGCGTCATGTGCGCGTGCCTGAGCTTCTCGTTCGTGGTGGTGGGCACGTTCATCACGCGCTCGGGCATCGTGCAGTCGGTGCACGCCTTCTCGGGCGACCCGATCTCGCTCGAGCTGTTCGGCGGCCTGATCGTCGTGTCCGTCATCGCGGGCGTCGTGGGCCTGGCGCTGCGGTGGAAGAGCTTCGCCGCTGACGACGACATCGAGACCATGGCGTCCAAGAACGCCGCGTACTATTTCAACAACGTCATCATGGTGGTCTTCACCTTGCTGCTGACGTACCTTACTGTGGCGAGCGCGCTGCCCTCGTTCTTGCCGTTCGGCGGCATGAGCGTCTCGACGGGCACGTACAACGCCATCGCGCGCCCCATCGGCATCGTGTATTGCCTGATCCTCGCGGTCTGCCCGCTGCTTTCGTGGGGCCACACGGACCGTGCGACGTTCCTGAAGCACGCCAAGGTGCCCTTCGTCTGCGCCATCGTGCTGTTCGCCGTGCTCATGGCGTACTGGGCGTTTGCACTCTATCCGGCCTACGACGCCGTCATCCAGGCGGGCGGCACCCAGGCTGACGAGCTGCTCTCCGAAGGC